>JADGHL010000047.1 GCA_019686135.1 Myxococcaceae bacterium | reverse complement strand
CCGCAGACGCGCGGGTCGAACGAGGCCGTGTTGACCGGAGCGTCGGGAGAGCCGGGTGGGCGGGGAGTGTTGGCGCAGGCGCCGGTAATGGCGCAGGAGTCGGCGATCGCGGCAGCGGAGTCCGCGATGGCGCAGGTGTCGGCGCATGTCGCGGCGCGGGCGCGGGAGCCTGCCCGGCAACGGCCGATCGAGATCCCGCCGGATGCGGTCATCAACGGAGAGCTGTTGCGACAGATCCGGCAGAGCCGGGGGCTGACGCTGCAGCAGGTGGCGGACCGGACACGGATCTCGACCCGGCATCTCGAGAACGTCGAAGCCGATCGGTACGAGGCGTTGCCGGCGACCGTGTATCTCCGCGGGTTCCTGATGAGCCTGGCGCGGGAGTTGGGGATCGATCCCTTGCGGGTGTCGAAGGGGTATCTCGCGCTGGTGGAGAAGCACGCCGGGTCGAAGGGCAGGTAGCAGAGCGAACGAAGCGGCCCGCTCCCGTGCTGCGGAAGTTGACGGGGCCGGTCTGCAATCCTACAAACCCAGAGGAATGACGGACGAAGAGAAGGCGAAGGCCATCCGGTTGGCGCGCGCGATCGCCTCGGACATCTCGCTCTACAACGAGCAGAAGATCATCAAGGGCATCGAGCAGGACAACCTCTTCGACGTGCTGAAGGAAGAGCTGGACGAGGGTCGCGAGCTCTACAAGAGCCGGGTGAGCCACGAGATCTTCACCACGACGAACTACTTCGACCGGGCGATCGTGGACATCGTGGTGCGGTCGAAGGCGCACATCAAATCCCGGATCTGGTGAGCGGCGGCGAACGTCGCACCCATCTCGTTCCTGCGGAGGCGAAGGGCCAGCGGCTCGATGCCGTGTTGGCGACGAGCTTCCCCGATCTCAGCCGTTCCCGGGTCCAGGCGCTGATCGACGAGGGGCGGGTGCAGGTCGACGGCCGGGTGGTGGCGAAGCCGTCGGTGCGGCTCCGGGGAGGCGAGACACTGACCATCGACGTGCCCGCGCCGAAGCCCGCGGAGCCGATCGCGCAGGAGTTGCCGCTCACCGTCCTGTACGAGGACGCCGACCTCATCGTCTTGGACAAAGCAGCGGGGATGGTGGTGCACCCCGCGGCGGGGCACACAGACGGCACGCTGGTGAACGCGCTGCTCCATCGGATCCGCGATCTTGCGGGCATCGGAGGCGAGCTGCGGCCCGGCATCGTGCACCGGCTCGACAAGGACACCTCCGGCTGCATGGTGGTGGCGAAGAACGAGGCCACGCTGCATGCGTTGCAGGCCGCGTTCAAAGGGCGGGAAGTCAAGAAGACGTATCTCGCGCTGGTGCACGGAGTACCGACGCCGGAGGAGGGCCGCATCGAGACCCCGTACGGCCGCCATCCCGTGCACCGGAAGAAGTTCTCCGGCAGGGTGAAGAGCGGCAAGCCCGCGATGACGCACTACCGGACCCTGGAGACGTTCGACAAAGCCTCGCTGGTCGAGGTGGATCTCGAGACCGGCCGGACGCACCAGGTCCGCGTGCACTTCGCCGAGCGGGGGCATCCGCTCCTCTGCGACGCGCTCTATGGAGGAGCGCGCCGGGCGACGGGAGCAGTTGCCGAAGCCCAGAAGGCGTTGGGACGCCACGCGCTCCACGCCTGGAAGCTCTCGTTCACCCACCCCGCCACCCACCAACCCCTGACGTTCGAAGCCCAACTCCCCGAAGACTTCGCCAGAGCCCTCCAGGCGCTGAGGGCAACGGACCAATAACCCGACCACTCCATCCGGAGGCCCGTCAGGGCCGGAGGATCACCCTACTCACTGCTCACTACGAACGATGAACCACGCCCGAAGCCGGCACTGCCCAGCACGAAAGCACAAGAATGACTACAGACCGCCGACGGTGAGCGAGCGCTGGCGCCGCGACATGACTTTGATGGGTTGGATCGCCATGACGCGCATGAAGACCTGAAGCAGCTCCGGGTCGAATTTGTGGCGCATCTCCGTCCACATGAGCATCAGCGCCACTTCCGGGCCGTAGGCGTCGCGGAAGGGGCGCTTCGAGGTGAGCGCGTCGTAGGTGTCGCAGATGGCGAGGATCTTCGCGAAGAGCCCCAGGTTGGTCTTGGGGATGATCATCTGGATGTTGCCGCGCGCGTCCCGGACCGCGGTGCCGTAGTCGACCTTGTGTTCGATGGTGGTGACCACCCGGAGCAGCGTGGAGCGCGTGATGGCCTTCTCCGCGAGGATGTTGCGCACGCTGATGAGCGGCGCCTTCGCGATGAGCGCCCGCTCCTCCGGCGCCAGTGCGCCCTTCTTCGTGGCGAGGTCTTCGGGGATGGTGGCCATCCCCGCGTCATGGAAGAGAGCGATGTGCCCCAGATCGCGCAGCTGCGGCTTGGTGAGCCCCAGCTCCGCGCCGAAGACGATGCACATCAGGCAGACGTTGACCTGGTGGTAGACGAGGTAGTCCGACTCCCGCTTGAGCGTCGTCATCCCCAGAAAATGCGTCCGCTGGTCGAACGAGATGTCGACGAGGTCCTGCACCAGCCGCAGCGCCTTCGCCGAGGAGATCGGTTTCCCGTTGCGGACGGACTCCATGTATTTGGTGAGGAAGAACACCGCCCGCGCGTAGACCGTCATCGCGTACTTCTTGCGGTCGACTTTCTGCTCGTCCGGGTTGTCGAGGTCCTCCTTGTCCAGCTTCTCCTTGAGTTTGGAGAACTTGGTGACCTTCATGTTGAGGAGCTTGCGGCCCGCCAGCCCGTCCTCTTCGGCGAGGTCCTGCTGCTCCTTGCTGAAGATCCACACGAAGTTCAGAAGCTCGGAGACCGTGACCGGCTTGTGCAGCGTGAAGCCGCCGACGTCCTTGGCGCGCAGCTCGGCGACCAGGTAGCGCACGTTGTCGAGCGCGTTGAGGTCGACCTTCACCAGCATGTTGTTCAGGTAGAAGGACTCCTTGACCGTCACCAGCTCGAAGCGGCCCTCCTTCTGGATCACCGAGTTGATCGCCTCGGCGAGCGCGGCGATCGGCTTGTTGAACACCGCGTTGTCCGGGTCGTACATCTTCACCGATCGGATCAGCATGTAGAGGCCGGAGACCACGCTGCGGCCCCAGGCCTGCAGCTTCTCCGAGTGGGCGCGCCCGAACTCGGAGAGGTTCTCCTGCATCTCGCCGTGGCTGATTTTGATCGACTCGGCCATCTCAGTTGGCCTCCGCGTTGTCCCCGAAGAGCGCCTTCTTCGTCTGGTACATGGCCTTGCGCGCGGCCACGAGCACCTCGGTGGGCTGCGTCTTGTCGTCCACCACCTGCTGCAGCAGCTTGAGCGCCTGGATCGACTGCGCCGCGCCGAGCCCGGAGACCGCGAGCAGCTTGTCGTTGAGCACCCGCGCCTTGTTCAGCAACGACGGCTTCGTCGCCAGGATCGACTGCAGCATCGAGAACGCGCCCGGCAAGCCGGTCGATCCCAGCGCCGCGTAGAAGGCGGTCTTCTCCTCCGGAGACTTCTTCTCGAAGGAGGGGTCTTTGATCACCTTCACCAGGTCCAGATACGCCTTCTCCCGGTCGAACTCCGGGAGCAGCCGCGCCGCGAGCATCCGCACCTGGGCGCTGGCGTCGTGCAGGCAGTCGGCAATCAGCTTGCGCGCTTCGCCGGTCTGGCCGCGGGCGATGACGTGCATCGCGTCCAGCTTCACCGCCAGGTTCTTGTGCTTGAGCACCGTGCCGAAGATCTTGATCCGGTCCGGGTGCCCGCTCTTCTCGAGGATGTAGACCATGTCGCGCACGGTCTGCGGACGGTCGGACTCGAGCCGGTGCACGAAGGGCTCCGGGGCCTCTTTGGCGTACCGGGCCAATACGTCGCACAAGAGCGTGCGGTTCTCGGGCAGCTCCACGCTCTCGAGCACGTCCAGCAGCACCGGCGTAGGCAGGTCCTCCACCGCGTCGAGGTAGCGGACGAGGTCCTGGGGGTTCTTCGGGCGCGTGGTGCGGAGGATCTCCCCGATACGGCCCAGCCGCTGCTCTTCGCCCATTTTGGTGACGAAGGTCAGCCGCAGCCGGGCGATCACGCTGTTCGACGGATCGCGCTGCTCCATCGCGCGGAGCTTGAGCACGATGCTGTTGATGGTGGCGAAGTCCTCCTGCAGCAGCATCGCGTCGAGGAGCTGGACGAACATCTCCTCGAGCGCGCTGGCGTCGTCCACGCCGGACTCGACGACCTGGAACACCGCGCTCACGAGCTTGGGGAAGAGCCGCTGTCCCTCCTCCTCTTCGAGCTCCTTCTGGATGCGGGCCTTGAGCGCGTCGCTGGCGGGCTGGCCGGCGATCACCAACCCGCGGAGCTGGTCGACGTCGTCGATCTTCGCGTCGAGATCCTCGGTGGAGACGCGCGCGAACCGGAGGAAGTCGTCCGAATTGGTGCGCAGCCGGTTGTAGAGGTAGCCGACGATCTTGTCGACCTCGACCTGAACCTCCTCCTCGGAGAACTCCTCCATCTTGAAGCCTTCGACGACGACGTACTCGATGTGCTCGAAGCCGGCTTTCCACAGCTGCGCGAGCACGTCCTCGCCGCCGCGCTCGGTGTCGCTCACGGCGATCAGCGTGAACGCCACCAGCTCGTCCACGGTGAGATCCGGGCGGAAGATCAGCTGGCGGATCCCGTCTTTGTAGAACTTGTAGGGCAGGGCGTTGTCCTCGCTGAACAGCGTCTGCCCGTAGAGCAGCAGGTTCTGCGGCTCGACCTTCATCGACAAGGCGCCGTGCCGGACCGTGTACTGACCGATGGCCTCGTGCGCCTTCTGGAGGAACTCCCCGAACCGGCTCTCGTTGTGCCGGTACATGCCGATCTGCTTGATCCCCTTGAGCAGGTGGAAGGCGAAGTTGCGCGCGAGCTCCACGCGTTCGCGCTTCTCCGGATCCTGCATGGGGTCCGCCGGGGCCCCGGCCTCCGTGGGAGCGTTTGCCATCGGCGGAATCTTAGCGTGGCGCGCAGGCCGGCGTGCGGACGGGGGCAACAAAGGCGTCCGTCCGCCTGGACCGCGCGTCAGCGGGTGGCGTGGCGGAGCCGGCGGGTGAGGACCTTGATGATCCCCACGGCGATCTCCGGCTTCTCGTTGAGGATCTCCTGGAAGTCCTCGCGGGAGATCTTCAGCAGATTCACGTCGGTGATCGCGGTGATCGTGGCCGAGCGCGACGTCGAGTCGAGGATGGCCATCTCGCCGAAGCACTCGCGCTCGCCCAGCTCCGCGATCACCCGGTCGTGCTTGTGCACCCGGACCTTGCCGTCGAGCACCAGGTAGAGCGCGTCCCCCGGCTCACCCTCGGCGAAGATCTCGTCGCCCGGCTCATGGCTCTCCTCCGTCGAGACCAGCGCGATCTGGGTGAGATCCTCGCCGGGGATCTGGGAGAACAGATCGATCGACTTGAGGAAGAGGACCTTTTCGACGGTGGAGAGCATCGGGGAGCAGGCTACCTGTGCCTTCCGGAAGGTAGCCTGTCCACCGGGTCACAGCTAGACGCCGCAGGTGTCGCAGATCGTGATGTTCGTGATGAACGGCTCACCGCAGTCGAGGGAGCAGGTGCCGTCCTCGACGTGCCACATGAAGATGTATTCGATCATCGAGTCGCCGGACCCGGGATCGCCCGGCCCCAGCTTGATCTGCTCGACGGTCCCCAGGCTGGTCTTCGTCACCGCCTCGATGATTTCGCCGCTCTGGTTGACCGCGATGAAATTGATCGTGGCCGGCATGCCCCGGAACGTGAGCGTCACCCATGCGCTCGGCACCGGAAGCTTGATAACGCCTGGCTGGAAGGTGAAGGGCGAACCGCCGCCGCACTCGAAATAGAGGCTGGGGCCGATGATCGAATCGTTGTAGAGGCTCAGGCCCTCGCCCATGAACACGAAGCCCTTCGGCGTCACGAAGTAGTTCCCCATGCTGATGGGGAACCCGGAGTACGAGGAGAAGTCCTCGACGATGCCGTTCGGGCACGTGGCGGGAAGCGAACAGTAGGGCGCGTCCGTGTAGGGCACGCCCGCCGAGGCGTCGGAGGCAACCGCGAGCGTTGCGACCAACGCGACGGCTGCGAGGGACACCCGAGCCAGTCTGTATCTCATTGCATAGGTTCTGCGCATGGGATCGTCCTTTGTTGTTTGGTGTTGGCGTCTGGCCATCCCTCGAACGGCTGGTCGGAACGCCGCGCGGATCCGTCTTCGACTGAGCCGAAAGAAGCAAGCGCTCAATGAGTGTCATTGAAATGCACTGTTCACGGCTCGACTATTCGTGGATGTGTGTATTGGAAAAGTTTGTGAAAAACGATCTTGCCGGGTATGGCTCTTACCGCGTCGCACATGTCACGCCCATATCGCGGAGTTCGCTATATGTTCCGGGTTCGCGTGGACTTCCGGTGTGGAATCCTCTTCGTTCGCGAGGTTGTCGAAGCTGACGCACTTCGGGATGACGGCGGTGGAATCTCCACGCGCTTGAAAGGAATCCACGGCTCCACCCGGATGGCGGCAGAGGATTCGAAGGAGGCGCGACGACGCCCTCGGCGACCGACATGACGGGACCCGGCGGCGCGTTCACGCTCGAAGGGCTGCGCCCGGGCCGCTACAGGCTGCGCGTGGTGGGGACGGATCTGGGCAAACAGGAGCCGGTCGAGATTTCGGTGCCCCGCTCCGAACCGGTGGAGCTGATGGTCCGCGACCGGGGGGAAGCTCATCGGGCGCGTCGTCGGAGAGGACGGACAGCCGCTCGAGAAGTTCAGTCTCAATCTCCGGGCGGTGGAGGATGAGGCGGGCCGGTTCGAGTTGCCCATCGATCGGTGCACCGGGCTACACCTTCATCACGCGGACCTTCGACGTCGACGCGACGCGCGCCCGGGACGTCGGGGATATCCGGCTGGAGCGCGGCCAGACGCTCAGGGGGGGGCGTGTTCGATCCCGACGGGAAGCCGGTCAGCAACGCGCTCGTCGACGTCGGCCCACCTTCGGATCTGACGCGGCCGGGCATCTACATCGACGAGCGACTCGGCGCCGTGAGGACCGACGCGACCGGCCGATTCACGCTCCCGACGTCAGCAACGATCCCATCTCCTGATCGTCGAGTCGGAGGGGTTCCCTCAACGCCGGCAGCTGATCGCCGCGGGCACGTTGGAGGTCACCGTTCATCGACATTCCAAGACATTTCGGAGGCTATCGGCGTGAGGGGGAAAGCCACGAACGGCCAGCTCCGGTTCGCAGGAGTCGCGCCCGGCACACACAGCCTCCGCGTGATCATCTTCGACGGGCATGAGGCACGGCTGTTTTCCTCTGCCGTGGAGGTCGGCGCCGCTCGCCCGCCGCCGGCCGTTCTGACCCTCGAGACGGGACGACGTTGCCGGTTCCGTGATCCCAGTCGCTGCCCCGGTCAGCGCACGCTGGCGGGAAGGACGATGCGCGAGGGGGCCTTCTCGCCCGTTGCTGGAGGCGTGGTCCCTGTGGCATCGCCCGATGGATCTCCGGTCGCCGCGTCCGGGTCGGGCACTGGCTGCAGGTTGAGCGGCTCCGGCTTTGCCGGCAGCCCCTGCTTCACCCGCGCCTCCTCCAGCGCGCGGTCGACCAGGGTCGGATCCGGTGATGCGGAGAGGAAGATCAGCGGCAGCCCGATGGTGAGGAACACCAGGAACACGAGCATGAACGCCGCCTTCTGCCTGTCCCAGCCGGCGCGATCCTTCTGGAGATCGAACGTGATGGTGAGGACTTGGTCCCCCTCACGCAGGCGCACCGTCTGGCCCCGGGAGAGCGGCAGAAAGGCGCGCGCGCCGTCCTTCTGCAGCGCATCGGCAGGAACGGGGAGGAACGAGCCACCTTCTTTGCGCTCGAGCACCGCCGCCGGGGGAGGGAACAGCCGGGCGCCGTCGTGCTGCCACTCGGCAAGCGCATAGTCCTCCTCGGGCAGCTGAAACCCGAACAGCGGCAGCACCGACTTCTCGCCCGTGCCGGCCAGCACCACCGCGCCGTCCTTCGCAGAGAAGCTGCGCGACTCGGTGCGGACGGCGCCCCACGCGTGATTGAAGTAGAGCCTTAGCAAGGTGCGCTCAGTCTAACCGACAGAGGTCCGTTCGCTTTGTTCCCACAATCGAGCGCCCGTTCGCTATCTCGCCGGGCATGGATTGGAAACTGTTCGTGACCACCTTTGCGACGGTCTTCATGGCGGAGCTGGGGGACAAGACCCAGCTCGCCACGCTCACCTTCGCCTCGTCGTCTCAGTCGAAGTGGGCGGTGTTCATCGGCTCCGCCCTCGCCCTGGTCCTGACCTCCGCGATCGCCGTGCTGGTGGGAGAGGCGGCGTCGAAGCTCATCCCGCCGAACGTGTTGAAGCGCATCGCCGCAGGCGCCTTCGTGGTGATCGGCGTGTGGATGTTCTGGAAGGGGTGACTTCTTCTCCGCTACCGTCTTAGCACTGGTGCCATTTTCGGAGACCCGGGCGGCGACGGTGCGTTGTCTGAATCGTCGTTCGACGCTCCGCCTCGGGACCGGCCGCTCTCTTCTGAGCGGTGAGTTCGGCGCCATGGCCTGGACGCTCTCAAGTGAGAAACCGTCGTCCGCTCCCGCTCAACCGGTGGCTCCGGCCACCCGCCGTGTCGCCATCCGCGCGGCCTGTCGCCGCACCACGAGCGCCTCGTCCCCGAGCGCCGCCTCGGCCAGCGCTGCCGCCTTCTGCGGCCAGAGCCGCGAGAGGCTCAGCAACGCGATCTCCCGCACCACCGGGCTCGGGTGCTTCAGGCTCTCCGTGATGGCGTCGACGTCGTCCGTCAGGCCGTGCTCAACGGCGTAGTGGATGGCGCAGGCTCGGACCCACGGCATGTCGTCGCGGCACAACGACGCGATCACCTCCGCGCGCCGCCGCTGCTGCACCTCCAGCACATCCGCGATCGCCCGCAGCTTCTCGCTCCGTGGCACGTCGTCGGACAGCGGCAACAGCTTCCGCTTCAGGTCGCGCTCGAGCAGGTTCTCCAACAGCTCCACCGCGTTGGCGCGCCGGCGTGAGGCGTCCTCGGCGGCCGCGTCGTGGATCCCGCTGTAAATTCGCTCCATCTCCGCCTCGGGGTACAACACGGCGAGCAGCGTGAAGATCCGCCGCTCGGTGGCGGCGACCTTCTCGGCCATCGCGGAGGACAGAAGCGCAGCCGCGGCGGCCGGTCCCTTCCGCGGCGTATGCGGGCCGGGTCCGGCGCCCAGCCCGAGCGCGTCCATGTCCATCAGGGTCTGGTAGGCGCGGTGGAACTCGCGGTCCAGCGCGGCGCGGATCACCTTTCTGTCCAGCGCCAGCCCGCGCTTGCCCTTCACGGCGCGCGCCAGCGATCGGTAAAGCTGATTGCGCAGGTCCTCGTCCGGTTCGTCGAGCTGGCGGCAGAGGAGGGCGATGGCCTCGGGCGTGCCGATCCGTCCGAGCACCTTCGCCGCGGCGCTGCGGATGGGCTGCGCTTCGTGCGCGTTCGCCATCACCTTGCCGAGGGTGCCGGTGATCGACGGCCCGAACTGGGAGAGCGCCTCCACCGCCTCGCGGTGCGTGTCCGGGCTCCGGGTCCGGTAGATGAGCGGGATGACGAACTCGGGGGACTTGAGCAGGCCGGCGGCGTGAATTGCCTCGCGGCGTACCCGCGCGTCGTCGTCTGCCATCAGCTCCAGCACCGGCTGGTAGAAGTTGCTCACGCCCACCGCGCCCAGGACCCGCGCCGCGTGCACGCGCATCTCGGCGTCGGAATGCGAGATGAGCTGCTTGAGCGCCTCCGCCGCCATCAGGATGCCGTCGAGCCCGCCGTAGCGGATCATCCCGGCCACGGCTGCGCTCCGCACCGCGGGATCGGGATCCTGGAGGTAGGCCTTCACCGAGCGGACCGCCTTGTCCTTGCCGATGGAGCAGAACGCGTCCACTGCCGCGGCGCGCACCCCGGCGTCGTCGTCTTCGAAGCGCCGGAAGATCGAGTTGGCGAAGCGGATCGCCTGCCGCCGCTTGTAGTAGTCCAGCGCGGCGATCCGGATCTGCCGCATCGGGTGCTCCAGCAGCGCCTCGACGCGGTTGTCGAGCACCACGTTCTCCAGGTGCGGCAGAAGGTCCAGCGCGTTGAGCACCTCGCGCGGATCGCCGCTCTCGAGCGCGCGGGTGAGCACGCGCTGGGTGGAGCCGTCCTGCACGCGGTACGGTGCCGACGCGAGGTCGAGCCTCCGGTTGCGCAGGTTGTCCTGCAACGACCGCACGTATCGTGGCCGCAGCGCCAGAACGATGCCCAGCCACACGGCCGTCATCGCCACGCTGACCCACGCGAGCGTCGACGGATCCGACGAGACCGCGCGGTAGCCGATCAGCGCCAGGCCGGCCGCGCCGATCGACAGCGGCTTGACCACGCTGTCGATGAACGCCTTGGCCGAGGCGCGCCCGTTCGGTGGCACCGGGAGGTAGAGGATCTGCGAGGTGGCGTCGTTGATGGAGTAGCGGAAGAGGGTGTCGGCGCCCTTCATCGCAGAGGCGGCCCACAGCCCGCCCACCACCGCCACCGAGAGCGAGCCGAGCCCCAGCGCCACGGGGAGGATGGACAACGCGCCGATCACGCCTGCGCGGTTGAGGATCCGCCCGGTCCCGAAGAGCTGCAGCCCGAGCGCGAGCACGCCAACCACTGCGGAGAAGTACCCGAAGTACGCCGCCAGCTGGTCCTTCCCGAAGCTGTCGGCAGCGATGACCTTGAACTGAAAGTCGACGATGTTGGTGGTGAAGAAGGTCACCACGGTGAGCACCGCGACGAGCCGCAGGTGGGGCGTGGTGAAGACGCGGCTCATCCCGCCGCTCATCCGTCCGCGCGAAGAGGGCGCCTTCCCGGCCGCGGCGCGTGCGAACATCCGCTGCCGGCCCACGCCGCCCGACAGCGCGGCGAACACTGCGCAGCCCAGGAGCAGCACCGCGCACAGCCACAGGATGGCGCTGGCCCCGAAGTGCGTGGCAATCCGCGCGGTGGAGAGGCCGATGAGGATGTTGGCGATCGTTCCGCCGGAGCCGATGATCCCGTACAGGCGCTTGGCTTCCCGCGCGTGGAACAGCTCGTTGGCCAACGTCCAGAACTGGACCAGCACCAGCGCGCCCATTACCTCCACGTAGACGTAGAGGACCTCGTACACGCCGGCGAAGGCACGCCGCTCGGCGAACCAAGCGATCGCGAAGAAGCCGGCGAAGACGAGCGCGCTGCACAGGGCCATCCGGTCCCGCCGCACGCGCGCGGCCAAAGGCGCGTAGAGGAAGCCGATCGCCGCCACCGCCGCGGCAGAGGCGACGTACATCCAGGCCAGAACGGACCGGTCGGCGTGCGCGAGGAAGAGCGCGTCGCGGACCGAACGCCCCGCCACGAACGCGCCGACCGCGAAGAGGTTGTGCGCCAACAGAAGCAGCGTGAGCCGCCGCTCCCCCTGGCGCACCGGAAAAACCGCCTCGAAGATCTTCCCCACCAAGCGCGGCGGAGCGTATCAGGACGCGCCGCCGCACGCCGCGGTCCAGAAGGCGCGCTCGTCACCGGTGGTGACGAAGCGTCACTGCGCGACGGCCTGGTCCGGATCCATCTCCGACATGAGCTGGGTCAGCTCCATCTTCAGCTTCTCCTTGGCGCGGATCTCGAGTTGCCGCGCGCGCTCGCGGGAGAAGCCGAAGTGCTCGCCCAGCTCCTTGAGGGTCATCGGGCGCTCGTTCATCACGCGCTGCTCGATGATGAAGCGTTCGCGCGGATCCAGCCTGCGCAGGGCGGTCTGCACGCGGGAGGTGACGATGCCGGCCTCCTCCTTGTCCGCCACCTCGTCGTCCTGGCTCACCGCCTCGGAGACCACGAAGTCCACGTGGCTGTTGCCGCCGTCCTCGCCCATGGGCGCGTCGAGGGAGAGATCGCGGCCGCCCATCCGCTGCTCCATCTCGCGGACCTCCTGCGGCTTGACGTGCAGGCGCCGGGCGATCTCATCGACGTTGGCGAGCGTCCCGTCGGCGTTGCCGTTCAGCTTCTCCAGCTCGCGGCGGGTGCGCGCCAGCGAGAAGAACAACTTGCGCTGCGCCTGGGTGGTCCCCAACTTCACCAGCGACCACGACTTGAGGATGTAGTTCTGGATGTACGCGCGGATCCACCACACCGCGTAGGAGATGAGCCGGATGCCCTTGTCCGGATCGAACTTCTGCACGGCCTTCATCAGGCCGATGTTGCCCTCCTGGATCAGGTCCGCCATGCGGATCCCATAGGAGCGATACTCGTACGAGACCTTCACCACGAAGCGCAGGTTGGCGGTGACCATCCGGTGGCCCGCCTGCAGGTCGCCCTTCTTGAACTTCCGCGCCAGCGCCTGCTCCTCCTCCGCGGTGAGCAGGGGATAATGATTGATCTCCGAGAGGTACATCGCCAGCGAACCGGAGTTCGACGACTCGGTGGACAGCTGCATGGGTCTCTCCCTTTTGCTGCTCGATTTCCTGGATGGTTTCTTCTCCGCCGCCACGCGCCCACCTCCGTCCCTTGTCGGGGCTTGACGAGAGCAACCGCGGTGCCACCGCCCTTGACGGCCGCGTCCGCGTGTCGATCCGGGCGTCTGGTCCTTCCGCTCGCCAACGCGCCTGTCCGCCCTGCACTTGTTGCCGGACTGGATGACTCCCACGCGCCGGGCTTCCGGTAATCGTTACCGGAAGCCCTCGTCCCGAACCGGGCGTTCTTCCCTGTTCCAGTCCGGGTGCTCCGCCCTCGGCGCACCCGGGCGCGTCGGGCTTTGCACAGCGTCGCTGGGACGCCACATCGATGGCTCGCTCGGTTCCCGCCGTACGTCCACGGGGTGCGCGTCCGGTGGCCACTCCTTCGCGGAGTGGACTGTCGCCTCGACGTCGACGCTCCAGGGGTTCGGCTTCGTCCTCGTCACCGAGCGACCTCCTTTCCGGAGAAATTGCTCACGCGCCCGATGGACGTTCGCAACCTGAGGACGTGGGCCGCCCGCGCGGCCGCAGGGCAGCCGGATAGAGGTCGGTGGCTGCTTCGTTCAGCTTTGCGTGTGGCCGCCGAGCGCCCGATCGAGCGCATCGAGCAGCGCTTGCGCTTCGGACGCGGCCACGGTGCGGCCACCGAACCGCGCCTCGACGTAGCGCGCGCAGAGCGCGGTGCATGCGGGCGCGGCAGGATGGGACACGGCCGCAAGGCGCGCAGTGAGCTCCTGGAAGCCTTCGCCGGGCTGCGCTTCGATGCCGGCTTCGGCGAGCTTTCGCTCGGCGCGCTCGCGCAGCACCGTCGCCGGGTGGGGCCGCACACGCTCGGCGCGGGGCCTGCGCAGGCGCCACGCCGCGTAGATCGCAAGGGCAAGCACCGCGGCCGCCATCCACGTGCTCCTGCGTGGCAGATCGAACCGCCCCGGGCCCCGGCCGAAGCGCTTCACCGTCCGCAGCGCCCCGGCCTGATCCTGCAGCGAGAACTCGAGCACGCTGCCGCGCCAAAGCGTGTCGAGCCGCTCGTAGGCGGCGGTGAGCCAGGCCAGAAGCGCCATCGACTGCGCGGTGCGTCCGCTCTCGGGCGTGGCGTCGAAGGTGACGAAGCCCTCGCCGGGGACGAACACCTGGGTCCAGGCGTGGGCGTCGCCCGCGCGCAGCACGTACTCGTCTCCCACGCGCTCTCCGCCGAAAAAGCCGGTGACGACGCGGGCTGCGAACCCCTGACTGCGCAACAGCACCGCGAGCGCGCTGGCGAAGTACTCGCAGTGCCCTTTGCGGCGATCGAAGAGGAAGTCCGCCAGCGGATCGGCGGGCGAGTCCGGCAGATCGAGCGTGTAGCCGTAGTTGTCCTTGAGGTAGCGCTCGAGCTTCTGCGCGGCGCGGCGCGGATCCTTCTCGCCGCCCAGCACCTGAGCGGCGAGCGCGGGGATGCGCGGGTCCAGCTTCGCCGGCAGGCGGGTGAGCCGGAGCTGGTCGCGCGGTTCGAGCTGTTGCGGACCGTTTGTGCGGGGCGCCAGCGAGCTGTACGCGAAGTAGGTGTACGCGGGCGCGGCGCCGAGCAGCCGGACCTCGAGGCCGGCGAGCGCCTGGACCGCGACGCGCTGGTGCCGGGTTCCAATCTGCGCGGTGGCGTGGCCGATGCTGAGCGGATCGGCCAGCGCGAAGGCGACGTGACTGCCGTACGCGGGCAGAAGCTCGATCTCCTGCCGGATCGGCTTTGATCCGGGGCGCTGTTCGAGCTGGACCCAGGTGCGCTGGGGGGCGCCGCGGTCGCCCGTGCCGAACCACGCCGTGCCGTCGAAGTCCGAGTAGGTGGAGGCGACCCAGTGGGCGTTGAGCGCGTCCACGCCCGGATCGGGCTCGAGGTGGATCCGCGCCACCACGCGCGGGTTGGTCTTGATGCTCCCGCCGCTGCCACCGAGGCGGATGCCGTCGTTCAGCCCCGTGGTGGCGCCCAGCCCCTTCGACGGCCGCCGCCCGAGCGCGTTCCAGTTCATCCGCGGGATGAAGAGGAAGCACACGGCCGCGCCCACCATCGCCGCCACCACGCCCAGGCCGATCCGCCGCAGCACCGGCGCCGTGGAGAAGTCGGCGCCCGGGGGGACGGCGCGCTCCACGACGGCGAGGGAAAGGGCGATGCACGCGAGGATGGCGAACAAGAGCAGCATCACCGCGAAGAGCAGCTCGCCGGAGAGCGCCGCGCCGCCGGAGATCATCAAAAGGCTCGTGAGCAGGACCTGCTGATCGGTGCGCGGGCCGGGCGCGGAGAGCATGCGGTGGAGGGTGATGATCGACGCGAACGCGCAGGCGGCGACGACCAGATCCATCCCGCCGATCGCCACGTTGGCGTAGAGCATCGCCGCGGCCGCGGCCACGCCGATCCCGGACGACAGGCCCACCCGTGCGAGCGGCCGAAGCCCGAAGAGCGCGGCGATGAGGCCGAGCGCGAACAACGCGACCGTCCACACCGGCAGCTCGCCGGAGATCGCCATCGCGCCGAAAGCCGCGGCGGCGGACAGATCGCGCGCGAGCAGACGGACGCGGGTTCGGCGCGCGGCGTTCATCTCCGCTCCCGTTCCGGCATGGCGAAGCCCACGTGCGACAGGGCGATCAGCAGGCGCCGCTCCTGTCCCGGGCCGCTCGATGGGCGCAGCTCCACCGAATCCGTCCGAAGCCCCACCTTGTGGCCCTGCGCGAGCAGGCGGCGCGCGGTGGCCGCCAGCGCTTCGCACTCGCGCTCGCGGCGCTCGCCCGGCGTGCCCACCGTCGTGCGGAGCAGGAATGTGCGCCGCTCCTCGCGCGCGCGATCCACGCGGACGAGTTGCCCGAGCGCGGCGCTGCGCACCCAGTGGATCCGCCGCGCATCGTCCCCCTCCCGGTAGGGAGCGAGCTCCACCACCTCCCCGGTGCCACCGGCCGACTGCGAGCGGGGCTGCTGTCCATCGTCCCCGTCCTTGCCCGACGGTTCGTGGTGCGGCGGCGGGACGCGCCGGGGAAACACCTCCACGAGGCCCTCCAGAGGGAAGGTGCGCGTCTTGGCGAACAGGCCGAACGGGAACTGCGTGGTGACCTTCACCGCTGCCAGCCGGTGCGGCCCGCGCCGCTGGGCGACGAGGTCGCCGCGAACGATCGCCTGCTCGCCCGGGCCGAGGTGGGCCAACAGGCCGCTGCCCTGAAGATCCGGGTTCTCCTCCTGGAGCTCGAGCGCGAAGGAGTGGCCGCGCGCGCGCCGCACCGCCCAGCGGAAGGCGAAGGGCTCGCCGGCGAACGCGCCGTCCGCGCCCAGGCGGCGCACCGTCAGCCCGCGCAGGCACCGCTCGGAGAGCACGCCGGAGATGACGATGAGGCTGAGCTGCAGGCCCAGCACCAGGTAGAGTAGGTTGTTGCCGGTGTTGAGCGCGCCCAGGCCCACGCCGAGCGTCACGATGAGGAACGTTCGCCCGGCGGGCGTGATGCGCAAGGAGCGCGGCGGCCGCAACAGCGCGCGCAACCGGGAGAGGAACGTTGGTGGGCCGGAGCTTTCCGCGCCGATGGGCGGAGCGGCCGGGACGGAAGAGTCGATCACTTCGGCTCCGGCGTTGCCCGGAGGATCTCGGTCAAAAGGTGCGCCGCCTCGTCGCGGGAGAAGGTGCCCATCACCGCCGAACGCAAGAGCAGCCGGTGCGCCAGGCAGCAGGGGACGACCGCGCGCACATCCAGCGGGGTGACGAAGTCACGTCCTTCTGCCAGCGCGTGCGCGCGGGCCGCGTCCATCACGGAGAGGAGCGCCCGGGTGGACGCGCCACGTTCGATCTCCGGGTGCGTGCGGGTGGCCTCGGCGAGGCGCACGACCCAGGCCGCCAGATCCGGGTTCACTGTCACGCGGGCTGCGGCCGCCTGCAGCGCCTCGAGCTCCTCGGAGGAGGAGACCGGGTTGACGTCACGGAGTGGTTCGATCGACGCGTGGGACTGCAACAGCTTCGCCTCCACGTCCGCGGAGGGGTACCCGAGCGACAGCCGCATCTGGAATCGATCCAGCTGGGAGTCCGGGAGCGGGTAGGTGCCGGCGAGGTCCGCCGGGTTCTGCGTGGCGATGACGGCGAACGGGGAGGGGAGGGGC
The DNA here is from genome assembly GCA_019686135.1 of Myxococcaceae bacterium. Lineage (GTDB taxonomy): Bacteria > Myxococcota > Myxococcia > Myxococcales > Myxococcaceae > JADGHL01. The sequence continues at coordinate 16,968 of JADGHL010000047.1, read as the reverse complement.
CAAGTGACGCCATCCAGCGAGACCTGCCGCTGGGCCATCGCCTCCAGGAGCGCGGACTGCGTGCGCGGCGGGGAGCGGTTGAGCTCGTCGGCGAGCACCAGCTGGTGGAAGAGCGGGCCGCGCTTGAGCTCGAAGGTCCCGGTCTGGGGCCGGAAGATCTGCGCGCCGAGGATGTCGGCGGGCATCAGATCGGAGGTGAATTGCACGCGCGCGAAGCTGAGCCCGAATGACCGCGCGATCGCTTCGGCCAGGGTGGTCTTCCCCACGCCGGGGACGTCTTCGAGGAGCAGGTGCCCGCGCCCGACGAGACACACCACCGCCAGCTGGATCTCGCGGGTCTTACCGACCACCGCGATCGAAACGTTCCGGACGACCCGCGCGATGGCGTCCCGGGCGGTCGGCGCATCGAGGGCAGGGGTGAGGGCACGAGCGGGCTGAGTCATCGACCGCGCGACTCTATACAACGGTCGTCGCACGCGGCATGGGTCCGCGTCGACCGTCTACTCACTCCTCACGAGCCACCCCTCACTCTTCGTCACCAACTGCTCGTCACTCTCAGCGGTTCTCCGGAGTGGGTGCGGTCGGACGAGCCGCCTCCTGCGGAAATTCCGAAGTACTCGAACATCCGCGCGTGATGCGTCCGAAGGCCGAGCAGTTGGACCTTCCGCGCCCGGAGGGCATGCCCCAACACGCCGATGGCGTAGTCGTGGAACTCACGCACCTGCGTGAAGTCCAGCACCAGCGAAGTGCGCGGATCGGCCTCGGTCACCCGCAGCTGGAGCTGCCTTGCGGCCGGCCCGTCCAGCGTGCCGCTGATCCGGAGGGTGATCGTCCCCGGTGTGTCTTCCCGCTTCACTTCGAAGCCCGACATGCGGAGTGCTCCCTGGGTCTGCGCGCATCCGAGAGATTCGGAGGGCCGCGACAAGCTGCGCCGACCGGGATCGGACGGGAAGGGCGCCGCTTCGGGCCCGGCGGTGATCGTTGGCTACTTGTTGCGCGCGCTGTCCGCGGGACGACAGCCTCAGCCGCGACCGTCCGGTTCCGGGACTTCGACCTGTTCCGCCATCCGGGTCTGCGCCGCGCGCTGGAGCCTTTTGAGCTCGCTCATCACCTTCTTCGGATAGCCGTTCAGGAACTTCGTCCGCGCGCGTTTGTCCTTGAGGATTTTCTGCGCCGCGCCCGGCCCGGCGTTGTACGCCACCAGCGCCCGCTCGAGCGTGCCGAACTGTTCGATCAGCTCGGCCAGATACGCGGTGCCCATCTCGATGTTCAGCTCGGAGTCGAAGAGGTTGGTGCGCCGCCCCAGCTTCTCCCCGCGCCGCTGCATCAGCCAGCGGCCGGTGTCCGGCATCAGCTGCATCAGTCCCATCGCGCCCACGGGGGACACGGCGTAGTTGTCGAACGCGCTCTCGATCCGGATCACCGCCACGACGAGCAGCGGATCGATGTCGTGGGCGTGCGCCTCGCGGATGATCGCCACGGCGATCCGCCGCTGCTGCCTCGCCGGGAGCCCGGACTTCTTCACCGCCTCCACCACACCCTTCGCCTCGGCCTCCGCGTAGAGCGCCGCGTCCTCGCGGGCGGCGATCGCCGCCTTCAGCCGGGCGATCTCCGCGTCGCGATCCTGGATCTGCCGCAACAGCTCCGCTTCCGCCGGGCCGGGGGTCGCCGGGACCGGTGCCGGCGCCAGATCGCAGACGGGCGCGCGGTCCCGCTGGTACGCGCCCACTGCGAAGGCCGTGAACAGCACTGCGCCTACCGTGACCGCACGTAGTCCGCGCATCTGCTCCTCCCCCGACCGACCCGAAACGACCCCCCATCGGCGGTGAGCCGGGCAAAGCAGCGTGCGTGCCACGGCCTAACCCTACGGAAGCAGGCGAATGGAACGCGCCCGGTGGGCAGACGTGGTCCGAAAGGAAGGAAAAATGTTCCGGTTCTTCGGACGCTGCGCGCCCTTCCGCCGGGCGGCGCTCATCCCTACGTTCCCGCGCAACCACTGCCGGCTCCGTGGCGGGCGCGCGGGCCAAGGGTGAGGCGATGTTCTGGACGATCGCGGCGATCCTCTTCGTGCTCTGGGCGATGGGCATGGTGAGCGGTGCCGCGCTCGGGTGGTGGATTCACCTCTTTCTGGTGTTCGCGCTCGTCTCGCTGGTGCTCGCCGTGGCCAGCCGCGGCCGCCGCGGCGGGTGGGCGCTCTAGCGCCGCCGGACGGCGGGGATGGGAGGGCCGATGCAGCGGGTGGCGCTTCCGGTGGACTCGCAGGGCTTCGTTCGACGTGAGTGCCCGCGCTGCCGGCGCCAGTTCAAGGTGCGCGGCGGCCCCACCGACGGCGCGATCGTCCAGCGCTACCTCGGGCGGCACCTCAGCTTCGAGAACCACCAGGAGATCGCCCGCGACGACGTGCGGAGCTTCTGCCCCTACTGCGGGTACGAGGCCCCCGCGGACGAGTGGTGTACGCCCCAGCAGCGCGCGTGGCTGGAGAAGGTGGCGGACGTGCTCGGCAGGGAGATCCGGTACGAACAGCTGCAGTACCCGTGGCGCACGCTCGGCGCAAACCCCGGGCCGACGTTCGTCGCGGTGCCGCCGCCGGATCGGCTCCCCGAGATGAGGTCCGAAGACGACGACCTTCGGCGGTTCTCTCTGTTCTGCTGCGCCGAGGACGTGAAGGTCGACACCGCCTGGGCCCAGCCGATCTTCTGCCCGCGCTGCGGCAGCGAGCACACCGGCGGGCACGAGCGCCGGATCGAGCTGCACGTCGACCCGCTCCAGGCCTGAGTCAGGCCGGCTGGTGATCCACGCCATGTGCGAACGCGAAAGCGGCCGCGCAATGAGCCGGTGGCGCAGTCCGCGGGAGCCAGGTAGCGGGGGCCGAGAGAGCAACCCGAACGTTCGGGCGGATGCGCAGGCGCGGCAGGCGCGACGCGATCCTTCGTGCCGCCGAAGACGTAGGCGGGATGGCGGCCTGCTCGCGGATCGCGGGTGCGGCCCCCGGGTCCGCGTGAAGTGCGGGGCGGCGTGCTCGCAACCCATGTGGCGCGCGTGCACGACCGCCGCGCACGGAGGCGGCGACGTCTTACGGGACGGCGCCGCCGCCAGGCCCGGGGCGGAGGCGTTCCGCGGTTTGCGCCGGCTGGTCGCGCGCCGGGCGTGACACCGCGCCGGAAGCTCCGGCTGACGCGCCCGCGCCCCCCGTCCGGCCGGCAGCGCGACCCACGGACAGGAGTCGCAGCACTACTTTCCCAGAAGCGCGCGCATGGGGCGCGATGAGATCGTTCCCAGCGCCCGCCGCGCTCCCGGGAGAGGGACCGCGTCAGGCCGGATCGGCAGCGGGGCGGTGGCGTGTTCACCCCGGACGCGGTAGCACGGCAGGCCGATGCGCGCGCCGATCACTCTCCTCGTTCTCCTCTGCGCAGGCGCCGCCTCGGCGCACGATGCGGACATCATCTACGCGCAGGCGACCCGCGCCGGAGACGGGACGGTCACCGAGGTGGTCACCCTCACGCCGGCCACGCTGATGCTGCTGGCGCCCATCGACGCGGACGGTGACGGCGACCTCACCGCGGCGGAGCTCGAGGCCGGACGCGATGCCATCGCCGCCGGGGTTTGGGACGAGATGCCGCTGTCCGCGGCCGAGGGCCCGTGCACGCGCGTTGCGCAGTGGGCCCGGCCGAAGGATGGCTACATCGAGCTCGGCGCGAATTTCCGGTGTGGCCCCGGCGAGCTGACCCAGACCTTCCGGATCCTCTCGGTGCTCCCGGCCGCGTACCGGATCGTCCTGGGTGCCTATGGCGATGGCGAGCTGCGCGCCCAGTCCTTCGCGCAGGGCGGGCTGCAGACATTGACGCTGCTCGGCGAGCCAAAGCCCTCGAACGACTCGGAGAAGGTGCGCGGGCTCGGCAACTGGATCCTCCTCGGGGTGGAGCACATCTTCGGCGGGATCGACCACATCGCCTTTCTGTTGGCGGTCCTGCTCATCGGCGGGACGTGGCGGCGCGTGCTCGGGCTGGTGACCTCGTTCACGCTCGCGCATTCGATCACCCTGGGGGCCACGGCGCTGGGGATCATCCGGCTGACGCCCCCCATGGCGCGAGGGGTGGAGATCCTGATCGCCGCGTCGATCTGCTGGGTGGCGATCGAGAACCTCGTCCTGCGTTCCCACCGCCACCGCATCCTGCTGACCTTCGGCTTCGGGCTGGTCCACGGCTTCGGGTTCGCGTCCGTGTTGATGGAGCTCGGGCTCGGGCGCTCGGTGGCGATGGGGCTGTTCGGGTTCAACCTCGGCGTCGAGCTGGGCCAGGCGTGCATCGTGCTGCTGGCCTTTCCGCTGGTCCGACTCGCCGCGCGCCGGCCGACCGTGAACCTGTGGACCCTGCGTCTGGGCTCGGGGGCGATCCTCGTCGCCGGCGCGGTGTGGATGGTCCAGCGCAGCCTCGGTTGAATCACCGGGATCGCGTCCCTAGCTTCGTACTGATTCAGGTGGGGGTTGGGACCGGGGATGGGAACGAGGCACGGACGGCTCGCCGCTTCGCTGGCGGCGGCATGGGAGGCGGAGCTGGTCTCCGCGAGGACGCTCTCGACGATCGCCGAGCGGTCCGAGGACGTGCGTCTCAAGGCCCGGCTGCTCGTCCTCTCGGCTTTCTGCCGGGCGCATGCTTCCCGGCTGCTCGCACGGCTGTCGGCAATGGGGCGGGGCCCTCTGCCGGTACCGCCGGAGGACGTGGAGGTCCCCCACGAGCTGCGCCGTGCACTGGTGGAGGAGGCCGCGGCGGCGCGGGCGTCTGCGGGCCGCTACGAGGAGATGGCCGAGACCGCGCGGCTGCAGGCGGACTACTCGAGCGCCTGGGTGTGCGAGCTCAACCGCGCCGAGGAGGAGGACCGCGCGGTGGAGCTGATGAAGCTCGCCGAGGGTCGCTACCCCGATCACGAAGCCGCGGTCCCCGCGTAGCGTCTTCTTCGTCGCCCGAGTGCGAGTCGTGGTACGTACCGGGCGCATGGCTCGTGAGTCGTACAACGACCTCATCTTCCAGCTCGGCGATCTCGCGCGTGAGCGCCTCGCCAACAAGCCCAACGCACCCCAGTCGATGCAGCGGGTCTTCCGCGCCGAGGAGGCGCTGATCGCCCGCCAGGACGAGCTCGCCGCCCTCGAGCAGCAGATGAACGACGAGGACGCGAGCTACCAGGAGTACCTCGCGCAGATCGAAGCGGAGCGCGAGACCCTGAACGCGACGGTGAAGCGGTACCGCCGCGCGGTCGACGCGATCGAAGGCCGCGTCAAGGAGCTCCGGAAGAAGCTGGCCACCAAGCGGGCGGACGTGCGTTACGGCGCGACCAACCTCAAGAAGGAGGAGGCCAAGCTCAAGGATCTCGAGATGACCGCGCGGGATCCGGGGGTGGTCGAGGTCGCGCGGCAGAATCTCAAGAAGATGCGGCTGGCCCACATGCGGGCCTCGCGCGAGATCGAGGACCTCGAGCACGACCTGGCGACGGCGCTGACGCCGGAGCCCGGGCAGCCCGGCGCGGACGGCATCCTGGCGCACGGGCGGTTGCTGCAGATCGAAGACGAGTCCGCCCAGCGGAAGGCCGACTACGAGCAGCGGATGGCGGAGCTCGACCAGGCGATCGCCGAGAAGGAACAGGAGGTCGCCGCGGCGGAGGATTACCTCGACCAGGCGCTGTTCCTGCTCGGCGAGGAGTGCTACGCGCAGCGCGTGCCCGACACGCAGCTCGCGGTGCTGTACCCGAAGATCGATCGCGCGAAGTAGCGGGCGGCCGGGCTTCGTTTGCATCCGGGCGCGTGTGTGCTAGGTACGCCACCCTTTCACCGGGACCGCCGGCTTCGTCCGTGTCCCCATCCAGGAGCGTGCAGTCATGTCGAAGGGCCTGATCGGCAAGAAGGTTGGAATGACCCAGGTGTTCACCGAGGAGGGGAACCTCATCCCGGTGAGCGTGATCGACGTCTCGACGAACGTCGTCGTCGGCAAGCGGACGGCGGAGAAGGACCGGTACTCCGCGATCACGCTGGGCTTCGGCGAAGTGAAGGAGAAGGCCCTGAGCAAGGCGGAGATCGGCGTGTTCAAGAAGAACAACGCGCCCTTGCGGCGGCACCTCAAGGAGTTCCGCGTCACCCCGGAGGAGGCGGCGACCGTCAACGTGGGCGATGCGGTGAAGGCGGACCTCTTCTCGAAGGGCCAGTTGGTCGACGTGACGGGCATCACCAAGGGCCGCGGCTACCAGGGCGTGATGAAGCGCTGGAACTTCGCCGGCTTCAGGGACCGTGCGTCGACCCACGAGTACTTCCGTCACCCGGGCGCGATCGGTCAGCGTAAGACGCCGGGCCGCGTGTTCCCGAACAAGAAGCTGCCGGGTCACTACGGCGTGGAGAAGGTCACCACCCAGAACCTCACCGTGGTGGACGTCGACGCCGAGAAGGGATTGCTGCTCATCAAGGGCAGCGTGCCCGGCCACAACGACGGCATCCTCTACATCCGGCCGTCGGTGAAGGTCGCTCTGCGCGAGTCGCACAAGGCGGCGAAGAAGTAACTCCTCGCCGACTACGAACTCCGTTTGTGGCTGGTCGTGTGTGGTGGGTAGAGTGACCCTCCGGCCCGAATGGGCCTCCGGGTGGGATTCTCGACTCTGACCACGACTCTCTGCTGAAACCTGCTACCCGGACTTACGATCCACCACTTACGACTCACGACTCACCAGTCACTACCCACTCAGCGGAGGTTGTTTGTGGGGCAGCGCTCGGCTCAGTTGGCGGTTGTTTGGATGGCTGCGCTGATGTTCGGCGCTTGCGGGCCGACGAAGCCTCCGCCCAAAGCGATGGGCGAGCCGTGCTCGCCCGTCGCCGCGGGAACGGTGAGTGAGGAGTGCTCCACCGGGTTGTGCGTCGCGCTGGATACGGCGACCGGGTTCTGCACCGACACGTGCCAGGACGACTCGAACTGCCCCGAAGACTACCGGTGCGAGGCGGCCGGGCGCTACGGCCGCATCTGCAAGAAAATCACCGGCTGCCACGAGGACGGTGAGTGCCCATCGGGCCACAGCTGCAACCCGGAGACCGGCAACTGCTACCTCAAGGTGCAGCGCACCCTCTGCTCGCCCTGTCAGGACACGCTGCAGTGCCCGGAGGGAGGCACCTGCTTCACTGCGATCGGCTCGGGCGAACAGTTCTGCACCACGAAGTGCGGCGTCAATGACGCGTGCCCGGTGGGCTTCGAGTGCAGCGAGATCCCCGCGGGACCGGAGGGCGCGCTGATCAAGCAGTGCGTCCCCAAATCCCAGACCTGCAGCGCCGGACGCCCGCTCTGTTCGCCCTGCCGCGGCGACGAGGAGTGCGGCGGCTACTTCGATCTGTGCGTGCGCAACGTCGTCTCGGGCGAACAGTTCTGCGGCCGCGACTGCGATCCGGACCGCACCGGGGATTGTCCCGCCGGCTTTTCCTGCGTGGACATCGGCCAGGGCGATCCGGACAACCCGGGCCCCTTCCAGTGCGTGCCCAACGCCAACACCTGCGTCGGTTACTGCGACGCAGCCGACGAGCGGGGGCAGATCCGCGAGTGCGGCCTGGGCCAGACCTGCAACGTGGACGCGCAGCGCTGCGAACCCGCCACCGACGGCAGGATGTGCGCGCCCTGCACCGACAACGACGACTGCCGCTCGGGCGGACACCCGGAGAACCGCTGCATCGTCAACGACTGCCAGGACTGCCCGTTCAAGGGCGAAGCCTTCTGCTCCACGCCGTGCGCCGACGATGCGGCCTGCGTCAAGAGCTTCGGCCCCGGGTTCGTCTGCAAACCCGTGGAGGACAGCTCCGGTGCCACCTTGAGCTACTGCATGCCGCAGCGCGGGACCTGCGCCAGCGGCCTGGGGCGGATCGGCGACGACTGCTCGCGCAACGGCGCGGCGGACTGCGTGGCCGGGGTCTGCCTCCACGCGGGCATCACTGAGATCTGCTCGGCGCCCTGCAGCAAGGACTTCGAGTGTGGGGACGAACGGTACCGCTGCTGCGAGTACAGCGAAGAGACCGGTTACGACTGCTCCGCGGCCCACCGCGTCTCCGATGGGCCCAAGAGCGGCTCCGGCGTCTGCGCCCCGATGGGCGGGCTCTTCGGCGACGACTGCACCCCGGGCCGGCCCCCGTGCCAGACCGGCGCCTGCCTCGACGTGGGCACCGCCCGCGTCTGCACCAGCACCTGCGCGAAGGACGAGGACTGCCCCGGCGGCTTCACCTGCCGCGAAGCCGCCCCGCTCGACGGCAGTGCCAACGTGAAGGTCTGCTTCCCGGTGGGTGGTGGCTCCGCCGGCGCGGACTGCAGCTTCGGGCCGGCCGCGTGCGAGAGCGGGCTGTGCATCCGCAAGGACTCTGGATCGATCTGCACCCTCCCGTGCGAGCTGGACGCCGACTGCCCGGAGTCGTGGGTCTGCAACGCGCTCTCCACGGTGGATGGACAGCCGGTGCAGGCCTGCGTCCCACCTGCGCTGCAATAGCCACACGGACCGCGCGCCGGCCGGAGGCGCGTCGATCGGGTGATTCGCCTTGGTACCCCTTCGGGGCCTGTGCTAGCAACCCGGACCTTGCTTTTTCCGGGTGCCTCCATGGAACGCTTCGCACGCATTGGTCTGGTCTCCGTGCTCGCGCTCGCGGCGGCTGCCTGCCAGGACCGCACGACGACCCGGCGCGTCCACGAGGACTTCGCGATCGTTCCCGGCACGCCGCAGGTGGAGGTGGGCGCTCCCGGCGCCGAAGTGGATCCCACCCGCGCCACCGACGACTTCCGCATCAACACCCCGCGCCAGTGCGATCTGTTCCAGCAGCTCTCGGTGCGGAAGGTGGACATCCTCTGGATCGTCGACTCCTCCGGGTCGATGGCGCCCAAGCAGCAGCGGCTGGCGCAGAACTTCCAGGGCTTCATCAACCAGCTGGTCTCCGCCCAGCCGCCGATCGACTTCCACATCGCGGTGACCACCACCGACACGGACGACCCGGCCACCCGCGGCACGCTGCGGACCTGGTCGGTGGGCAATAAGTCCGGCAACTTCATCGCCTGCACGCCGGACGTCACCGGCACCGTCTCCACCTGTAACACCGGCTCGGGCAGCACCGCGGACGCCGTCACCGCCTTCGCGCAGATGGCGCAGGTGGGCACGCAGGGCAGCGCTTCGGAGAAGGGGCTGCTGAACGCGTACCTGACCCTGGAGAACCCGGCCAACCTCGGCCCCGACCGGTTCGTCCGGCCGGACGCGGCGCTCTACGTGGTGGTGGTCTCCGACGAGGACGACTCCTCCTGTAACCCGCTGGTGAAGCAGCCCATCTGCACGGCCGACCCGGGCTGCCGCTGCGCCGCGGATGGCACCCTCTCCGGCAGCGGGGCGTACGGCGCGACCTCGTACTTCAGCCGCTACCTCGAGACCTACAAGGGCTACGGAAGGCAGGACCTCGTCGCCCTCGCGGCGATCGTCGCGCTCGATGGGGACGAGGACGCCGGAATCCCCTCGCAGTTCGGCGATCCGTCCCAGCACGTCGGCTGCTGCCGCAACCTCGTCAACCCCGGCGAACCGTGCCCGAAGGGCGGGGTGAACGACGGCGGCTACGAGGTGGCCTACTTCGGCAGCCGCTACCTCCAGGTGGCCTCGGACACCGGCGGGGTGGCGGTGAACATCTGCGACGACGACTTCTCGAACGCGCTCGCGTCGCTGGGCTACGCGGCCTCCGGTCTGCGCCGTGAGTTCCGGCTGACCCGTGGCCCCGAGCTCAAGCCCATGGGCGGCATCGCCTCGGGCGTGGAGCTCTACGTCTCCCCCGCCAACGCGGCGAACTGCACCGTGGACGGCAACTGCCCCAACCCGGGCGAGGTCTGCCGCTCCGGCCGCTGCGCGGTCCGCGTGCCGGTCAGCATCGGCGCGGCGCCCAACGGAGCCCAGTACGTCAAGTGCGACGCCTCGACCTTCCGCAACGTGATCCGCTTCGACGGGACCGCGGTGCCCGAATCCTTGAGCACCGTCGAGGTCTGTTACGACGTGGCGCCCGAATTCCAGAACACCTGCCTGTGACCCCCATGACCATGAGAACCATGCTCCGAGCCTTCGTCCTCGCGGCGGTGACCCTCACCGGCGCCTCCGCCTTCGCCCAGAAGCAGCCGGCGAACGATCCGTCGAACCAGCAGCTGATCGAGAACGTCGTCGTCCGCAATCGGCTCTACACGGTCAAGAACCGCTTCGAGCTCACGCCGCAGGTAGGGCTGACGATCGTCAACGCGCTGACCGAGCACTACAACTTCAACGTCGGCGTCGCCTACAACGTCTCCGAGACGCTCGCCTTCGAGCTTCAGGGTGGCTACGCCTACTCGCGACACACCAACCTCGCGAACGACGTCGCCGCGCACCTGCTCGAGCGCAACCCGGCGCCGGCCACCGGTTCGCCCGAGGTGAAGATCACCTCGGACATGAAGAACCTGTGGCAGATGCAGGGGAACGGAGTCATCGGGGTCCGCTGGGCGCCGCTGTACGGCAAGCTCTCGCTCATGGCCGAGCTGCCGGTGCACTTCCAGGCGTACCTGTGGGGCGGCGGCGGTGCCGGTAACTTCTTCCGCGAGTCGATCGTCTACTGCCAGGGTGGCGTGACGAACCGTAACGGCGACAACCCCGAGTGCGGGAACGGGTTCCGCACCGACCGGGCCGTGAAGTGGATCGGTTCGGTCGCTTTCGGGATGCGGTTCTTCACCCACAGGGCCGGGGCGATCAAGCTCGAGATCCGCGACTACACTTGGCCGGATTCGTTCCTGGTCGACATCGATCGCGCCGTGGCAGAACAGAACGGGCAGACCGGCACCGACTCGCCCAACCCGGGTCTCACCAACCTCGTGCTGTTCAACCTCGGCTACTCCTTCCTCTTCTGATTTCAGGGCACATCATGATGCGAACGCTGTTCATCTCCGCGCTGCTGTTTGCTTCCGCCGCGGTGGCCTTCCCTGCCCAGGCGGTGCGCCTGGTTCCGCCGGCCGCGCTGGCGCAGGCAGGCGACGCGACTTCCCCCGCGCCCGAGGGCACCGACGACGAGTCGTCCGACGAATCGGACGACGCCGAAGGGGACGACGAGGAGGGTGACACCCAGGCCCTTCCGCCGGGGCCCTCCGGAACCGGGATGACCGCGGAGACGCCCGCGGCGCCGTCGGATGCTCCCACCACCGCTCCGGCTGCGCCTGCGGTGGACGCGCAGGCCCAGCAGCTCGTCTCCGGCGCGCCGCTGTTCAATCCGAACGTCGCCGTCCACATCGTCGAGAAGAAGCAGTTCTCGGACAAGGGCAAGCACGAGCTCGCGCTGTACCCGGCGATCACCCAGGTGAACGGCAAGTTCACGCAGCACTTCGGGACCGCGCTCTCGTACACGTACCACCTGCACGAGAACTTCGCGTTCCAGCTGACCCCGCAGTTCAACTGGGTCAACACGGAGTCGGACTTCAACCAGGAGCTGGTCGACAAGGTCCGCGAGCAGGCGCAGGCGGCGACGTCGCTTCTGCTGAACTGGAACGTGGTGGGCGGCGTGGAGGTCACGCCCATCTACGGCAAGTTCGCCTTCTACGAGGACCAGCTGGCGCACTACTCGCTGGTGGTGAGCGGCGGCGCCGGCTACGGATCGACCCGCCACCAGCTCAAGCCGAAGAACGACTCCGGCCCGGCGACCTTCGGCGACACCGGGAACCGCTTCGTCGGGTCGGTGGGTGGCGGCTTCCGCGTGCTGCTCGGCAATCGATTCGCGATCCGCCTCGAGGTGCGCGACATCGTCTACACCGCGCGCGTGGACCGGGTGAACGGCTGCGACTTCAACGACCTCGACGCGATGGACAAGTCGCTCCGCGCGGGCAAGCCGGTGACCGCCGCCAACGTGAGCGACGGCTGCCAGGTCGCGGAGTTCGACGGTACCGACTCGAACAACCACAACCGCTCGACGGACGTGCCGCTCGCGCTCGCGCTGGTGCGCGATCCCACCTCGGACGTTCTGAACCTCGTCAGCTTCTACGGCGGCGTCAGCTTCATCTTCTAGCCCCGCACACCGGATCGAATGACCATGAAGAAGATCATCGTCTCACTCGTGCTGACCCTCGCGGGCCTCGCGTCCGCGCAGGACGTCGGCCTGTACAACCGGGCGCTCTCCGCCTTCAACGCCGGGTCGTTTGACGAGTCCGCGCGCGGGTTCTACGAGCTGTCCGAGAACTCCACCGACCCGGAGATCCGCGCCAAGAGCGAGTACTACCTGGCCCAGTCGCTTGCCCGGAAGAACCTGCCCTTCGCCGCGGTGATCTACGACCGGGCGATCATGGCCCAGGGCCAGGAGCACCCCTTCTACCTGAAGGCGGTGGAGGGGATGATCAACGGGCAGCGTGACCTGAACGACCAGTACATCGTCCCGTCGATCCTCGACCGCGAGCTCAACGATTCGTGGGTGACGCTGCCGCTGGAGGTGCTGGGGCGGATCAACTACCTGGTTGGGGTGATCTCGCACCGCAAGGCGAAGTTCGAGGAGGCGCGGGACTTTCTGACGTCGGTCGACCCCACCACCGCGGTGTACGCCAAGGCGCAGTACCTCCTCGGGGTGGTCTACGCCGACCCGCGCTATCCCGGCGGCGCGAAGCCCGAGGAGGCCATCAAGGCATTCGAGACGGTGCTCGGGCTGAAGGGCGATCACTACGAGGATCTGGTCGACACGCAGCAGCTGGCCACCCTGGGCATCGCGCGGACCTACTACGGAGAGGCCGAGTTCGCGAAGGCGGTGCAGTACTACGAGAGGATCCCGCGCTTCTCCAAGTACTGGGACGTGGCGCTCTTCGAGAACGGGTGGGCGCGCTTCCAGAACGACGATCGCGGCGGGGCGCTCGGGTCGCTGCAGGCGCTGCACGCGCCGCAGTTCGCCGGTGCCTTCCAGCCGGAGTCGTGGATCGTGAAGGCGACCGTCTACTACTTCTCGTGCCTGTACGAAGAGTCCGGAGCGGCGTTGAAGTCGTTCGACGAGACGTATCGGCCGATGAAGGATCAGCTCGAGAAGGTGCTCGAGGGTGAGGACAAGGACCTGACCTACTTCTACAAGCTGATCGCGGACGAGAACACGAAGGAGGTGCCGCGCCCCGTGCTGCTGTGGGCGCGCGGCAACGAGCGGATGCTGTCGGTGTTCGGGCTGATCTCGGAGCTGGAGAGGGAGAAGGCGGCGATCAGCGCCAACACCGCGTGGCAGGGTTCGAAGCTGGGTCCGGATTTGATCGATCGCCTGAACAACCTGAAGGGGACGCTGACGACGACGGCGGGCCAGCTGGCGAAGAACCGGCTGGTGGAGGCGCTGCAGGACGTGAAGAGCATGTCGGACCAGGCGGAAATCATCCGCTTCGAGCTCTCGAAGGCGGAGAAGGAGCTCTACGAGTCCGGCGTCGACCAGAAGAAGATCCTCGACGCCCAGAACCTCTACCGTCCGGCGATGCCGGCCGAAAACTGGAACTACTGGAAATTCCAGGGCGAATTCTGGATCGACGAAATCGGCTACTATCAATACACCCTCAAGCAGGGCTGCCCTGCCACTGAACAACCCGTAGCGGCCAAAAGTGAGTAGTCGCTGGTGAGAAGTGAGTAGTTCGAGACGCCCCACGCAAACCTGCGCGGGGCGTCGTCGTTCATACGGGCCCACCGCGCGGCGCACACAAAGCGTTCCGCCGGAGCGAACCCCGGGTTCGCGGAGGCCAGTCTACAAACCACTCACCAGCCACCACGAACCACGCGCGAGGTCGCCGCTGCGCCCATCCGGGCTCAGTCGATGGTGACGTCCGGAAGCTCGTGTTCGTCGTCGTCGAGCCATTTGATGAGGGCACCCGCGCCGACGACGGCGGTGCCGATGATGGCTCCCACCGCGTTGCCGACGATGGGGACTTCGGAGCCCGCGAGCGTGAAGGCGCCGACGACCGCGAGCGCGCCCGCGCCGGTGAGTCCGACCGCGGCGCCGGTGATTTGGCCCGTGTCGCCGGTCTGGATGGCGTTGCGCAGGTCGATGCCGGAGGTGACGAGGCCCAGCGCGGCGCCCGCCGGGCCGAGCCAGCGGCCGCCGAAGCGCGCCAGCGCCGCGAGCCGGCCTTCCGCTGCGACGACTTCGCCGCCGGAGATCGTTTCGCCCAGCGCGAGCCCGCCGCGCAGGGATTTGGCGATACCCAGGCCACCTTCCAGAAGGCCGAAGGTGCCCGCTGCGGTGGAGGAGCCGTTGGCGACGATCTGCAGCGCGTTTCCGTCCTGGATCGCGGTCAACAGGCCCTGCGCGCTGCCCACAAGCCCCAGCGTGCCCGTCACCACGCCGATGCCCTTGCTGGCCAGATCCGTCTGCAGCGCCCGCAGGCGTTGGTCGAGCCCCAGGTTTTCGTAGGCCTTGCCCACCTTCACGGGTTCGGAGAAGCCGGGCCGGGTGATGGTGTTCTGGTGGGAGATGCCGGTGATCGCCGGACGGAGCAGCTTGAGGCCGTTGTTGGCCTGGCCGAGCACGGTTCCGGTGATCTGCCGCGCGTTAGGCCCGGGGGCGGCGTCGCTGGCGGGGTTCTCCGCCTGCGCGTACGGAGCGAGCTGCAACGCCACGCCGTCGCGCGCCTGGTTCACCAGCGCGCCGCGGTCCGGCAGCTTCTTCGCGTCCGCCGGCGTGCGGACTTGCTGGGGCTTTCCACCCGACGGGGTGAAGGTCACCTGCGCGCCGTCCGGGGTGAGGCGGTACGTCGCGGTGTTGCCGGCGCGCTGGACTTCGGTCTGCGCCTCCACGAGCTGCGCGCCCGTCCGGGTCGGCCGGGTCACGCTGGTCTGCGTCGCGGTCTCGGGCGGAAGGCCGTCGTTCGGCGTCTCCTTCGACGCGCGCGTTTGTTCGCGGATGTCCCCGTTCGGCAGCACCGTGCGGTCGTAGCGCTGCTCGGTGACGGTACCTTCCGTGTCCTCGTCGCGCGTCCACACCTTCCCGACGGTCCCGTCGTCGTTGAAGGTGATCCGCTTGTCCTGCTGCGCCTTCCGGGTCTTGCCGTCCTCGTCCTTGAAGTTGAGCCGCGTGGTCTCGGTGACGGTGTTGCCCTCGGCCCGCCGGATGGTGGTGCGCCGGTAGTCGTCGTTGCCTTCGATCAGATCTTCCTGACGCAGCTCGTTGCCGCGCCGGAGCTGCAGGGTCCATTGCCGCGGCTTCGGGTCCTCGCCGTCGGTCGCAAGGTCCGTGGAGGTCACCCGCGACTCGCCCTGCGAGAAGCTGGAGCTCTTGATGGTGGTGGGCTTCGTGAAGGTCGCGCCCTCCACGCAGCGATCGGTGTGGCGCGGCTCCACCCGGACCTCGGTGTCCACCCGGTCCACCGGCTGTCCGTCGACGAAGGTCCCTTCGATCTCGTCGTTGATGTCGTCGAGATCGTTCTGGGTCCTGAAGGTGCTGGTCTGGGTGATGGTCTCCGCGCGGTTGGTGCTGGTCTGGGTCATGCGCGGGTTGCCGTCGCCGTCCTGACCGTACGTGGTGGACTGGGTCTGCGCGGTCTCGTCGGCGCGCAGCTGCTCCCACGAAGGCGGCGGGCCGCGGCGCTTGTCGGTGTAGGTGGCGCGGGACACCGTGGTCCCGTCCGGTCCGATGGAGACCTGTTCGCGCTGCGCCCGGCCGTCCTTGCCGAACTGCACGGTGTCGAGTGAGATGCGGTCGCCGTCCTCCCGGAACGATTGCCGGCCCACGACGTCGCCGTCCTTGTTGCGGCGGACCACGGTGGTGAGCCCGTTCTCCACCGTGACGTCCTTCTTCGGGATCTTCCCAGAGGCGATGTCCTCCTTGAGCGAGCTCACCTCGCGCCGCGCGTAGCGTTCGGCGGCGGCGCGGTCGCTGGCCATCTGGCGCCGGTCGTCGGCCACGGTGCGCAGACGGATGGCGTCCGCGGCGCTGCCCTCGCCGGCGTTGGTCGCCGCGCGGGAACGCAGATCCGGGCGGACCTGATCCAGCCGCGTGGAGAGGGCGGTGTTGCCCTGCTTCGCGGCGGCGTTGGAGACGTTGAGGGTGAACTGCGCGCCCTCCTGATCCTTCGAGAGCGCCTTGAAGGTCGCGTCGATCCGCGCGGCCGCCGAGGGGTCCGCCTTCTCAGCGCGGGTGATCCCCGCCGCCACCTGACCGTCGAAGGCGTCTCCCTGCGTGGGCGGCAGCTCCTGCGAGATTTGCGAAAACGACCGGAGGATCTGCGGGCCCTCCGGACCGCCCACCTGGCCGGCCAGCTCATCGACCGTGCTGCGGATCCCGTTCCACAACGCTTCGCGATACGCGGGATCGGTGTTCGCCCCGAGCTGCCGCTCGAGCTCCTTCGCCGCCGCCCCCGGCCCGGACTCGCGGCCGTCCGCCAGCGGCGAGAAGAGATCGATCGGGGACTGAAGCGGACCCGCGCCGAGGGCCAGCCCCTGGATCCGCAGCACGTCTGCGCGCGCCGCCTCCTGTGGCGAGACCACGCTCTGCGTGCCGAACAGCTTCGCCTGCGCGCCGCCATCGAGGCTGGCCGCGTCCACTGCGTCGACCGCCCGGTTGGCCTCGGCGAACGGCGGCTTCTGGCCCGCGGCCTTCGCCGCGTCGTTGGCCGCCCACTCCGCCTGGAGCGCCTCGTTCTGCGATCTGAGCGCCTGCGTGTACGAGGCCTGGGCGGTGTCCTCCGCCTTCTGGGCCTCGCGCTCGAGCTCGTTCACCTTCGCTGCCTGGCGATCGAGGCGCCGCCGCTGCTCGGGGGTGGGGGTCGCGCCGGCGCTCTGCGCGAGCCGGTCATACCTGCGCCGTTCGGTGTCCGCGGCCTGGCGCTTCTCCTTCGCAATGCCCGCGTCCCGGCGCGCCTTCGCCGTGTCGCGTTCGGCGGCCTTCCGCTTGCTGACCGCTTCGTTCCGCGCGGCCTTCGCGGCGGCCTCCCGCTTCGGCTGGGGCGCATCCTTAGGCCTGTCTCTTATACACAACAGACGCTG
>JADGHL010000176.1 GCA_019686135.1 Myxococcaceae bacterium | reverse complement strand
CTCCCACCGGCGCTCTGCAACGTCTGGTCGCCGCCACCTCCGCGCGCCAACGCCGGGCCCTGTGGACGGAGGCGCTCGCCTGGGCGGGTGCGGCGCTCATCGACGGGCTGGCGCTCTCCGGGTTTCTCGCCGCCTGGAGCGTCATCGCCGGCCGGATCGTGCTGGGGCTGGCGGTGGTGGGCTTCGGGGTCATCGTCGGGTGGTTCGGGGCGCGGCGGATCCGCACCCGGCTGGGCGATGCGACGAAGACCGCCCGGTTCGTGGGCGCGCGCGCTCCGGCGCTGGGTGAAGACGCGCTCTCCGCGGTCGAGCTGCACGCGGAGCTGGACCGTTCGCCCAGCTTCTCCCTCGAGCTCGCCCGTGCCTTCCTCGCCGACGTCGACGCGCGTGCCACGAAGGTCGCGCCGGAATCGGTGGTGGACGCGCGCCCGGCGCGGCGGGCCACGCTGGGGCTGGTGGCCACGTTCGCGCTCGCGCTGGTGGCGGTGTTCGTGTGGCGGAGCGCCTGGCTGCGCGGGATGACCGATGCGCTGGCGCTCGGCGAGCGGGCGCGCGCGGTCGTGCACTACGAGCCGATCACCGGCGACATCCAGCTCACCTACAAGTACCCTGCGTATACAGGGCTGCCTTTGCGCACGGTCCAGGGCGCCTCGGGGGAGATCAGCGCGCCGGCCGGCACCGAGGTCCAGCTCCGCACACGCGCGGACCGCCCGGTGCGCAGAGCGGAGATCGTCGTCAACGGCGTGGCGCTGCCGCTCCAGGTGGAGAACGAGCGCGACCTTCTGGGCTCCTTCACCGTCGAGGCGCCCGGCAGCTACCACTTCCGCTTCCTCAACGCGTTCGGCCGCGAGTCCGACCGCGGCCCGGATCTGCCGATCAACGTGGAGGCGGACACAGCGCCGAAGGTGTCGCTGCTGCTCCCGGGCGAGGACGTGGAGGTGGATCCGGGCGAGAAGCTGACCCTGCGCTACGAGGCCACCGACGACTACGGCCTCACGGGTCTGGAGCTGGTCTTCCGCACGCCGGGCGGCAAGGAGCAGCGGGTCAAGCTCCCGCGCGAGGACGGGCGCGCCACCCGCGAGACGTGGTCGTGGGACCTGGGCGGGATGAAGCTCAAGCCCGGCGATCGGATCACCTACTTCGTGGAGGCGACGGACAACGACGCCATCGCCGGGCCCAAGCGCGGCGTCTCGCGCACGCAGGTGGTGCGGATCTACTCGGCGGAGGAACACCTCCGCGAGGCGCGGCAGCAGGTCGAACAGATGTGGGAACGCCTCATCACCCAGCTGGGCGACCGGCTCGAGGGTGGCGAGGCGGAAGGACTGGGCCGCGACCAGGTGACCCAGAACGCGCGCGTCGACGAGGCTGGGATGCAGTTGGTGCAGGATTTGCGCGCGCTGGGCGCCACGCTGTCGGAGGCGCGCGATCCGCCGACCGAGCTCATCAACGCGCTGGCCACCGTCGCCTCCAGCTACGGCGAGGCGGTGCGCCGCACGCGCGACATCCGGCGCTTCTTCGTGCGCTACGGAGACCGGTCCGATCTCTTTGGCGACTTCGGCCGCCGGCTGCAGACGGCCGTGCGCGAGGAGATCGCCGAGCTGGAGAAGGACGTCCTCTACCTCGAGGCGCTGATCGACCGGCGCAAGCTGGAGGAGCTGCGCACGCTGGCCCGGGAGCTGAACAGCGAACGCCGCGAGCTGGCCTCGCTGATGGAGAACTACAAGCAGACGAAGGACCCTGACGTCCGCGAACAGATCCTCCAGCAGATCCAGGAGCTGCGGCGGCGGATGGAGGAGCTGTCGCAGAAGATGATGGAGCTGTCGAAGTCGATCCGCGACGAGCACCTCAACGCCGAGGCGCTCGACGAGATGATGCAGGACCGGGACATGTCCTCGCAGCTCGACGAGGTCGAACGGCTGATGCGCGAGGGCAAGGTCGACGAGGCGATGAAGAAGCTCCAGGAGCTCTCCATGCAGATGGACGAGATGGAGAAGAACCTGGAGGAGCAGGACGAGTCCTTCGGCGAGGATCAGTTCCCCGAGCTCACCCGGAAGTTCGGCGACTTCATGAAGGATCTCGCGGAGACGACTGAACAGCAGAAGGCGCTCTCGGAGAAGACGAAGGCGCTGCGCGATCGCTACCGCGAGAAGCTGAAGGAGCGGATCCAGCAGAAGGCGGACGCCCTGAAGAAGGGCCTTCTGGAGAAGGTGGAGCAGGCGGCGAAGGACTACCGGTCGCTCGATCCGGAACGGCTCAACCTCGGCGCGGAGCGTCCTCTCGCGCAGGTGCAGACCGAGCTGGAGAACGTGAAGAACGCGCTGAAGGTGGAGGACTACGACCTCGCCGCCGAGGCCGCCGCGCGGGCGGAGCGCGCCGCCGAGGAGCTGGAGGCTTTGGGCGAGGCGCAGGCGCAGAACGATCAGCTCTGGGGGAACCCGCCCGAGGTGCAGAAGGAGTCACGGGAGTTCGCGCAAAGGCTCAGCAAGGACGCGAAGCAGGTGCGCGAGGTCAATCAGCAGCTGCAGCAGCTTTTCCCGCCGGCCGGCCAGATGATGAGCGCGGAGGATCAGCAGCAGCTCCAGAAGCTGGCGCAGGAACAGCAGCAGCTCCAGAAGCGCGCGCAAGGCCTGCAGCAGCAGATGGACGAGATGGGCCAGATGGCGCCGATCTTCGACGAGAACGCCCGGCAGCAGATGGAACAGGTCGGGCGCAGCATGGGCGAGGCGCAGCAGCAGATGCAGGGCAGAGATCCGGCGCGCGCGTTCGGCGAACAGCAGGCGGCATTGGAGCAGCTGCAGAAGTTCCAGGAGCAGATGCAGCAGTCGCGCGGCGGCAAGGGCGGCCGGGGGCTGCCGATGCCGATGTACGCCGGTCCGCGGCGCGGGAACGGCCGCGGCAGCCCGCAGGACAAGGTCGAGATCCCCGACGCGGACCAGTACCAGGCGCCGAAGGAGTTCCGCAAAGACCTGCTCGACGCGATGAAACAGGGCGCGCCGGAGAAGTACCGGGAGCAGGTGAAGCGCTACTACGAGGAACTGGTGCGATGAAACCGGTTCGTGGTCAGTGGTTCATGGTGAGTGGTCAGGCGGCGCTCGGCGGCGGCTCCGGGTCGTCGTGGGTCGGAGGTCGCGCGGAGCCTTCCGCGCTGACGCGCGGAGCCGGCTCGGAGCGGTGCGGCCGGTTCAGCGCCAGCGCCGAGCCGTCAGGGGGCGTGCGGCGCGCGGGTCGGACCGGCCCCGGGTCGTCGTGGTGGTCGAAGTGGGCACTGGTGCTCGCTCTGGTGCTGTGCGTCCCGGCACCAGCGCTGGCTCAGGGCATCTCCGGCGATCAGACCGCCACCATGCCCGAGGAGGCGCGCGGCAGGGCGTCGGGGTACTTCTCGCGCGTCGCCCGGCTGCTCGAGGACTGGGACGTGGAGGCGGCCAGAAGCGAGCTCGATGCGCTCGGCAGGATCGTCCCGAAGGACGCGGAGACGTACCAGTACTACGCGGGCCGCGTGGCCTTCGAGGAGGGGCGCTACGACGACGCGGTCCAGGCGCTCACCGCGGCGGGCATCGAGGACAAGGAGAACAGCTACCTCCGGCTGGCGCGGGAGACGCGCGACATCATCCAGGACCACCTCACCGCCGAGAGCGAGCACTTCATTTTCGATTACCCACCCGGCAAGGACGAGATCCTCGCGCCGTGGGCGCTCGAGGCGCTGGAGGCACAGCGCGCCGCGCTGCTGGAGGACCTCGGCTACGCCCCGCCGGGGAAGATCCGCGTCGAGGTGGTGGCCAACGCCACGGAGCTCTCGAAGGTCTCCACCCTCACCCGCGACCAGATCCGCACCACCGGGACCATCGCCATCTGCAAATTCAACAAGCTGATGGTCACCAGCCCCAAGGCGGTGCTCACCGGCTACGACTGGCTGGACACGCTCGCCCACGAGTACACGCACCTCGTCGTCTCGAAGAAGAGCCGCAACTCGGTGCCGATCTGGCTGCACGAGGGGCTGGCCAAGTTCCTCGAGTCCCGCTGGCGCGGCAAGGCGGGCCTCGCGCTCTCTCCCTCCACTCAGGCGCTGCTCGGGCGCCGGGTGAAGGAGAACGACCTCATCCCCTTCGAGAAGATGCACCCGTCGATCGCCCTGCTCCCCACCGCGGAGGACGCGGCCACCGCCTTCGCCGAGGTTTTCTATGCGATCGACTTCGTCTACCAGCGGCGCGGCGCCGCCGGGCTCCGGACGATCATCGAACGGCTCCGCGACGGGAAGACCGACAAGGCCTCGGTGGAGGACGCCACCGGCCTGCCCTTCCCCGCGTTCGAGAAGGCGTGGCTGAGCCACATCAAGGCACAGTCCTTTCCGAAGGAGCTCCTCCCGCTCGAGGAGAAGGTCGTGTTGAAGGAGAACGCGCCCGGGAAGGCCGCGAAGGAGGACGAGCCGAAGGGGCGGGAGATCTCCTTCGGCGAGTTCGCGGTCGTGACCGAGACCGACGCGCGCAAGTTCGCCCACCTCGGCGAGCTGATGCGTGAACGCAACCGCGTGAAGGCCTCGGCGATCGAGCTGGGCAAGGCGCACCGGATCGTCGGCGACAAGTACGAGGTGGTCTCGAACAAGTACGCGCTGGCGCTCACCGAGCTGGGGCGACTGGATGAGGCGGAGAAGGTGCTGCTCGGTTCGCTGCGCGTGCACCCCGGCGTGGCGGCGACGAACGTCCACCTCGGCCGCATCTACCTCGCGCGCAAAGACTGGAAGCACGCGAAGGCCGCGTACATGGAGGCGCTGTCCACGGATCCGTTCGATCCGGAGGTGCACCTGGCGCTGACGCTGGTGCACGAACGGCTCGGGGAGAAGCAGTTGATGGAGCGCACCCGCAAGGCGTCGTCGGTGCTGACGGGGCTGCCGGCGGACAAGGTCCTCGCGGCGGCGGAGCGCCTCGCCCCGGCGGCGGCGGAGCCGACTCCGCGGTCGTCGGAGTAGACAGCGCGGTCAGTCATCGCACACGAGCAGCGGCACGATCGGCGCGAGCGTGCGGATGCCCTCGCGCTCGAGCGCCGTCAGCAGGCTCCGCGAGAAGGCGATCATCCCCAGCGGAAACGGATCCGCGACGAAGAGGGAGACGCCGTCCACCTGACTGCGTGGGCGGAACTCGCGACCTTCGAGCTGGCCGCGCTGGATGCCACAGAAGGGGCAGGGCCCCGGCGGTGACGCCTCGGTGTGTCCGGGGCATGGAACGCACACGATGCGGTCGGGGAGGAGCTGCACCGCGCGCGCGGAGGGTGATCCCGTTTCGGCCGCAATCACCGGGCGCGTGTGATAGCCGGTCGCGCCCTCCCGCTTCAGCACGGCGAGAAAGCGCGTCGAGACCACCAGCCCCCCGGTGACGAGGGTCACCGCGTCCCATCCTCCGGGCGGCGCGGGCTGCCGGCTCTCGGCGAGATCGCCCGGCCCCAGCAGCGCCGCCTCGCGCACGCGCAGATCCGCTTCCTGGATCCGCGCCATGGGGAGCGCGTGGCCGCACCGCGGATCGGGCGGCGCTGGCCGGAGCGCTTCCTTCTCGTTCACCACGAAGGGTCCATCCGGCGTGCCGTCGAGGCTCACGCCCACGCACGCCACGAAGTCCGCCTGCGCGAAGTCCTCCGGATCCCAGAGGACCACGCCATAGTGCTGGTACTCGAGCCCCACGTGCGCAGCGAGGTGGCGGAACGTCTCCAGCACGTCCTTCGCCGCTTCCGAGGACATGTCCTCCACGATGATGCGCACCATCCCGCCGGGGTTGAGGAGCTGGACCTCCGGCCACTTCGCAGCGAGCGCCCGGGCTGCGCGCTCGGCCTCCGCAAAAGCGGTGGGCGAGGTCTGCTTTCGCGACCGGGCGGTGAGGTGGAGTCGGCGGTGCATGCGTCACCGACCTGTGTTGGCGAGGCGGTTCAGCGAATACGAGATGCCCCGCATGTACGCATCGCGCGGCATGGGCGGATCCGTCAGCGTGTTCATCGCCTCGTAGAACTCCTCGAGATCGTCCGCCACATCCTGGCGGAGCGCCGCGTTGGTCCCGAGCTGTCTGAAGAACGCCTGGTTGCGCTCGTTGGAGATCTGTGGCGCGACACCACGTCCGCGGGCGCGCAGATACGCGTGGAGCGCCGGATGCAGGACGGACAGGTGCAGCGCGTGCCGGACGGCCATGAGCGGTTGCTCTTCTGCACCCCCGTACTGTTTGGGCCAGCTGTGGTGGCCGTGCCAGGACATGCTCCCTTCGCTGATGCGGTAAGTGTTGCCCAGCAGGCGCACGTCATGGTCATAGGCGGTCCCGCCGCCGGGCCTGGCGCGGTTGAAGTCCAGAGCCCCTCGAATGCCCCCGCTCGCGAGCGTCACGCCGTGCCGGATGTTGCGGTTCCACCGGAGTGGCTTCCGCATGTTCGGCGGCTCTTCCTCTTCGCCTTCTGCTTCGGTGGCCGGCGCGGGTTGCCGCTGGGGCGCGGGCGCTTCCTTCGGTGCTGGTGAAGGCGCTCGAGCGGTACCGGCCACCGCGGCAGCCGCCGGCGCAGCGGGAGATGGAGCGCGAGCCGGCTGCGGCTGGACCTTCGGCTCTTCGGGTGGCCGAACCGGCGGCTCCTCCGGCGCCGGCGGCTCGGCACTTCCGGGATGGACCGTGACACCGGACGCGCTCACGATCACCGTGGCCCGGGCTACGTTGCCGCTCTCGCGAAGGAGCGCCTGCAACCCGGCAACGCCGTACTCTTCCGCCAGCGCCGCCGCCGCCGAGGTCCTCTGAAGGTAGCCCGCCAAGGTCTGCAGCTCCGCCGGCGTGAATTGGGCCAGCAGCGCCCGAAGCCCCGCCTGCGTCTCGGGAGCGAACGCCGTCAGCGCGCGCTCCATCGTCATCACGCCGCCGACGCCGGGGGAATCGAAACGGATGCGATAGGTGCCCGCCCGGGGCGCAGTGCCGCTCGCGCCCGCGCCCGCACTTTCTTCGG
This sequence comes from Myxococcaceae bacterium, assembly GCA_019686135.1. Taxonomy (GTDB): domain Bacteria; phylum Myxococcota; class Myxococcia; order Myxococcales; family Myxococcaceae; genus JADGHL01. The sequence goes on along the minus strand of JADGHL010000176.1, from coordinate 2,259 downwards.
CGGCCCCGCCCGCTCCTCCCGCCGCGCCGGGGCCAGCGATGACGCGCACGCCCACGTACGTGGCGACCACCATGAGTGCGGGGAACACATCCGGCCCCGCGCTCTCCCAGTCACGGTTGCAGAGGTCCACCACCAGCATCAGCGTGGACCGGCCCACGTTGTAGAGCCCCAGAGGGATTCCAAGCGTCGCCCGATCAAAGAGTCCCAGGGCGAGGTTTCCGGGCGTCAGCGCCTGCTCGAAAAGCTGGCGATCGACCTCCGTCAGCGCGGCCTGGTACGGCTCCGGCAGATCGAGCATTCGCGAGAAGTACTCGGAGCTCTTCGCCGACTGCGCTGCTTCCGAAGTGTTCCACCAGTCGACGAACGCCTCACCCAGTCCCCGAAAGGCGTCTCCCGCCGTCTGCTCCCGATCGCGGATCGACGTCAGATCGATGCCGCGAGCGCGGAGCCGGTCCTGAACCGCCGGCATGCTCCCCACGGTCCGGCTCAGACGGCGATCTGCGGCCAGCCACTCCAGCACCGACTGGATCTGATCGTTCTGCGTGTTCTCGAAGATGTAGAAGGTGAAGACCTGCGAACGCGCCAGCCCGTACTCCCGGGTCGTGTCGCGGATGATCCGCCCGCGGGCCGCGGTCATCGCCTCCTGCGCGGAGATGATGGGCCCGAGCGCGCCGATGCGAACGATCGTCCAGTCGTTCAGCTCGGAGAAGACGTCCGACATGTTCAGCGCGCGCTGAAGGGCGACGAACTGGCCGGCATCACGTGCTGCTCGGAAGACGTCCACCAGCGCGTCGTTCCGGTTGTATCGATCCTCGGAGATCAGCCGGCGGACGAGGGCCGCCTTCGCCGGCACGTCGAGGCCGATCAGATCTGCGGGAAGGACGGAGGCCTCACACCGATTGAGCCGCAGGGGGCCTGCGGCATAGGCCATCGACCGCGGGCCACGACCGTCCAGCGCGAGCACCGCGTTCGTGTTCGCCTGGCGCTCCAGCGCCGCGCTCGAGGCACCGGCGCCGGAAGTCCGCTGCTGTGCCACGTGCGCCAGCTCGTGGGCGAGGAGGAGGTCGCCTTCGATCGTCCCGGGCCGCGGGCCATCTCCCCGGAGGTAGACGGAGCCTTCGTGCGCGACGCCGCGCGCGCGCGCCCCGCCCAGAGCGACGGTCAGCGCGGTGCTCTGATAGAGCCGGACGTCGGAGAAGCTCTGCCCGTACATCCGCTCCGCGGCGCTGCGCTGCGCCGACGGGAGCTGCGTCCCCTCCGAAGGGGCGGGTTTGAAGGCGACGCTCCGCACCGCGCGAACCCGACCACAGGCGAGGCGGCCGGGTCAACGTGCAGCGCCGCTTCGGGTTGGGGAGAACAGAGTACGCCGACGCTGGCGGTCACGTGGGGGCTCGCCGGCCACCGGACAGCAGAGTGTGTCCGCCCTGCGCGAGAAAAAAAGCGCCCGGGCCCCGACCCTCCCTTCTACGGAACCGCCTTCAGTGCGGCCACCATCGCCCGGAGCGGATCGCGCTCGTTCGAGCTGCCGCCGCGTGCAGGACCTTCTGGAGTCCGTCGATGGCGAGCTCCCATTCCATGGTGCGGGTCCTTCGGCACGCGCGCTTCGAGCTCCTCCAGATTCGCGAGCTCGTCTTCCAGTCGCGCGGCCAGCATTTGCGGCGTGAGCACCAGTGAAGGCCAGGGACTCGCCGCCAGCTCGAAGCTCCCCTTGAGCTGGCCGTCGTATCCGCGCCCCGCGAGGTAGTCGAACACGATGGCCACGCTGCAGTCCTCGCACCTGCGCTAGATGCGGACGGCGAACCCCATTGGGACGCGCTCGGGCAGATTGCTCGACGTCGGGCGGCCGCAGCGGGGGCAGGTGGAGGTTTCCGCGTGCTGTTCTGCCTCCATCTGGGAGCCCACCGGCCCCGGCTGGATGAAGTCCGTGCGTTTCATGGCCCCGTGTCCCCCCGAACAGGTCGTACAGCCCTCGATGATGGCGTTGACGTCCGACACGGCCCGCTTCACGCGTGCCGCCCTCCCGCCATGTCCATTCAGGCCTGAACGCCGCCTCGCGTGCTCGCCGGCACCGGCGTCGGCCATACTGCCCGGCCGTGTTCGACTTCCTGCCCCGATTGTCGTCGCTCCAGTCCACGCCGCCGGTGACGCAACCGGCGCCCCCCACCCCCGCGCGCGCGCCTCCACCCGGTTGGACACTTCTCGCGCAGGCCGGGGGCGCCTCGCAGGCGCCCGCCCAGGCATCGCCCCCCGCGTTCAACC
>JADGHL010000046.1 GCA_019686135.1 Myxococcaceae bacterium | reverse complement strand
CCCGAAGAACTGCCCGTGGCGGATCTTCTCGATGATCACCAGCCGCGGGTTCACACCGGGGAAGGTCGTCGGATAGGTCTCGGTGATCTCCGGCAGCCGCGACGCGCGATCGGTGAGCCGCCCGTTCGCGCTGTGCAGCTCGCCGTGACACGACCGGCAGGCCTGCGCGTACACAGTCGCGCCACGCGCGGCGTCTCCTTTCGGCACATCCACGATGTCCGTCACCACCGTGAACGGAAGCGCCGGAGCGCCGGCCTCCTCGTCCGGGCTGATCGAGTGCAGATACTCATAGAGCGCCTTGCTCTTCGGATCGTCCGGATCCAGCGGCCCGCGCCCGCGCATGAAGTACACGAAGCAGAAGCTGGCGGCGTCGATGAGCCGTGTCTCCTGGCCGCCCCAGAACGACGGCCGCGCGGTGACGTCGTAGAGCGTGTGCCCGGAGAGGATCCGATCCGGATCGCCCTCGGGGCGGACCGAGTGACAGGTCGCGCAGGAGAAGGCGTTGAACTGGCTGTCGGCGAAGCGCGCGTCGTTGAAGAGCTGCTCGCCGAACTCCTTCGCCGGCACCGGTCCGCCCGGGCAGCCGCACAACACGGCGGCCGCAGCGCAGAGGAGCCCGAGCGCGCGCGTCTCTCTCCTCATGGCGCCCTCCGGATGACGCCGGCGAAGTCCGGGAACACGCCCACCGAAGTCGTGCTCACCACGCTCTCGTCCGACAGGTCGAGCACGACCAGCGCGCCGGGGCCCACGTGATCGCCCTCGCACACGACCAGCGCGTGGCGTTCGTCTTTCGCCGGGGCGATCTGATGCGGCCGCACGCAGCCAGCCAGGGGCAGGTCGCGCAAAAGCGTTCCGGTCGCGGTCTCCACCACGGCAATTCCATCGGGCGACTGGTGGGGGACGTAGAGCAGCGTGCCGTCGGTGCTGAACAGCGCGAACCCGGCCGCGCCCGGCACCGCCACGCGGCGATTGGCATCCGCCTTCAGCGTGGCCACGTCTACCGCGTGGACGTCCTTGCCGTCGAGGCACGACACCCAGAGCGTCTCTTCGTCCGGCGAGAGCGCCACCGCATACGGCAGGTGCGTGCTGACGGTCGGATCGCCCGCGTTGGCGGTGAGCGGGATCCGCACCACCGGATGATCTCCGGAAAGCAGATCCACCACCGCCACCTCGTCCGAAGAACAGGCCATGAAGGCGCGCGCGTTGTCGGCGGTGACCACCACGCCGTGCGCGGCGGGACAGGCGGGCACCATCGCCTCCCGCGTCAGCGTGGCGACGTCGATGATCGCCAGCCGCGAGTCCATCTCCCGGACCGTCCCGCCCGCCGCCTGCACCTCGTTGATCAACAGCTGGTCGTAGTGCGTGACGAGGAGGCGCTTCCCGTCGGGCGTGACCACGAGGTCGCCCGGGTTGCGGTCCACGCGCACCTCCCCGATGCGCACGTTGTCCTCGGCGCGGATCTCCAACACGTGGCCATCCGCGGTCCCCGTCCCGTGCGCGCCGTGCGGTCCCGACCCGCTCCCGGGCGCGTAGTTGGAGATCCCGATGAAATAGACGTCGCCGGACGGGGCGATCGCCGCGTGGTGGACGCCCTCCAGCTCGGGAGGGAGCAGCCCGATCGGCACGCGCGCCAGCTCCGGTACCTCCGATTGGCCGACCCGCGTGATATCGAAAAGGCTGACCGAATCCTCCCCGCTGTTGGTGACGAGGATCCGCCCGTCGCCGACCCCCGGATAGGAGGAACGCGACGGCCAGTGCGTGTCGAGCTCATAGACGAGCTCGGGCGTCTCCAGCGTGTCGGACGGGCACGCGGAGAGGATCGCGCAGCACAGCGCAGCGAGGACGGGGCGCGTTCTCATTGGACGGTGAAGGTCCGGGGCGTGGACGCGCGGTACGGCCCCTCGGTGATCCGGTTCTCGGTCAGATAGGCCGAGGTGACGGTCAAGCGGATGGTCTCCCCGCGGTGCGCCTTCAACAGCGCCCAGGTCTCGGAGCCCACCTGCCACTCGTCCTTCGTGGTGAGCACGCGAACCGGGCAGTCCTCGCCGGTGACCGAGATCTCCAGCACGTGGATCGGCCCGGTAATGGGCGGCAGGTGGGCGTGCGCGGTCGGGAGGATCGCTTCGAGGATCCACTCTCCCACGGATGGCGTCCGCGCCTTCCGGGGCGCCACGGCGTACCTCGCGCCATCGAGCACAGGATGCTCGCGCGCCGCGCTGAGCGGCGAGGTCCATTGGATCAACGGCGCCGGGCCGTCCGCGGGGATCTGCGCGCCTTCGGTGGGCTGGGTGATCGTCGCGGCGTTGTCGTCGTCCACCTTCACGGACTTCTCGCCGTCTACCATCGTGAGCCACGCTTCATCGGTGGAGCCGGGCCCGTAGATGGGTTCGCCGCAGGTGTCGCCGCCGGGGCAGCCCGCGACGAGCGGCGCGACGAGCACCAGGGCAGCGGTGAGGAACATGCGCTTCATCGGAGGAACCTTCTTCGGGAATCGCGGCGCCCGGCCACGCCGAGAACGAGGAGAGACATGAGCCACAGCGGCGCGCCGGCCACGTCGGAACAGCCGCAGCCCTGGGGAGGGGGCGGCGGAGGCGGTTCGCCGCCATCTGCCGGAGTGCCACCGTCGGCAACAGGTCCTTTGGGGAACGAGTCTTTCACCACCGGCCAGAACTTCGGGCAGACGTCGGCGGTGGACGATCCGGCCGGGCAGTCGAGCGGTCCGCGGATGTCCGACAGGCGCAGCACGGTCGTCAGCGTGTCGCCGCGGTCGGCGCTGCGCGCGAGCGCGAAGCCGTCCTTGAGCTGCGACGCGCACGCGTACAGCGTCCCTTCGTCGAGGAGCGGCGAGGCATTGGCCGTCGGCGCGGGCAGCTGGGAGAACGTCCGTCCGCCGTCGATCGATCGATAGAATCCGGTGTCGGTGCCGAGGAACACGGTGCTCCCGTCCTCGGAGACGGAGAGGCCGTTGAGCGGCGCGGGCCCGGTGAACACGGTCTGGAAGGTGGCGCCGGCGTCCCCGCTGCGGAGCAGCCGGGTGTTCCCTTCGCCGGAGCTCTCCACCAGCGAGGCGTACACCACGTCGGGGTCCGACGGATCGACCGCCCACACGGTGAAGGCGCCGGCAGGGAGCGCCGAGGTGAGGCGAATCTCGGTGAACGAGTCCCCGCCATCGTCGCTGCGGAAGAGCACCACCTCCGGCGTGCCCACCGCCCACCACGCGGAGACGTACACGCGGCTCGCGTTCGAAGGTGCGATGCGGATCGACGAGAAGAGCAGCCCTGCGTTCCGCAGGTGGGTGAACGTCCAAGTGTAGCCGCCGTCGTCGGAACGGAAGAGCCCGTTGGTGTTCTGGTAGCGGGCGGTGGTGACGAACAGGCGCGCGGGATCCGCCGGCGAGGCTTCGATCTCCGTGGGGCTGAGATCCGCGAAGAGCGGATCCTTCGACCAGCTGCAGCCACCGTCGTCGGAGACAATGAGCCCGTCGAACCCGGCGGCGAGCACGCGCCCGTCCTGTGTCACCAGCACGTCGACGTGGCCGGTGAACCCGGGGGCCTCCTCGCAGATCCAGTCCCAGGTGGCCCCGTCGTCGTGCGACACCACCAGCCCGAAGTTGGTTTCGATCCACAGCTCCCCGGGCGCGCCGATCCGCGCGGTGATGGTGTGCGCATTCGGCAAGGCGCCGTGCGCGTGCGCCGCCGGGACGCCGAACAGCGCGCAGGTCACGAGCACGACGGCGCGGAGCCAACCTGCCCTGCTCATGGCGACACCGCGATCGAATAGGCGCCCGTCGCCATGGGCGAGAGCGCGCGGACCTCGAGGTAGTGCGGCCCGGCCACCGGATCGCTGAAGCTCGCGGGCGGCGCACCGGAGGCGATGACCGTCACCCCGTCGCTCGCGTAGACCGTAAAGCGCAGCGGAACACCCGTCGCGGTCAGGTGGTACACGGTGTTCGCGACCAGCGACGCCTCTCGGACGTCGATGTCACCGGGGTACTCGAACACGCCGTTCGCGGCGATGCCGTTGACGAACATCGCCGGCGCGCCCGCTTGGGTCTCCGGGCAATCGTCCTGACCGAGATCCTCGATCTTGACCCAGTACGTGCCCAGCTGTCCCATCGGCGCTGAGATCTGGAGGTAGTCGTCGGCGGACGAGAGCATCTTCACGACCACCTCAGCGTCCTGTCCGTTGGTGTCCTGTGCAAGCACGTTTTCGGCGGCGTCCTCCACGGTGAGCAGGCAGTCCCCCAGCGACACGCGCTGGCAGACGATCCGGTACGCGTGATCCGCCACCGCGGCGAAGCTCAGCCAATCCTGGTCCGTGAAGGTCTGGATCTCACCATTGACCCACGCGCCGTTGGCGAGCATCGGGGTGGCGGCGAACAGGTCGTCCCCGTGGTCGTCGTGCTGGTGGTCTTCGATCTTCCAGCTGTAGGTGCCGGTCGCGGTCCCGGCGCCGGAGATCTCCACGTAGTACGTGCCGCCTCCTTTGTAGAGGTGAAGCGTCCGTGCATCCCCGCCGTTGGTGTCCTGGGCCACGGGCAATCCGTTCACGTCGAACACGCGCATGTTGCAGGCGCCCAGCGTGTTGCGGGTGCAGGTGATGTCGTAGATGTGGTCGATGTCGGCCTCGAACTGGAGGTAGTCGCGATCGCCCGCGGTCTCGATGTTTCCCACGCCGGAGACGGTGCCGCCCACGGGCGGCATCCCCAGCGCGGCGGCGGTCATGGAATCGTCCCCAAAGTCGTCCACGCCGAGATCGAAGAGCGCGTACGTGTAGCCGCCGGTCTGGCCGGGCGGCGCCGTGACCTGCACCGTCCAGGTGCCCGCGACGCCGACTTCGGTGGTCACGCGGCCCTCGAGGCCATCGAGGTCCTCGGCCACCAGGGTGCCCGACGGATCGACGAGCGTGACGAGGCAGTCGGAGACCGAGACCGGCGTGCAGATGAAGTCGTAGATGTGTCCGGCGATCGCGGTGAAGGAGAAGACGTCCACATCCCCGTCACGCTCCAGCGTCCCCGCCTGCTGCGGCGCACCCGGAGCGATCGCCGTCGCTTCGGCCGGTGCGTCGCCGTGATCGTCCGGCCCCAGATCCGTGACGGTCACGGACCACGGCATCTCGGCGACCTCCGGATCCGCGTGCAACGCGATGAAGACATCCCCGGTGCTCTCGGTTCGCGTGACGAGCTCGCCCGTGCCGCCGGTGGTGGCTCCCGAGCGGATCACCGTGCCCGCGCCATCCAGCCAGTCCGCCAGAAGCGGCGTTGGCGCGGAGGTCGACCACTCGAAGCGCCAGGTGTGCCCGGCCTCGAGCATGAACGAGAGCACGTCGACGTCCCCGTTGAACTGCAGCGTCCCGAGCTCCGGCTCGCCCAGCGATCCCGCTCGCGCCTCGGACACCGAGTCGCCGGTGTCGTCCAGGCCGAGATCGCCAAGGCTGATCGTGTACGGGATCGGTACGCTCGTCGGTTCTCCGGCAGCGACGCGGAAGTAGAACGTCCCGGCGGCAGGCGCCCGCCACGCCGCGTCCACGCCCACGCTTCCGCCGTGCGCGCGTCCCACGGGCGCGAGCGGCGAGCCCATCCACGCATCCGCGCGCAGCGGCATCGAGGACGAGGACTCGGCCTGAACGCGGATGATCCGCCCCTTTCCGACGTCCACGCGGAACCAGTCGACGTCGTCCTGTGGGTCGAGCGTGTGGGACTCGCGCTGGGTGCCGCTGCCGCCGATGTCGCGAGCGAGCGTCGGACATTCGTCGGGCTCGAAGGCGTCACCGGTCACGTGTTGCGCGCTGCAGTCGTCCGGCGACGGAACGCAATCACCGTGGTCGTCCTCGACGAAGCCGGGATCGCACCCGCACGCGGCGACGCTGCCCACCAGCGAGCAGACGGTCTTGTGCGGCTGGATGCACGGGTTCGGATCGCACGGCGAGTCCGCGATGCAGGCACCCGCGACGTCGTGGAAGCCGGGATCGCACGCGCACGACGGCGCGCCGGAAGCATCGGTGGTGCAGACGGTGCGGTGCGCCTCACCGCACGGGTTCGGAGTGCACGGATCTGCCGCGCCAGCGTCCGGCGGGCCCGGCGGTGGCGTCGGCGAGCAGGCGACGACGAGCGCAACCACCCCGCACAGGATGGAGACCAGCGCGGCGGCTGTCGCCCCACCGCGCGCGCGCGGGACTCCGGCGGTCCCCGCCGATAGGTTGCTCCTGCCGGCTCGCTTCGCGCGTTTCCGCCGCGATCTCCGCATCGCCGCCCGCAGCCCGAGGATGGCGATCCACCCCACCCGCTCCGGTCCTCCACTCTCCGCACACCCGCACCCTCCGGGTGACTTGCCCTCGTTCGGGCCACCATCTGCTGCGATCGACGCGCCCGCATCGCCGCCGTCGCTTCCGGCCGGCCCGCCATCGGCCCCGCCGTCCGGCGTGACCATGCCGCCGTCCTCCGACGGCAACCCGAGCAGCGCGGCGATCGCGCCCCAAATCGGCGTGCAGATGTCGTGGACGGACGAGCCCGGCGCGCAGGAGAGCAGGCCCCGGCTCTGGTCGAAGCGGAAGGTCGGGGTGATGCCGCCGTCGAGCTCGAGCACGGCGATGGCGAACTCGTCCAAGGACGACCCGCACAGCTCCGTCTCTCCGCGGGCGCGGGTGATGCAGGCGGGCCGTTTCGGCGCGACGTGCTTCACGAAGGTCTTCCCGCCGTCGCTGGACCGGAACAGTCGGTTGGCGGTGGCCCAGACGATCCCGGTGTCCGGTTCGAAGACCATCGCGCGGAAGGCGCGCGCGTCGCGGGCGACCTCGGCGAAGGTGGCGCCGGCGTCGTTGCTGGCGAGCAGCACGTACTCGCTCCCGTCGTAGACGCTGGCGAACAGCACCTCCGGATCCGTGGGCGACACCGCCACCAGCGTGAACCCGGAGAACCACGGAGCGATCGCCGTGCTCTCGACGAAGGACTGTCCGGCGTCGTCCGAGCGGTATACGAGCGGCGCGCTGTCGTCGAGCGACCACGCGGACGCGTACGCACGCATCGGGTTGGAGGGGGCGAAGCGGATCGCCGTGTACTGGGTGTCGGCGCGGGCGGCGAGCGTGGTCCAGTTGAAGCCGTCGTCGTCGGAGCGGAACAGCCCGTTCTGCGCGGCGATGCGGCTGGAGGTGGCGAACACCACGTTCGGCTGACCGGGCGCGCCGCGCACGTCCGAGGCACCGCGCGTGGTGAAGAAGCTGTGGGGGCTCCAGTTGCAGCCGCCGTCGCGGGAGATGAACAGCCCCTTCGGAGATCCGACGAAGAGCGTCCCGCCTGCGCTCCAGTGCACCACCGGGTCGTACTGTTCGGTGTAGCCGATCGCCTCCGCGCAGATGATGTCCCAGGCCACGCCGTTCACCGACTGGAGCAGCCCGAACGACGTTCCCATCACCCGGCCGCCGTCGCCGTCGTCCCCGCGCTCGTGGAGGGACAGCGGCTCGGGCGGGCCGTCGTGCGCCCGCGCATCCGGGCCCGGGAGCGCGCACACCAGGAACACCGATGCTGAGAGGACCGCGCAGCGCACCGCGCGAGCATACGCCCGGGCCCGCGAGCGGCGCCTGCGGATCGTCACCGGAGCCTGCCTGCACCCCGGCCGGGCGCAGCGCACGCCGGGAATTCCGGGGCGACACGCGTCGACGCGCTGGTAGATGCTGGCGCGCCGTGACAACCCCGATGCCTCCGCGCGCATTCCAATCCGCCCAGCCGTTCTCCGGGAGCGAGCCGAACCGCCGCATCCGCTGGGCGCTGATGGCGCACGCGCTCGAGGCTCCGGACGATCACCGCCTTTGGGCGCGGCTTGCGCTCAACTGGGTGGAGGCCCACACCCCGGAGCACGCCGCCAAGGTGCTCGATCGCGCCCTCCTGCTCGCGCCGACCTGTCCGATGCTCCTGTGGTACCGCGCCGGCGTCTTCGAGCTCCTCGGACAGGACGACACCGCGCGGGTGACGTACCTGCTCCTTCTGGAGCAGGGCGTGGACGGCCTCGCCGCCGGCGAGTGCGGACTGGGACGGACGCTCGCCGAAGGATTGATGTCGGACTGCTTCCACCGGCTCGCGCTGCTCGACGAGGCGCGCGGGCGGACCCGGGAGGCGTCCGCCTGGTACGCAGAGCACCTCGCGTCGCTCGGCGAGGGACGTCACGGCGTCTACACGCTCGACGACGCGCTCATCCTCGACGAGCGCCGGCTGCGCGAGGCGATCCGACTTCGGCGGGACGAGCGCCCCGGCGGAGAGCCGCACGCGGTGCGCTGACATCCTGGTCCCGGAGGGTTCATCCGGCCGGCGGAGGTGCCAACTCCGGCCCCCGTGCACAGGCTTAGACGAAGCGGCCGGAGACCCCATCGATGCCGCCTCGACCCAGCCAGGAGAGCCTCCCCGCCGTGCAGGCATGGCACCTTCGCGCGCATCGCTTCGCGAAGGCGGTGGGGGTGCTGTGCGCGCTCGGCGGCGCGCTGGTGCTGCTGGGCTGGCAGTTCGGCCTCGCCGAACTCTACCGGATCCGCCCCGGGTTCCTGGTGATGGCCCCCAACTCCGCCGCGGCGTTCATCGCCGGGGGCATCGCGCTCGTGCTGGTGAACCGTCAGCCGCTCCGGGGAGCGCGGCGCGCAGCCGTGGCGCTGCTCGCCGTGTCCGCGGGCATCCTCGGGCTGGTCACCGCGGTGGAATACCTGACCGTGCGCAACTTCGGCATCGATCGCCTGCTCATCCCGAACGCCGAGTTCGAGCACAACCCCGAACTGCGATCCTCCCTCAACGCGGCGGTGGTGTGGATCCTCCTCTCGCTGGCGTTCCTTCTCGTCGACTACACCCCGCGGCGCTGTCCACGGCCCACGTCGCTGTTGGCCATGTTCAGCGCGTTCTCCGCCGTGGTCTCGCTGGCGACCTATCTGTACGGCGCCGCGCCGCGGTTCGCGATCCCCGGCTTCGTCCCGACGACCGGGCTGGCGCTGCACAGCGCCGTGCTGCTGCTGTTGCTCAGCGTGGGGCTCGTCGCCGCCCGCCCTCAACTGGGAATGATGGCCGTCCTCACCAGCAACGACTCGGGCGGCTTCATGGCCCGCCGCTTCCTTCTGGGCGCAGCCTCGCTGCCGATCGCGGGGTTCATCGTCTCGCTCGGCGTGCGCTTCCGCTGGTTCGACGAGGTGTTGGCCGAGTCCCTGCTCGCCGCGCTGGGCGCGGCCATCGCCACCGCGTTGATCGTCCGGGTGGGCTGGGAGCTGAACGAGGCCGACGCCGAACGCCGGCGCGCGCTCCGGGAGCTGCGCACGCACGACGAACAGCAGCGTTTCCTCGCCGGGCTGGCCCGCGAGCTCTCCGAATCCCTCACGCTCCAGCAAATGCTCGAGACGCTCACGCGACGGATCGTCCCCGCCATCGCCGACTGGTGCGCGGTGGAGCTGGTCGGTCCCGAGGGCGAGTTGAAGCACGCGGAGATCCGCCACCGCGACCCGGCGCTGCGACCGGTCACCCGGGCGCTCCTCGCGTCGGTGACCGGCCCGGCCGGGTTGCCGGCGACGTTCGTGCGCGCGCTGCGCAACGACGCGCCCGTCATGGTGCGCGATCTCGACGACGCCGCGCTCGCCGCGCGGGTGGTCGATCCGGAGCGGCTCGCCCGCTACCGGACGCTCGGGATGCGTTCGTACATCGTCTTCCCGCTGCGCGCTCGCGGGCGGCTGGTGGGGACGCTGAACCTGATCGCCTCGCAGCGGAACTTCACCGACAACGAGTTCGCCTTCGGCCGGGAGATCGCCCGGCTGGCGGCGATGTTCGCGGACAACGCGCGGCTGTACGAGGACTCGCAGCGGGCGGTGGGGACCCGCGAGGAAGTGCTGGCGATCGTCTCGCACGACCTGCAGAACCCGCTCAACGCCATCCGGCTTGGCACGGGCGTGCTGGCGAAGAAGATCGAGACCGAACCGGGCGCGAGCCACGCCTTCCGCAGTCACCTCTTGCGCACGGTGGGCACGCTCCAGCGGTCCGCGGACCGCGCCCTCAAGCTCATCGCCGACCTTCTGGACTTCGCCAAGTACGAGGCGGGCAGCTGGACCATCACGCCCCAGCCCGAGCACGCCGCGGAGCTTCTGGAGGAGCTGGGCGATATGATGCGCCCTCAGGCCGCCGACGCGTCGATGTACCTGGACCTCTCCATCGACGAGGACCTGGTGGTGCGCTGCGAGCGCGCGCGGGTGGTGCAGGTTCTCGGGAACCTGGTGAGCAACGCCATCAAGTTCCAGGCGCGGGGCGGGACGGTGACGGTGCGTGCGCGCCGGGACCCGGAGGGGTACGCGCTCTTCTCTGTGCGGGACGAGGGGCCGGGGATCCTCCCGGAGGATCTGCCCCACATCTTCGATCGCTACTGGCAGCCGGACGCCTCGCGCCGCCAGGGCACCGGGCTGGGCCTCGCCATCGCGCGCAACATCGTGGACGCGCATGGCGGTCGCATCTGGGTGGAGAGCCAACCCGGCCGGGGCAGCACCTTCTACGTCACCATCCCGCTGAGCGACGCCGTTCCCACCGAGCGCCACCCCGGCACGACGCCGCTGGGAGGCGAGCCACCACACGCCTGACCGGGCGACCGGCTCTGCGCCGTCCGCGGGCCATCTCTACTTTCAAATCATGGAACCGACCGTTTACGCCCCCACGAGCAGCCCGCTCGAGCGCCTCGCCGAAGCGCTGCGGGTGGTCCACCGCGCACTGCTGAAGGCGGCGCGGTCCGAGTACGAGCAGGCGCACGGACGGATCCCCTCCGTCGCGCAGCTGCTCCACCTCGCCACGAGCCACGCCTCGTTCGCCTTCCTCAGGCCGCTCTCGGAGCTGTTGGTCGACCTTGACGACGAGCTCGAGCAGGGCGGCAGTGCACCGGACGCGCTGGCGGCAGCGCTGCGCGAGGAGCTCCAGGACCTGTTCGGGATGCTCCCCGGCAGCACCGGCCGCCCCGGTTTCACCGCGCGCTACCGCGAGCTGATGCAACTGGATCCGGACGTGGTGGTGGCGCACGCCCGCCTGCGTGAACAGATCGGCGCGCTCCCGGAAACGGGCCAGGACGCCGACGTCGCCGAGCGGCTCCACGAACGCCACCGCTGGGCGGAGAAGCGGAAGTTCCGCCGCGAGGTAGTGCCCGAAATCCGCCCGCTGCGCGATCCGGTGGAACAGGCCTCCATCGAATCGTTCCCGGCGAGCGACCCTCCCGGGTGGATCCTCATCAGCCCCGGACAGGCGCCCTGAGGACTACGGATAGGACGCGACTTCGTCGTCGGCAGGCAGCGGGATGTATTCCGTCTCGTCGGGGATCGGGAGGAAGCGGCGGTTCTTCCACGCGTGTTTCGCGTGCTCGATCCGGTCACGCGAGGACGAAACGAAGTTCCACCAGATGTACCGTGGACCATCGAGCAGCTCGCCGCCGATCAACATCACGCGCGCAGGCGCATCCGCGTGCAGCACGACCGGTGCGCCGGGACGGAACATCACCAGCTGCCCGGCCTCGAAGGTGTCGCCGTCCACCTCCACCTCGCCCTCCACCACATACGCCGCGCGCTCGGGGTAGTCGTTGCCCAGGCCGAAGCGGCCGCTGCGCTCCAGTTGCAGCTCTCCATAGAAGAGTGGAGAGAGCGCCGGCACGCGCGTCTTCACGCCGTGCAGCGTCCCTGCGATGAGCCGGAGCGAGAAGCCGCGGTCCTCCAGCACCGGCACCCGGTCCTCGCCGAGGTGCACGAACTGCGGCCGCGTCTCTTCGTAGCGGCGCGGCAACGCCACCCAGACCTGGATTCCGAAGAGTCGCTCGCGCGCGCGGCGCTTGTCGGGCGGGGTGCGCTCGGAGTGGACGATCCCACGGCCTGCGGTCATCCAGTTCACCTCGCCGGGGACGATCGACTGCACGCTGCGCAGGCTGTCGCGGTGGAGCAGCTCGCCGGCGAAGAGCCAGGTGATGGTGGCGAGGTTGATGTGCGGGTGCGGCCGGACGTCGAGCCCCTGTCCGTTCTTGAACGTCGCGGGCCCCATCTGGTCGAAGAAGATGAACGGGCCCACCATCAGACGCCGCGCCGAAGGCAGCGCGCGGCGCACACGGAACCCGTCGCCCAGATCGCGCACGCGCGGGACGATCACCGCCTCCACCGGCTCACGGGGCTGCTGCCCGGGCCCGGTGTCCGGGGTCTGCCATTCCATGATCTGGTTGTAGTCACCGAACGCGGGGCGGGCCGCGCGGCGCTGCGCGCCCGGACGGTGACCTCAGTACCGGAGCGTCAGCGTGCCCTTCACGCCGGTGAACGGCGGGAAGATCCGGCACACGCCCGACACGCAGCGCAGCCCGCCGCGCGACGAGCCCACGAAGAGCCGGATGTTGGAGGACTCGGTGAAGTCGTACTCGGCGGTGCCGGCCGGGTACCACACGTTCGGCTGCCCCGATTCGGTCGTGTAGTCGAGGATGGCCCCCACAGCGAAACGCGGCCGCATGCGGAAGCCCACCTGCAACGTGCCCTCCCGCCACGGCAGATCCTCCTCGCTGACCTTGTGCATCCGCTCGAGGTGGATGAGGTGCGCTTCGATCGACGAGCTCCACGGCAGCGCGCGCGACACGTTCACGTCGAGGTGCCCGTCGCTCTCCACGGTGTGGCCCACCACCTGGACCCAGCGGTAGCCGACCTCCGCGGTGGCGCGCCACTCGTTCCAGCGCCAGTCCACGCCCACGTACGGATCGTTGATGGTTCCCGGGAACAGGTCGAAGCTCACCGGATCGAGGTAGCCCTCGAAGTCGCGGAAGAAGCCGTGGTTGGCGTAGACCACCAGCTCCGGCGAAAGCGCCCAGTCCGCCCTGAGCCGCCCGCCGTAGATGTTCCGCTGCGGGTGGGTGATGGGCTGCAGCACCCGCTCCACCGTGGGCAGCGCGTTGTACTGCACCGCATCGAAGTCCAGGTTCTCGAAGTCCGGCTGCACGACCTGGAGGTCGCCGTACGCCTTGCCTTCGACGAGCAGCGTCACCGGCCCGAAGTATGCGGTGGCGGTGCCGTAGAGGCCGTAGCCGGTGGTGTGATCGTCATCCACCTCGTTGCGCCGCTGGGCGATGCCTTCGAGGTACACGCCCAGCCACGGCAACAGCCGCGGCGCGTCGATCTTCGGACCGCCCTGGATCCACCGTTCCTGGAAGGACTGGTCCTCGCCCCGCGGCGCCCTCGAGCTCACCGGCTGGTGGAAGAAGAACCCGGCCACGCTGCCACCCACGCGGATCCGGTCGAACAGCCGCACGTCCGCGGTGGCGCCGAGCACGCCGTCGTTGGGATCGGCCTCATAGCGGCCGGAGGCCTCGTCGACGTTGTTGATGTTGGTGAAGCCGCTGACCAGCGTGGCATCGAACAGGCCGGTCCGGATCCGCGCGCGCAGGCCGCGGTTGGTGGTGTCGAGACCCAGCTCGTCGGTCTTGCGCAACGACAGCGTCAGCCCGCGCCCGAAGGAGACGTAGCTGTCGCCGAGCGTGATCTCCACGTGCTCGCCGCTCCACCCCGCCCAGATCTTCTCGGGGATCAGCGTGTCGAGGTAGCGGTTGCGGTTCCCCAGGCGGTCCGACAGCTCCACCTGCAGGCAGCGCTGGCGCGCGGCGTTGAATGGCGCCGGTTCGGGATCGGAGAGGTACAGCGATCCATCGAGCCGCAGCCCGACCTCGAAGCCCTCCCAGGAACCGGTGAGGTTCAACCGCTCCAGCCCCTCCGCGTAGTCATCGTCGCAGAGCGTGGAGTTCCCGTTCGACGCGTGCCACGAGGCGATCGACGTGTTGGTGACGTTCACGCGCACCGGGGTGTCCCCGGTGGGGATCTCCACCGCGAGCGCCAGCGGCGCCCACAGCAGAACCGGCAGGACTGTGGCGCGCATCACGGCGTGCCGGCCGAAGGCTGCGGGTTGAGCAAGGAGACGATGGTCTTCTCGAGCTGGACTTCGTCACCGGGCGCGTAGCCCAGCCGCGTCTCGACGATCTTCCCGCTGCGGTCGATCAGCACCGCGAACGGCGCGTCCCGCGTGGGGTTGTAGATCGACGCGACGCGCGTCTCCTCGTCCAGCAGGATCGGATAGGTCACCCCGTAGCGGCGCACGGTGGGATCGACGTTGGCGATCGACTCGGGGCCGTCCATCGAGATCCCCAGCACGGTGAAGCCCTGGTCCTTGTACTTCTGATGCAGCGCCTCGAGCTTTGGCATCTCGCCGAGGCAGGGCAGGCACCACGTCGCCCAAAAGGTCAGCATCACCACGTCTTTTCCGAGGTGGTCGGAGAGGCGCACCGTCTTTCCGTCCAGCGATCGCAGCGAGAAGTCGGTGGCCCGGGCAGGACCCTTCGTCTCCTTCACGGCCGTCTGCTCGCCTCCGGAGACCGACTTCGGCGCACAGGAGAGGAACACAACGAGCGCACAACACACACATCCGACAGAGAAGCGCATGCGGGCATCTTCGCAGGTTCGCTCTGGATTACATCAGCAGAAACTGATTGGTTCCGCCCGCGCATGCGATCGCTTCCCCTCCTCCTCGTCGCCGCCGGCTTCCTCGCGGCCTGTCCTCCCACGCCCGACACGCCGGACGCCGGCCCGGGGAACCCCTGCGTCGGCGGCATCCTCACCGACGCCGGCGAGTGCGTCGCGAAGTGCGACCCGTCGAAGTGCAAGGCCAACAACACCTGCGTGAACAACAAGTGCGTGCTGGAGTGCACGGCCCACTCGCAGTGCAAGCCATACATCCAGCAGTGCCTGCCGGCGAAGGAGGACGACACCGGACGCGACATCTTCGTCTGCACCAACACCCCGCCGGTGGAGATCGGCGATCCGTGCCCCAACGGAAACGAGTGCACCGAAACCTGCGCCGCGTGGGACGGCCCCGCAGACACCGACGCGTACTGCTCGATCTACTGCTCCGAAGACGCCGACTGCCCGGGTGGCTACGAGTGCATCTACCGGCGTGACCCGCACGCGCTCTGCGAGGAGGAGGGCTTCGGCAACAACCCCTTCTGCGGCGAGACCGACGAACCCTGCGTCCCGAAGGCCCAGGTGGACGCGCCGGGCTCCACCTTCAAAATCGGCACGTACTGCCTGGAGCGCGGCGTCTGCATGAAGAAGACCCAGTGCTCGCCGTGCCAGAGCGATGTCGACTGCTCGTACGATCCGAACCTCACGTGCCGGTACATCAACGAGAGCGAGCGCGTCTGCCTTCACCGGTGCTCGCAGGACTCGGACTGCGCCGCCGGGGCCAGCTGCGAAGGCGGCTTCTGTTTCCCGTACGGAGACACCTGCAAGGGAAACGGCGAGTTCTGTTCGCCGTGCAAGTCCGACGTGGACTGCACGCCGCCCTACGCCTGCTACAGCCTCCACGGCTCGGAGAAGGCCTGCGTCGACGCGAGCGCTTCGATCGCCTGCACGCGGGCGGCCGACTGTCCGGTTTCGCCCGCCGGCCGCCATGCGGAGTGCCAGCCATTCACCCTTCCTGATGGCGGCGTCGTCGGTGGCTGCTTCCTCCCGTACGACGGGATGATCTACACGTGCTATTGAACCCCTCACCCCCCAGGCCGGCAGGAGCTCCCCCTATGGTTTCCAGATTGATGCGCTTTTTGGTTCCCGTCGCCGTCGCCGCGCTCGCGGCGTGCGGCGCACCGTCGAGCGGCAACAAGCAGCCGATCGACACGAAGGCACCCGAGTTCGAGGGAGGCGGCCAGGACGGCACCGACGTCGGTGAGGACGTCTATCCCGGCCCCTACGGCGTCGGCATCGGGTCCGTGGTCAAGAACTACACCTTCTACGGCTTCCCGCGCTGGGAGGACGGCCCGACCGAGATGGTGAAGATGAGCCTGGCCGACTTGTACAACCCGACCGGCCACGAGGTGTTCCCGGAGGGCTCGCCCTTCGGTGCGGGCCTGCCCAAGCCGAAGGCTCTGATGCTGGATCGCTCCGCGGTGTGGTGCGAGCCCTGCAATTTCGAGGCACGCGTCACCCTGCCTTCTGCGCACGCCCGATACGAGCCCATGGGTGGCGAGTTCATCCTGCTGCTCGGCGAGGGGCCGACAGGCGGTGAGCCGGCGACGCAGACGGATCTCGAACGGTGGGCGACGAAGTACGACCTCGACTATCCGGCAGCGATCGATCCCAACGGCACCATCTCCGAAGTGGTCGGCAAGGACGCGTGGCCGGGCAATGTGATCGTCCGCACCAAAGACATGAAGATCATCGAGTGGACGGCGGGCGGGCCGGATGCGGCGTTCTGGGATCTCTTCGAGAAGGTGCTCGACGACCAGCCGGTGCTCGACGGCGACTGAGACCTTTCCCCATCTCCAGCAATTCCACCGCCCCTCCCGGGTCGTCAAGCCCGGCGAGGGGCGTCGTGTTTCCGGGCGCAAGCCGTGGCGCCCGCCGGGCGGACGACCGCGAGCCTCCGACTGCAGAACGACGCGCCCTGCACCAGGCGCCTCTAGTTTTTTCGCGAAAGCGACAGGAGGGTTCGCATGAAGAGCTGGAAGGTGATCGCGGCGGCGGCGGCGCTGTTGGGAGCGACCGGCGCGTATGCGATGGACAACTGCCCCGGCGGCGATGAGTCGTGCAAGCCGGGGCAGATGGGCACGGGAGGCAGCAGCGAGATCGGCATCGAGCAGCAGGAGCAGGGCGCGCAGCCGCTCGATCAGGAGGAGATGGGCGAGCCACAGATCAGCCCCGAGGCGACGCAGCCCAGCCTCACGGAGCCGACCTATGAGGAGTCCACGACCCGCGTCTACCGGAGCGAGAACAAGCAGGGCGCGTGGAACAACCCGGACCTCAAGGGCGTGAACATCGGGGTCGGTGCCGGCTTCGAGGCGTACACCGGCAAGCTGAACCACTCGCTGCGCGCCGGGCCGCAGTGGGACGCCACGGTGGGCGTGAGGCCGTGGAAGGCGCTGGGTTTCGAGCTGGGCTACTCGGGCGCGACGGCGGAGGTGAGCAACCGGGTGGCTTCCGGTGAGGGCGCCACCAACGGCGCGGACTTCGTCCGCAACGGCGGTACGGCCTCGGTGATCCTCAGCGCGCCGACGAAGATCGCGCCCTACGTCCTGGGCGGGATCGGGCTCGACCACTACAACTACCGCGCGCCGGACGGGCTGTTCGGGTACCAGGACGACACCAACGGGAACGTCCCGGTGGGCATCGGCCTTCGGACCACGGCGGGTCACTTCACCGCGGATCTGCGCGGGCAGTACAACTACCTCTTCGCCGACCAGTTCTCGCCGACGCGGAGCAACAACGTGACCGCCGGCCGTTACGGCGCGGTCCTCAACGTGGGCGGCACCTTCTGACGCAGCGCCGTCCGCGCGGATTCGGCGGGCCCCGGGATCTTCCCTCCCCGCGGGCCCGCCGCGTTTTCGCGCCGATCCTCCGCTGGAGCGCGCGATGATTCCCCGACCGATCCTCGACTACCTCGACGAGCACGGCGTGCACGCGCGCGTGCTCCAGCACCCGAAGGCGGTGACCGCCCAAAAGCTCGCGGAGGCGCTGCACGTCTCCGGCAAGGCGGTGGCGAAGACCGTCGCCTTCGAAGCGGACGGCCAGATCTGGCTGGCGGTGATCCCCGCGAACGAACGCCTCGACCTCGGACGCGTCCAACAGGCGCTCGGCACCGTGCGCGTGCGGCTGTTGCGGGAGGACGAGTTCGGCCGGGTGTTCCACCACTGCGAGGTCGGCGCCGAGCCGCCCTTCGGACATCTCTTCGGCGTGCCGATGCTGGTGGACGACGGCTTCCGCCGCCACCGGGAGGTCGTGGTGCGCGCCGGCACGCACACCGACTCGCTGCTGATGACGGCCGAAGATCTCGCCAACATGGAGGCGCCCAAGTGGGCATCGATCGCCGTCCTCCGCGAGACCGGCGAGCCTCAATCCCCGACGTCCCCCTGAGCACCGCCTGCTGCAGACGGAAGTCGGAAGACGGCAGACAAAAGAAGCTCTGCGCTAGTCTCCCACCACCCGATGCCCCCGAAGGGAAAGCCCAGACCCCGGCGCGTCCCACGCGTGTCCGCGCCCGTCGAGCCCACCGTCGTCGGCGGGCCCCGCACGCTCGAACCCGAACCGGGCTGGGAGCGGACGGTGGCGCGCGACATC
This sequence comes from Myxococcaceae bacterium, assembly GCA_019686135.1. Taxonomy (GTDB): domain Bacteria; phylum Myxococcota; class Myxococcia; order Myxococcales; family Myxococcaceae; genus JADGHL01. The sequence goes on along the minus strand of JADGHL010000046.1, from coordinate 15,835 downwards.
GTCGTCGGGCAGTCGCTCGGGGACTACAAGGTGGTGCGGCGGCTCGGCGCGGGCGGGATGGGGATCGTCTACGAGGGCGTGCACTCGAAGATCGGCCGTCGGGTGGCGATCAAGGTGCTGCGCCCCTCGTTGGCGCGCGATCCAAAGCAGGTCGAATCCCTGCTGGAGGAGGCCCGAAGCGCCAACGCCGTCCGCCATCGGGCGATCATCGACATCTACGACTTCGGCAGCCTGCCGGGCGTGGGCCACTACCTCGTGATGGAGTACCTCGAGGGCAAGTCGCTCGAGGACGCGCTGGAGCAGGGACCGCTGCCGCCGCTGGAGGCGGTGCAGATCTGCATACAGGTGGCGGACGCGCTCGGGGCCGCGCACGAGGCGCACCTGGTGCACCGCGACCTCAAGCCCTCCAACATCTTCCAGGTCGTAGAGCCCGGCGGTGGCCGCTACGTGAAGGTGCTCGACTTCGGGATCGCCAAGCGCGTACCCCCGGGGAAGGAACAGACGCGCGTCGAGCGCGTGGTGGGCACGCCCGAGTACATGTCCCCGGAGCAGGCGCAGGGTCTCGCGGTGGGGCCGCCCAGCGATCTCTACGCGCTGGGCTGCATCCTTTATGAGCTGCTGGCCGGCAAGCCGCCCTTCACCGGAGAGGGGATGGCGGTGGCCACCTCGCACGTGGTGGACGAGGTGCCGGACCTGCTCGAGCGCGCGCCGCACGTCCCGCCGCGGCTGGCGGAGCTGGTGCACCGGCTCCTGGAGAAGGATCCCGCGGACCGGCCCGCCTCCGCGCGCGAGGTGAGGACCGAGCTGCAGCAGATCGCCCGGGAGCTCGCGGATCCGGCGACGAAGATGGCCCCGCGACTGACGACGCCGTCCGCGCGCGGAGGAAAATCGGCCGAGGATCGCCCCGCGCCCAGGCGTGCGCGCGCCGCGACGGACCACGACGACGTCCCGGAGATTCCACTGCCGAAGCGTTCACCGCTGTGGATCCCGCTCGCGCTGGTGGGCGTGGTGGTGGCGATCGGTGCGTTCGCGTTCCGTTCCGCGTTCACCTCCGGCGGCGCGCGGGGAACGCCCATCGACGCGCGGCCCAACGCGCCCGGAGCTTCCCCCGAGGCGCGGTCCGACCCCGAGGCGCCCGCGGTCGACCCGGACACCACGCCCGTCCTGTTGCAGCCGGAAGACGAGTCGCCGCCGGAGGAGAACAAGGAGCCCGACACCGGGCACAACGCCGCGGAGGTGGCCGCCTCTCCGAGGCATACGCCCATGGGCTCCGGCACGCTCGCGGTCGACGTGAAGGGCGCGTACGTGGAGATCCTCATCGACGGCAAGGTGCGCGGGCAGACGCCGTGGGAGAAGTCGCTGCAGGTCTCCGCCGGGCGCCACCGCGTGGAGCTGCGCGCGCTGCCTGGCGACGAGAACCCCATCCAGCCATACCGCACGACCGTCACCATCCGGGACGACCAGCGCACACCGCTCCGACTGGAACGCGACGGCGAACGGCTGAAGCCGCGGCGCTGAGCGACGGAGGCCGGCCCTCCGGGCAGGCGATGGCGCCCGAATGGGGTGAAAGTGCCCGGCGCGGTCCCGTACGGTGGTCCGCAGGTCTTCGCGGTCCGTGTCGCCGGCTGGCTGAGGTCCGGTCGCACCCCTCAGTCGTGAGGTTGCCCTGAGCTTTCGCACCAAGATGGCTGTTGTCGTCGTTGACGAGGGCTGCGCATCCGGGAGCGAGAGCCGTTCGGTGTGACCAACACGACCTCGTTGCTCGGGTTGATGTGCTACCGGGCGCCGTCGCCGTCGCCGCGGTCGAACGGCCCCCGCTGGCCACATCCGGCGGTTCCGGCCCCGGGCTCCCATTCCTACAGCCAGGACCCGTCCGCCCCGGGGCATTCCGCCCCCGTACGGATGTCGGGAATCGCCCGTCCCGCCGGGTGTTTCACTCCCCGCATTTGACAGGCCCTCCGCCCGACTTAGATGGGCGCGACGACCCACCACGCACAAACCAGGACCTTCCATCCGGAGTGTCAGCGTGACGCAGCCGATGATTCGAATCGAGGGTCTCACCAAGCGGTACGGAGAGACCGAAGCGCTTCGCGGGGTGAGCTTCGAGGTCCCTCGCGGGCAGGTGGTCGGCCTGCTCGGCCCGAACGGCGCCGGCAAGTCGACGACGATGCGCATCCTCTCGGGGTACGTGACCCCCACCTCGGGCAAGTCCTTCGTCGGAGGAATCGACCTCTCCGCTGACCCGGTGGCGGCGCGCCGCAAGGTCGGCTACCTGCCGGAGAACAACCCGCTCTACGAAGACATGATGGTCCGCGAGTACCTGGAGTTCATCGCGGACATCCGCAACCTCCCGCGCGCGAACCGCGCCGCCCGCATCCGCCACGTCGCCGAGCGCTGCGGCCTTCTGGAGGTGATGGGCAAGGACATCGGCCAGCTCTCCAAGGGCTACCGTCAGCGCGTCGGCCTCGCCCAGGCGATCCTCCACGATCCGGATCTGCTCATCCTCGACGAACCCACCAGCGGCCTGGACCCGAACCAGATCGTCGAGATCCGCAGCCTGATCAAGGAGCTCGGCCGTGAGAAGACGGTCATCCTCTCCACGCACATCCTCTCCGAGGTCCAGACCACCTGCGACCGCGTGCTGATCATCAGCGCCGGCAAGCTGGTGGCGGACGACGCGCCGGACCACCTCACCCAGTCCGAAGGCGGGCGCGTGCACGTGGTCCTGGCCAGCCGCACCGGCGCCACGCTCGATCCGGCGGCGGTACGCGAGGCGCTCTCGGCCGTGCCCGGCGTGCTCGGCGTCGAGACGGGCGAAGCCGAAGGCGAAGGGACGCTCGGCTTCGTGCTCCGCTACGGCGCGGAGGACATCCGCCGTTCGCTGTTCGAAGCCGCGGTGAAGCACGACCTGGCGCTGCTCGAGGTGCACCGCCAGCACGTCAGCCTCGAAGAGACGTTCCGCAAGCTCACCGTCGCGCCGCTCGCTCAGGCGGCGTAGCGCCGTCGCTGAACTCCTCCTCTCGCCCCGGACGACACCATGAACACAGCCCTGGCCATCGCCAGACGAGAGTTCCGTACCTATTTCAACTCCCCCATCGCCTACGTGGTGATCGGCGCGTTCCTGCTGGTCGCCGGTTGGCTCTACTTCGGCACGCTGTTCCTGAGCGGCCAGGCCTCGCTCCGAGGCTTCTTCAGCATCGCCCCGGTGCTCTTCGTGGTGTTCGCGCCGGCGGTGACGATGCGGCTGGTCGCCGAGGAACGGAAGAGCGGCACCATCGAGCTTCTGTTGAGCATGCCGCTGCGCGAGTGGGAGGTGGTGGCGGGCAAGTTCCTCGCGGCTCTGGGGATGGTCGCGGTGGGGCTGGTCTTCACCCTGCCGTATCCGTTCACGGTGGCGGCGCTCACCGCCCCGGGTTCGAGCTTCGACTGGGGCCCGGCGATCGCCGGCTACCTGGGCCTTCTGCTGATGGCGTCCAGCTTCCTCGCGCTCGGGCTGTGGGCGTCGACGGTGAGCCGGAACCAGATCGTCGGCTTCATCCTCGCGCTGCTCATCTGCCTCGGCTTCTACCTGGTGGACAAGGTGGCGGTGCTTCTACCCGACGCGGCGGCGGAGGCGCTCACCTGGCTGTCCGTCGACTACCACTTCGACAACATCGCCCGTGGCGTGTTCGACACGCGTGACCTCCTCTTCTACGTGTCGCTCACCGCCGCCGGCCTCCTTCTCACCACGCGGTCGCTCGCCGCGACCCGCCAGTGAGGTGACGTAGATGCGTGCCGATCTCAAGAACGCCAACGTGCTGGTGGCCGCGGTCGTCGGCTCCCTCATCCTCCTCAACCTGATCGCTCTGAAGACCTTCTGGCGCGTCGACGTCACCCGCGACCACGCGTACACGCTGTCCCAGGGGACGAAGGAGACGCTGGAGAAGCTGGAGGACCCGGTGACCATCACCGCGTACTTCACCGGCCAGCTGCCTGCGCCCTACTCCGGCAACGCGCGCTACGTGCGCGACCTGCTCACCGAGTACCGCTCCGCATCGAAGGGCAAGCTCTCCTTCGAGTTCATCGATCCCTCGCAGGAGGAGACCGAGGACGACAAGGCGACGAAGAACGAGATCAAGCGCGACATCTTCGGCCGCGCCTACCGCGAGCCCACCTCGGTCGAAAAGGAGCTGGCCAGCCTCGGCGTGGCGCCGGTGGAGATCCGCGTCGTCGAAGACGACCAGATGCAGACCAAGCGCGCCTACATGGGGCTGGTGATCCGCCACCAGGAGAAGAAGGAGGTCATCCCGGTGGTGCAGAACGTGGCCACGCTCGAGTACGACCTCACTTCCCTCATCCGCAAGCTCACCCGTCCGAAGATGCCGGTGATCGGCATCGTCCAGGGGCACGGCGAGCCCGCGCTGGACGAGAAGCTGCGCACGCTCCAGGCGTCGCTCTCCGAGATGTACGAGGTGCGGCCGATCGACCTCTCCTCGAAGGAGAAGGTGGACGACGACGTCGACGCGCTCTGGATCATCGGCCCGAAGACCGCGTTCAAGACGAACGAGCTCAAGGCGGTGGACCAGTTCCTGATGAAGGGCAAGAGCGCCGCCTTCTTCCTCGACTCGGTGCAGGTGGACACCCGCACCTTCCAGCCCACCGAGACCCAGCACGGGCTCTCCGATCTGTTGTCGACCTGGGGCATCACCGTCTCGGACAAGCTGGTGGCGGACGCGCGCAGCGGGCACCTCAACGTGCAGGAGCGCCGCGGCTTCATGGTGGTGAGCATGCCGGTGCCGTACCCGTTCATCGCGCTGTTGCAGAAGCTGGAGGGCGACAGCCCGGTGAGCCAGGGTCTGACGGGCATCACCTTCCCCTTCGCCACGCAGGTGAGCGCCACCCCGGGGGACGGCCGCACGGTGACGGTGCTCGCCCGGTCCTCGGAGAAGAGCTGGCTGGAGAGCAGGCCCTACAACATCGATCCACGGCGTGACTGGCGGTCCGAGACCATCGTCCCCACCGGCCCCTACGACCTGATGGTGCAGGTCAGCGGCAAGCTGAAGAGCCACTTCGCCGCCGAGGCCAACACGTCCTCCGCCAGCGGCACGCCGGTCCTGGCGGAGAGCACCGGGGACGCGCGGATCATCGTGGCCGGGGGCTCGTCGTTCCTGTGGGACGACTTCGCCTCGCCGCCGAACCAGGCGCTGGCGCTGAACGTGGCGGACTGGCTGCTGCTGGATCCGTCGCTGCTGGCGATGCGGACGCGCGGCTTCAACGACGCGCTCATCAAGCCCGACCTCTCGGATGCGACCCGCAACGCGGCCAAGTTCGGCAACGCGCTCGGGGTGCCGGTGCTGCTGGCGGCGGTGGGGGTGTTCCGCTGGCGGATGCGCGAACGCCGCCGCAAGACCGCCGCCAACGTCTAGTCCGGCACGCCTGACCCCTTCGACTTCGACAAGGAGCACCTTCGATGAAACGCATGCCCCTGATCGCCGCGGGAGTCTTCGTCGCGCTGCTCGCGGTGTACTTCGCCACCCGCGAGACCAGGGTGAGCGAGGGGACCCGGACGCTGGACCTCACCCGACGGATCGACCCCGCGAAGGTGACGGCGGTCGAGCTGGGCGGCTTCACGCTGAAGAAGAACGGGTCGGACTGGACGGTGGCCGGCAAGCCGGCGGACACGCAGCAGGTGCGCAACGCGCTCGAGGCGCTGGCGAAGGTGAAGACCACCGAAGTGGTGACCCTGCGCGCGGAGAAGCACGCCGAGTACGAGCTGACCGCGGACAAGGCGCTCAAGGTGAAGGTGGAGAGCGAAGGCGGCGCGCCGGTGGAGGTGTGGTTCGGCAAGAACGCGCGCAACGGCGGGCTGTACGCGCGGCTGCCCGACTCCGACGCCGTCTTCGTGGTGCCCGGCACGCTCTCGTGGCAGCTCCACCGCAACGCCGACGAGTGGCGGAACAAGCGGTTCGTCTCGTTCAAGGCGGATGATGTGACCGCGCTCACCGTCAAGCCGGTCGCCGACGCGGCGTACTCGCTGAAGAAGGACGGGACGGAGTGGAAGCTGGGCGATGGGGTGACGCCCCCGGCCGGGTTCCGCTTCGACGCGCGCGCCGCCTCGTCCATCCCCTCGCAGCTGTCCTACTTGACCGCGCAGGCGTTCGCCGATCACGTCGACGACGAATGGTTCGGGCTCGCCGGCGCGCACGACGTGGTCGAGGCGGAGCTGTCCGGCGGCAAGAAGGTCACGCTGCACTTCGGCCGCCGGCCGGACAACGACGAGCAGACGGCGGCGCGGGAGCTGCGCACGCAATTCGACACGGTCGACGCCGCGGAGAAGAAGGACGACCGCGTCACCGTGGAGGATCTGAAGAAGGTGGCGGCGGACACGGCGAAGCCGGAATCGCTGCGGAAGATCGCCGAGCGCCTGGCCAACGATCCGAAGGCGTTCGCGCGACTGGACGTGGGCGTCTACGCCGCCACGCCGAAGGACGACGCGGTGACCCGCGGCGACCTCGACGGCGCCAACCGCACCGCCTCACTGGTGCCGGTGCGGATGGACGGCGACGCGCAGGTGTACCTGGTGCCGGGCTACTCGGTGGCCGCGGTGACGAAGAAGCTGAGCGACCTGCGCGATCTGTCGCTGTTCAACTTCGACGCGGACAAGGTCACGAAGCTGGAGCTGCACAGCGGCGCCACCCACGTGGTGGTGGAGAAGGACGGCACGAGCTGGAAGCTGACCGAACCGAAGAAGCTCCCGGACGGCTTCGAGTTCGACCCCTCCACCGTGTCCATGCAGCTGGCCTCGTTCCGGGCGCTGCGCGCGCTGAAGCTGGCCGAAGCGTCGGTGACCAACGACGCGCAGGCGGGCCTCACCCGCCCGGTCGCGACGATCGAGGTGACGCTGGAGGGCGGCGTGAAGCAGGCGGTGAAGCTGGGCAAGACCACCGAGGGCGGCCTGTACGCGCGCGGCGCGGTGGATGAGGCGATCTACGTGGTCAGCACCTCGGAGAAGTCCCGAATCGAACGCGGGGTCGAGCTGTTCAAGAAGCGGCCGCCTCCGTCCTTCGCCGGGAGCGGGTTCGACCAACTTCCGCCGGATCTGCGCGCGAAGCTGGAGGCCAGTCTGAAGCAGCAGGCGCACTGAGCGGCGGCTCGCCGTTCGCTACAGCACGGGCAGGTGGGTCTGGGTCCGGATGGGGAAGGCAGCGTCGATGGCGGCGATCTCCTCGGGGCCCAGGTGCAGCTCCAGTGCCCGCGCGTTCTCCTCCACGTGCGCGACCTTCGCCGCCTTGGGAATGGCGAACACGTCGTCGTGCCGGGTGAGGAAGGCCAGCGCCACCGCGCGCGGAGAGACCTCGTAGAGATTCGCAATCTGCTGCAACACCCTTCCGCCCGGTCCGCGCGGTGACGGGAAGCTCCCCGCACCGAGCGGGCTGTACGCGACGATGGGAATGCCGTACCGACGGCACCAGGGCAACACCGTCGCCTCGGCGTGGCGCTCGGTGAGGCTGAGATAGACCTGGTTGCAGGCGATGACGTTGCGCCCGACCAGCGCGATGGCGTCGTCGATGTCGCGTTCGTCGAAGTTGCTCACGCCCCACGAGCGGATGAGGCCGCGGCGCATCAGATCGTCGAAGCCGGCGAAGGTCTCCTCGAGCGGTGTGTCCTCGCGCCAGTGGAGCAGGTAGCCGTCGAGGTAGTCCGTCCCCAGGCGCCTGAGGCTCCGCTCGCAGGCCCGCACGGTGCCCTCGCGCGTGGCGTTCGAGGGCAGCACCTTGGAGACGAGGAACACCTCGGCGCGCCGCCCGGCGATCGCCTCGCCGAGCAGCTCCTCCGCCGCGCCGCCGCCGTACATCTCCGCCGTGTCGAGGTGGGTCAGGCCAAGGTCCAGCCCGCGCTGAATCGCCCGGATGGCCTCGGCGCGATCGTCCTGCTCCATCCGCCAGGTCCCCTGCCCGACGGCGGAGACGTTGCCTCGATCGAAAGGGGTGGCCATCGCGCGACTCCTTCGCAGGTTCACCGTAAAGGTACGGCCCCCCCGCGGCGATTCGCCCAGCAGAACGCGCGGGGGCCTCTGCGCCCGCCCGCCGGGTCGAGACACCGTGACAGTGACGCTGAGACACGCTGGAAGTTATGACTCCGGCATGTCTCCCGGCCCTACGATCCGCCAGCGGATCGTCGACACCGCCGCCGCCTTCCGCCGCCAGGGCCGGCCGCTGTCGATGAAGGAGCTGGCGCACGCGGCGGGGGTGTCGCGCGCCTCGCTGTACCGGCAGGTGGGTGGGAGGGAGGAGCTCGACGCGCTGCTCTTGAAGCAGGGGATCGCCAGGGAGGCCTCCACCCGCGAGCGGCTCATCGAACAGGCGATGGCGCTGATCGCCGAGCACGGCCCCGGCGGGTTTTCGCTGGAGATGCTCGCGGGCCGGGCGAAGGTGTCGCCCTCCACCGTGTACCGCGAGTTCAACGACCGCGACGGACTGCTCAGGGAGGTCATCCGCCGAGTCGGCCCGCCGGTGACGCTGATCCGCCTGCTCGACGATCCCGAGGCGCCGCTGGAGACGGCGCTCGTCCAGCTCGTCGAGGCGATGTGCCAGCGCATCGAGTCGAACCCGTTCATCCTCACGCTGCTCATGCACCGGACGCCGGGCCCTCTGCGCGAGCTGCGCGCGCTGCGGCGGGCGGAGGAGAGCGTGTCGGCGGCGCTGCGGCGGTACCTGGCGGCGCAGATGAAGCGTGGCCGGCTGGTGCCGCAACCGGTCGAGGTGCTGACCCAGGCGCTGATCGGCCAGGTGCTGAGCCTCGTCCTGGCCGGCCGGATCGGCGGCGAGCTCGCCGCGCCCGGAACGCTTCGGGAGCGCGCCACCGCGCTCGTGACACTCTTTCTGCACGGCGCAGCCGTTCGAGGGCGGTCGAGGTCCCGATGAACGACATCTTCCCACTGGATTCGCCCGATGCCGGGCAACTTTCCCGGGCCGGAGGCAAGGGGGTCGGCCTCCACGCGCTCTTCGCTCTTCAGCTCCCCGTCCCGCCCGGCTTCTGCATTGCCGCCGGCGCCTTCCGGGCCGCGCTCGAAGGCGCCGGGCTCCTGCCGCTGATCGCCCGCGCGGACGAGCTCGACCCGGGCGACGGCGACGCGGTGCGCGCGCAGGCCGCGGCGATCCGCGAGGCGATCCTCGCGCTCAGGATGTCCCCCGGGCTGGAGGGAGAGATCCGGGCGCAGTGGCGCGACGGGCTCGGCGGCGCGCCGGTGGCGGTCCGCTCCAGCGCCACCGCGGAGGACCTGGAGGACGCGTCGTTCGCCGGGCAGCAGGACACCGTGCTCGGCGTGCGCGACGAGGCGGCGCTCCTGGACGCGGTGCGCCGGTGCTGGGCGTCGCTGTTCAGCGATCGCGCCCTCACCTACCGGCTGGACCGGGGCATCCGCTCCGTCACCGCGTCGATGGGCGTGGTGGTGCAGCGGATGGTGGAGGCGGAGCGCGCGGGCGTTCTGTTCACCGCGGATCCCTCCACCGGCAGCCGCGCGGTCTGCACCATCGAGGCGGTGGAGGGGCTTGGCGAGGCGCTGGTCTCGGGGCACGCGCTGCCGGACGCGTGGCGGATCCGCAAGGCGACGGGCGAGGTGCTCGAGGAGAAGCTCGGCGCGGGGCGCACGCAGCCCCTGCTCACTTCCGCGCAGCTGCAGGAGCTTGTGGCCCTGGGGGCGCGCGTGGAGGCCGGCCGCGGCGCGCCGCAGGACATCGAGTGGGCGGTGGCGGAGGGACGCTGCTGGCTGCTCCAGGCGCGGGCGATCACCACGCTGAATCCGATCCCCTCGCCCGCGCCGGACGATGGCCGCTGGCACGTCTACGTCAGCTTCGGCCACATCCAAGTGAACACCGCGCCGCTCACGCCGTTCGGGATCTCGCTGGTGCGTCAGCTGGTGCCGTTCCTGCGCGATCCTGGGACCGGCGATTCGGGCGTCGTGAAGGAGGCGGGCGCGCGGATGTACGTGGACGCCACGCCGGTGCTGGCGGCGCCGAAGCTGGCCGCGCGCTTCAACGCGGCGATGCAGTCGATGAGCCCGCAGATGGCGTCCCGGATACGGCGCGCGCGCGAGCGGCCGGAGCTGGCGGAGGCGGCGCGGGCGGGCGCCGCGGTGCGGCGGATCGATCTCTTGCGCGGAGTGGGCCGGATCGTCCGGCGCATTCCCGGCGTGCTGCTGCGTTCGCCCGAACGCGTGAGACGGCGCTACCTCGCCGGGCTCGATGCGATGGTGGCAGCTGCGACCGCCGAGGTGAACCGCGAGACGGGCAGCGCGAGGCTGGACGCGGTCGATCGGATCGTGCGGAGGGCGTTCGAACAGATCCTCCTCCCGTTCGCGGCGCCGCTGACCGCCATGATGCTGGTGGGCGAACGGCTGTTGCGCCGGTGGACGCGGGCGTACGCGCCGCAGCTCCCGGAGGACGCGCTGCTCCGGGGGCTGGAGGGCAACATCGTCACGGAGATGGATCTGACGCTCGGCGACCTCGCCGATCTCGCGCGGCCCGTGCCGGCGCTCCGGGACGCGCTCACCGCTGCGGATCCGGTGGCGGCGTTGAAGGCGCAGCGCGGCGCCGAAGGGACCGAACCGTTCTTCGCCGCGTGGGACGACTTCCTGACACGCTTCGGCCACCGCGGCGCCGGGGAGATCGACGTCGGCGTGCCGCGGTGGGGGGACGATCCGACCGCGCCGCTGAAGACCATCGCCGCCCTGCTGGGGAACGCGCCCGGTTCGCACCGCGCGCAGCAGCAGCTCGCCCACCGGCAGGCGGAGGACGCGCTGGCCCAGGTCATGACCGGCGCGCGAAGAGGGCCGCTCGGGTTCGTGCGCGGTCCGTTCGTGGCGAAGATGGCGCGGCGGCTGCGCACCTACCTGGCGCTCCGCGAACACCACAAGAGCACGGTGATGGAGCTGCTCGAGCTCGTCCGCGAGGAGAGCTACGCGGCGGGCGAGCGCCTCGCGGCGGCGGGTGTGCTGGCGCGGGCGGATGACGTGTGGATGCTGCGGATGGCCGAGTTGAGGGAGGCGGTCCGCGCGCTGGAGCAGAAACCGGCCCGCACGGATACGCTCGCCCGGCTCCGCGCGCTGGTCGAGACACGCGCGCGCGAACAGGCCCGGTGGCAGCGCTGGTCGCCACCGCCGGTACTCACCAGCGACGGTGAGGCCATCGCGCCCGCGCCCGAGGCGGAAGCGCCGGCAGGCACGCTGGTGGGCACCGCGGTCTCCAGCGGCGTGGTCGAGGGCGTGGTGCGGGTGGTGCAGGATGCCGCGCGTTCCACGCTCGCGCCCGGCGAGGTGCTGGTAGCGCCGTTTGCCGATCCCGGCTGGACGCCGCTGTTCATGCACGCGAGCGCGCTGGTGATGGAGGTCGGCGGGACCATGACCCACGGCTCGGTCATCGCCCGCGAGCTCGGCATCCCAGCGGTGGTCGCGGTGGACGGCGCGACGCAGAAGCTCCGCAGCGGTCAGCGGGTGCGCGTGGACGGGGACCGCGGCTGGGTGACGGTGCTCGACAACGGCGCGGAGACCGGTCGCGCCCCGGAGGCGGCGCAACCAACCCGACAGAAATCGGGATGGACGAACCGCGATCAGTGTGGGCGTGACGCCTGGAAGTAGACGACCTTCCCGAAAGCGAAGCCGTCCTCCCCGACTTGGGCGGCTTCGGAGAACCCCGGCGCGATCTGGCCCGGCAACGTCGAGCAACTCCAGGCGGCCACCGGGCCTGAGCACGCGGAACACCTCGCGCAGCATTTTCTCCTTATTGGCGCGATCGAGGTGGTGGAACATGAATGACGAGAAGACCCGGTCGAAGGACGCGTCGTCGTACGACAGCGCGTCCGCGAACCCCTCGTCGAACCGGACCTTCACGCCCGCGCGTGCCGCCTTGCGCCGCGCACGCTCGAGCACGCGTCGATCCGGATCGACGCCGAACACTTCGATCGTCGCGTCGCGCTGCTGGATGCGGACCGCGAGCGTCCCGGTGCCGCACCCCACGTCCAGCACGCGCTGCCCGGACGCGAGCGCCGCTTGGTCGAGCAGCTGCTCTCGCAAGCGATGGATTCCGATCAGCCGCGTGAACGGGTCGTACAGCGAGAGCGGGCCGTGGTGTCCGAACGCGGGGATGAAGGTGTGAGCGTGGGAATGCGTGGCGGCAGGCATGCGGGTCTTCCTTTCGGGTGGATCACTTCGTGCGCGCGGCGCGGGCCAGGGACATCACGGTCCCCGCGGACGCCCGGTGCGGCTGACGGACCAGCGCGTGGACCATGATTCCACTGGCGTGCGCGCCAATCCCTAGCACCAGCGCAACGCACGCCGCCCGCTTGGTGCGGAGCGACAGCGAGGTCCAGTCGAGGCAGAGGTAGAGGACGATCGACAGGAGGATCAGCACCGCGCCGTGCCCGTGGAAGGGGCGATTCTTCGAGCGGTGAGCCCTTTGAGATGTTGGTCATCATCCCATCGCGCATCAGGGAGCCACGCGCAGAGATCGGAGAAAGAAGTCCCGGCCCTGCTCGAGCAGCGCCCTACGCAACGCTTCGTCGGGCACGGCCCGGGCCGCGTTGAGCACTCCGGCCATCCCGGAGAAGAGCACCATCGCCGCGTGTTCGCGCTGCGCGCGCGTCCTACCGGGCATCCAGGGCGCGAACGTAGCCGAGTAGATACGCAGCAGGCGTTCGAAGGTGCGACGGGTGGCCATCGGCTGCCGGGCGATCTCGGTGGTGAGCGCCGCCAGCGGGCAGCCATCGGCGGGGTGATTGCAGTGCTCGATGCTCAGATACGTGGAGACGATCTGCTCGAGCGCGCGGTCGGGGCTGGCCTTCTCGGCTGCCTCCAGCATCCGGCCCTTCATGTGCTTGATGCTGGCCATCAAGGCCTCGTTAAAGAGCTCGTCCTTGCTCGAGAAGTGCCGGTAGAAGCCTCCGTGCGTGAGCTTCAGCTCGCGCATCAGCTGCGCGATCCCCACCGCCCTGCCGTGGCCACGGAATCGCCGTGACGCGGCGTGGACGATCTTCTCGCGGACGCGGTCCTTGTGCTCGGGTGGGTAACGCACGAAGAGATGATACTCATCATCCCATTCCGCCGATCCAGTGAATCTGCGGGCTCCTGACGAGCCGGGGAGTTGCGGCAGATGCCTGTCGGCTCAGGTCGGCTCGGACGATCGCCGCACCCGCTCGGCACGAGGACGCGGCAGGTGATGTCAGATCCGCGAGGTAGATCCGCTCCGCAGACGACAGGGCGGGAGGCGTCCGGTGGGGATCGCGGTGGTGGCAGAGAAGCCGTCGGTGGCGCGGGACATCGCGGCGGTGCTCGGCGCGCGCGCCCGGCGGGACGGCTTCTATGAAGGAAACGGCTACCGCGTGACCTGGGCCATCGGCCATCTGGTCGGGCTGGCGGAACCTCATCAGATCCGGCCGGAGTGGAAGACCTGGCGCTGGTCGCAGCTGCCCATGCTGCCGGACCGGTGGCCCCTGGTGGTCCTGGAGAAGACGCGCGCCCAGTTCGAGGTGGTCCGGCGCGTGCTGAACGATCCGGACGTACACGAAGTCGTCTGCGCCACTGACGCCGGCCGCGAGGGCGAGCTGATCTTCCGCCACCTCTATGAGGCCGCTGGCTGTCGCAAGCCGGTGAAGCGGCTGTGGATCTCTTCGTTGACCGAGGAGGCGATCCGCGACGGCTTCCAGAAGCTGAAGGACGCGCAGGCGTACGACTCGCTCGCGGCGGCGGCGGTCGGGCGGAGCCGGGCGGATTGGCTCGTGGGGATGAACCTCTCCCGCGCGTACGGGCTGCAGCGGGACCAGCCGCTCTCTGTCGGACGCGTGCAGACGCCGACGCTGGCGATGGTCGTCGAGCGCGAGCTGGCGATCCGCCGCTTCGTCCCCGAGGACTACCTCGAGGTCGTCGCGACGTTCTCGCCCGGCGAGGGCCAGACGTACGACGGAACATGGTTCCGGGACGTGAAGGGCGAACGGGTGCAGCGGCTGCCCATCGACGGTGTCGAGGCGAACGCGATCGTTTCGCGGGTGAAGGCGGGCGAAGCACAGGTGCGGTCGCACGATTGCGAGACGAAGCGGATGCCCCCGCCGCTGCTCTACGACCTCACCGATCTGCAGCGGCACGCCAACCGGCTCTACGGCTTCTCCGCGCAGAAGACGCTGGAATTGGCGCAGGCGCTGTACGAACAGCACAAGCTGCTGAGCTATCCGCGCACGAGCAGCCGGCACCTGTCCACCGAGGTCGCCGCCACGCTGCCGGCAATCGTCCGCACCGTGCGCGGCCCCTACGAGTCATTGCTGTCTCCCGGCACCGGGGAACGGCCGCTGTCGCGGCGCTTCGTCGACGACGTGAAGGTGACCGACCACCACGCGCTCATCCCCACCGCGGCGTCTCCCGAGGGGAAGCGCCTCAGTCTCGACGAGCAGCGGATCTACGACCTCGTCTGCCGGCGGTTCCTCGCCGCCTGGCAGGGCGACTTCGTGTGGGACGCCACGCGGGTAGTGACGGTGGTGCGTTCCGAAGGCGGGGTGGAGGACCTCTTCGCGAGCAGCGGCAGCGCGATCCGCGAGAAGGGCTGGAAGGCGCTGGAGGTCGGGCCGCTGCGAGCCCCGGCGGCGGAGAAGAAGAAGGAGGAGGACCCGGGCGAACCCGAGCCGCCACAACAGCTGTTGCCCGAGGGGCTGAAGCGCGGGCTGCCCGTGAAGGTGCTGGATACGAAGACCATGAAGAAGCGCACCCAGCCGCCGCGGCGATTCACCGACGCGACGCTCCTGACCGCGATGGAGACCGCCGGGAGGACGCTGGACGAGAAGGAGCTCTCCGACGCCATGCGCGAGTGCGGACTGGGGACGCCGGCCACGCGCGCCGCGATGATCGAGACCCTGCTCGCGCGCGAGTACATCGTGCGGCGCGGGAAGACGCTGGAGGCCACCGAGAAAGGGATCGAGCTGATCGCCGCGGTGGATCCGACCGTGAAGAGCCCGGTGATGACCGGCCAGTGGGAGGCCCGGCTGCAGCGCATCGAACGCGGCGAGGCCGAGCTGGAGCCGTTCCTCCGCGGCATCGAAGCGTACGTGCGCGAGGTGATCGGCCGGATGAGCCCGCCGCCGCCCAAAGTACCGAGGGGCGATCCGCGGCAGCGCACGTTGTTCGATCCATCGGAGTCGGAACGACCCAGCACCGACGACCGGCGAGCGCGCGCGTGGGATCCGCCCGGAGCGTCGCGCACAACCGAGCATGCGCCACCGGCACACCACGCGCCCTGTCCGCAGCGTGCCGGTTCGGAGAGTGCACGGTCGCCGCAGAGCACCTCACAGAGCGGCGGTTCCGAGCGCATCACCTCGCAGACCTCCAGCTCAGAGTTCATCGGGTCGCAGAGCGGCAGCTCCGAGCGCACCGCCTCGCGGGCCAGCGGCTCACAGTTCATCGCGTCGCAGAGCGCCGGCTCCGAGCGCATCACCTCACAAGCCACCGGCTCACGGCACGCTGCCTCGGAGAGCGCCGCTCATGAGCGCATCACCTCCCAGACCTCCAGCTCACAGCACGCCACCTCGGAGAGCAGCGCTCTTGAGCGCGTCGCCTCGCAGACCTCCAGCTCAGAGTTCATCGGGTCGCAGAGCGGCAGCTCCGAGCGCACCGCGTCGCAGGCTGCGAGCTCACATATCATCGCGTCGCAGAGCGCGGGCTCCGAGCGCATCACCTCACAGAACGCCAGCTCACAGCACGCCGCCTCGGAGAGCAGCGCTCTTGAGCGCTTCGCCTCGCAGACCTCCAGCTCAGAGTTCATCGGGTCGAAGAGCGGCAGCTCCGAGCGCACCGCGTCGCAGGCTCCGAGCTCACATATCA
>JADGHL010000175.1 GCA_019686135.1 Myxococcaceae bacterium | reverse complement strand
GCTCCGAGCGCACCGCGTCGCAGGCTCCGAGCTCACATATCATCGCGTCGCAGAGCGCCGGCTCCGAGCGCATCACCTCACAAGCCACCGGCTCACGGCACGCTGCCTCGGAGAGCGCCGCTCATGAGCGCATCACCTCGCAGACCTCCAGCTCACAGCTCATCGCTTCGCAGAGCCGCAGCTCCGAGCGCACCGCCTCGCGGACCAGCGGCCCACACTTCATCGCGTCGCAGCGCCGCGGTTCACAGCTCATCACCCCGCAGAACGACGGCTCACAGCACACCACCTCGAAGCGCGTCGCTTCCGCGCGCATCGCCTCGCAGACCCCCAGCTCAGAGCTCATCGCTTCGCAGAGCGGCAGCTCCGAACCCATCGCGTCGCAGGCCGCGCGCTCACAGATCGTCGCGTCGCAGAACGGCAGCTCCGAGCGCGCCGCCTCGCGGACCAGTGGCCCACAGCTCATCGCGTCGCAGAGCGGCGCTTCACAGCGCATCACCCCGCAGAACGACGGCTCACGGCTCATCGCCTCTCAGAGCGCTGCTTCAGAGCGCACCGCCTCGAAGAGCGACGCTTCCTTGCGTGCCGGCGGTCAGGGCATCGCCTTGCCAATTATCGATTCACTGATGGTCGGCTTACGGAGCGCCGGCCGACACGATGTGGGCGAGGGCGTGCCCGAGCTGCCGGGGGATGCAGAGCACCGACACAGGGCGGAGAAAGCGCGCACGCTCCCCGATTCACGACGACCCGAGACCGGAGCGGCGCGGAACGCGCCCACACGACACACCACCGACGACGTACGGCAGCCCGAGCCCAGCACGACGCCCGTCGCCTCGCCAGCCTCCGGGAGGCTGCGCGCCTTGCTCCAGCGTACGTTCGGATTCAGCGCCTTCCGCCCGCATCAGGAGGCGGTCTGCGAGGCAGCCGCGAAGGGTGAGGATGTGTTGCTGGTGATGCCCACCGGCGCGGGCAAGTCGCTCTGTTACCAGCTCCCGGGAATCGCTCGCGGTGGGACCACGCTGGTGATCAGCCCGCTCATCGCCTTGATGGAGGATCAGGTCGCCAGCCTGCTCGGACGCGGGTTGCGAGCCGAGCGGATCCACTCGGGCCGGGAGCGCAGCGAGTGCCGGCAGGTGCTGCGCGCGTACCTCGACGGCGCGCTCGACTTCCTATTCATCGCGCCCGAGCGCCTCGGCGTCCCCGGCTTCGTCGACCAGCTCGCGCTGCGCAAGCCGACGCTCATCGCCATCGACGAGGCGCACTGCATCTCCCATTGGGGACATGACTTCCGGCCCGACTACCGGCTCCTCGGGCAGCGGCTGCCGCAGCTCCGGCCCACGCCGGTCATCGCCCTCACCGCGACGGCCACGCCGATCGTCCAGAAGGACATCCTCGAACAGCTCGGCATCCCGCGGGCACGCACGTTCATCCACGGCTTCCGCCGGACGAACCTGGCCATCGAGGCGCTGGAGCTGCCACCCCCCGAGCGTGCGGAAAAGGCGGCGGACATCCTGGCGGACCCTGCCCGCCGCCCGGCGATCGTCTACGCGCCCTCGCGCAAGGCCGCCGAGGAGCTCGCGCAGAAGCTGGCGCGGCGCTTCTCCACCGCCGCGTACCACGCCGGGCTCAAGGCGCAGGTCCGGGACGAGATCCAGGCGAAGTTCCAGCGCGGACTGCTGGAGGTGATCGTCGCCACCATCGCGTTCGGGATGGGCGTGGACAAGGCCGACGTGCGCACGGTCATCCACCTCGCGCTGCCGGGCAGCATCGAGGGCTACTACCAGGAGATCGGCCGCGCGGGCCGCGATGGGAAGCCATCCCGCGCCATCCTGCTCCACTCGTTCGTCGACCGGCGCACCCACGAGTTCTTCCTCGAGCGCGACTACCCCGACGCCTCCGAACTCGGGCGCATCCATCGCGCTCTCCGCGACGAGCCGGTCCCGCGCGAGGCTCTGGCCGCGTCGCTCCGGATGGACGCGGAGGTGTTCGAGAAGGCGCTGGAGAAGCTGTGGATCCACGGCGGCGTGGAGGTCAGCGCCAACGACGAGCTCCGCCGCGGCCGGCCCGGCTGGAAGGCTCCGTACCTCGCGCAACGGGCGCGGCGACTGGAACAGCTTGAACAGATGGGCCGCTTTGCCGAGAGCCCCATCTGCCGGATGCTCCAGGTGCTCCGCCACTTCGGCGACACCGGGGACGATGGGCGGCCGTGCGGTCAGTGCGACGTGTGCGCGCCGAGAGACTGCATCGCCGCGCGCTTCCGCCCGCCTAGCGCCGCGGAGCGCAATCAGCTCGCGACGATCCTCCGCGCGCTCGCCGAAACAGACGGGCAGAGCACCGGGAGGATGTGCCGGAACCTGCTCGGGGAGACGCCCGAACACCGGCGCACGTTCGAGACGCTGCTGGCCGGGCTCGTGCGCGGCGGGCTCATCCGGCTCGTCCCCGACACCTTCGAGAAGGACGGCCGGACCATCACCTTCACGCGCGCGTGGTTGACCCCGACGGCGAAGCAATCCGGAGCGCTGGATGCGGTCCTCATCCCCGAGGACGAAACCGCCGCACACGAAGCGCCCCGGAGAAGGCGGCGCTCGCGCCGGGCACGCTCCTCCAACGAAACGAAAACGACCCGGCCCGACCTCTCCAGCCCACTCGCGGCCACGCTCAAGGCGTGGCGGCTCCAGGAGGCCCGCCGGCGCAAGGTGCCCGCGTTCCGCATCCTCACCGACCGGACGCTGGCCGCCCTCGCCCGCGCCCGCCCCTCGACAGAAGAGGAGCTGCTTCAGGTCAGCGGCATCGGCCCGAGGATCGCGCAGACGTACGGCCGGCAGCTCGTCGCGCTCTGCCGGGGCTGACCCCGCCGGCTACATGAAGTTCGGCGTGTGCAGCTCCGACAGCCGCTCCGCCTGTTCCCGGTCCAGCCCCGCATTCTCCAGCCGCTTTACCCGTCCCTCGCGCATCGTCTCCAGAAGACCGCGGAAGGCCTCGTGACCGCGCGCGATGGCGGAAGGCGTCACATCCCCCGCGGCGAGCACGGTCAGCGCGTCCTGCACATGCGCCGGGACCGCCTTCTGCGGGATGCGCGCCGCACGCTCGCGGACCACCGCCTCAAACCGCGCCGGAAGCGACGGGTCGTGCGCCAACGCGTGCCGAAGGTGCGCCAGCCCGAAGTGGACGTGCCGGGCCTCGTCCCGCCGCGCGCGCCGCGCCAGCTCCAGGGTGGCCTCGTCCGGCGCGTGCTTCTCGATGAAGGAGAGCAGATCCAGAAACGTGCCCTCGCCCAGCACGGAGAGCAGAAACGACGCCTCGGTGAAGTCGCGCGCCTCCAGCAGGGTGAGCAGCGAGTGCGAGGTCGTCGCCGCGCTGATGCCCACACCCGCGCCACCCGCGCGCGCCCGCTTGAGGAACGCGTCGATGTGCCGCGCCTCGTCCGCGAGCTGGGTGGCGAGGAACATCGCCACCTCCGCGTAGGCCGGGTGGATCTGCGGCACGAAACGCGCCGGCACGTAGAGCGCGGAGAGCTCGTTCTCCGCAAGGAAGGTCATCACCTGCGCGACCGCCGCCTCCAGCGCACGCGGCAGCCGCGGAATCTTCGCCCACGGGATGTCCCGCGCCGCGTCCCAATGCGCGGCCACCGCCTGGTCGTAGAGCTGCGCGACCTCCGGCGGTGCGAGGCGATCGCGTTCGGTCAACGTGAACGGATAGCGCGGGCCACCCGGCTCGACGCGGGCGCCGCGCGGCGCAAAGCCGGAGTGCGGATCCGCGCGTTCGGGAAACGGCACCGCGCTCAGCACCGTGGCGGCAGTGAAGCGTTCCCCTTCCGCGCTCGGCGCGAGCGCGAAGCCCGCCTCCCGCCGCCCGGCGGGGAGCCCGAGCCCACCGCGCGCGACCAGATGGCGGTCCGCGCCGTCCGCGTCGCGCTCCACGCCGAAATAGTCGTGGTGCTCGACACGGCACCAGGCCGGCAGATCGTCCCTCAGCCCCGCGTTCCGCGAGCGGATCGCCAGCACGCCGCCCGGTGCCAGAAGGTCCAGCGCCGGTCGCACCAGGGCCAAGAGTCCGCCACCCAGCGCAAGCTCGCCGCCGTCGATCGCCACGGCGGCATTCGCCGGCGTGCTCACCAGAGCCCCTGACGATCGAGCGCCGCGCGCAACGACGCGTAGCCCGCCTCCCGCGGCGGCATCCACTGCTTGAGACCTTCGAGCTCGAGGAGGCGCCGGTGCGCGGGGTTCTCCCAATTCATCGCGAACAGCGCCTTCTGGAACCGCGCCACCTTGCCCTCGTCGATGGTCGGGAGCGCGTCGAACATGCAGTGGTCGAACGGCGGCGTCGCCCAGAGCGTGTCGATGAGCGCGGTGTCGATGCGGCCCGCGGCCTGTTCGGTCACCCAGACCAGGTCGCCCACCGTGCCCGCGTCCGCGACGCCCTCGCGCAGAGCCTGCAGGACGGCCAGCTCGCTCGTGCCCGTGTCGCCGTGGCGGCCCACGTCGGTGTCGAACGGGAGCAGCTTCACCCGCGCCAGGTCGACCCCGGCCTGCTCGAGGAAGTACAGCGGGAGGATCCGCGCCTGCGTCGAGTCGCGGCTACCCACCGCCAGCGTCCGGCCGTGGAGATCCGTCAGCGTAGAGATGCCCGCGTCGCGGCGCACCACCACACGCGCGCGGAAGTCGCGATCCGAGTCGCGCATCCCGAGCGAACGGGAGCGCCCTTCCGTCCTCCGCTGCACGCGCACGTGCGCGAGCGGCGTGTTCCACGCGATGTCGATGTGGCCGCGCATCAGCGCGTCGACCTGGCGCTCGTAGTTGGAGAAGAGGATGAAATCCATCGACGCGCCTTCCTGCTGGAAGTGGTCGCGGATTCCCTCCCAGATGGTGACCACGCGTGGGTCGTAGGCCACCGCGCCTAGGAGGATGGTGTCGTCGCTGCTGGTGCTCATCTGAATGCTCCGTGCTAGCCGAACAGCGGCATTCCCGTCAGCGCGCGGCCGACGAAGTCCTTGAGGTGGTCCACGGTGGGCGCCATCACCCAGCCGGCGCGGGCGTCGCGGAAGAGCCGCTCGACGCCGAGCTGCTTCGAGAACGCGGCGCCGCCGCAGGCCTTCATCGCCAGATCGGTGACCTCCACCGCGGCCTCCAGCGCAGCGATGCGCGTCTGCAGCACGAACAGCGGCGTGGCCGGATCGTTCGCCTGCAGCTTCGTCAGCGTGGCGTCGAGCAGCGCGGCGGCCTGCTCGGTGCGCACGCTCATCTCCGAGAGCCGCGCGCGCAGCGTGGGGAGATCGCGCAACTGCGAGCCGGTGTGCTCGAAGCCCGTGCCGGAGAGGTGCTGCGAGGTGACGCGAACGGCCTCACGGCACAGGCCGACCGCCATCGCGCTCGTACCAATCGCGAACCACGGCAGCACCACATCCAGCATCATCGCCGCGCCCTTGCCGTGCTCGGTGAGCAGGGCCTTGTCGTCGATCTCGTACGCCTCCAGCACCACCGGCGCGGAGTCGTTTCCGCGCAGGCCCAGCCCGTCGAACCCGCCCTGAATGCGCACGCCGTCGTGACCCTTGCGGACCAGGTAGAGGGTCGACTCCATCGGCGAAGCGGCGCCCGGCTGCTGGGCGCTGGAGACGTAGGAATCCGCGTGCGACGCGGAGGTGACGAAGGACTTGAGCGCGGTCGTGCGCAGTGTGTTCCCCGGCCCGGGCTCGAGCTTCGACACCGGTGCCCAGAACTGCGAACGCGAGCCCTTCTCGGAGAACGCCAGCGTGGTGAGGTGGGCGCCGCGGGCGATCGCCCCCAGCAAGGCGTCGCGCTCGGGCGACCGCGACTTCTCGATCGCCTGCGCCGCGGTGACGTGCATCACGTACACCATCGCCGTGGACGCGCACGCAGAGGCGATGGACTCGACCACCTGCGCGAACGCGGCCGGACCTTCGCCGCGGCCTCCGCGCTCCTTCGGGACACACAGGCCGAGCAGCCCGGCTTTTCCGAGCGCGGCGATGTTCTCCTTCGGGAACTTCGCCTGCGCGTCGACCTCGGCGGCGCGCGCACGGATCTGTTCGAGGACTTCGGGAGAGACGAGCGACATGGGATGGCTCCTGCGGGCCGCGCATGCCGACGCACACGCCAGACGCCCGGGGGTTGAGAGGAAGTTGAGAGAGGAAGCTGGGAATTCGACACGCGAACCGAGGCCATCAGCCTCAGGTGAAGCCGGTGCCGCCGTTCAGCGGCACTTCGCGCGCGACGTCGAACACGGCCCGCAGCGTTACCCGCGGGCGCGGCCGGCCGCAACGGATTCCGCCAAAGGCCCCCACCGGCGTGTTCGTCGCGTGACCTGTTCCGCCCGTCCGCGGCTGGTCCCCGGGGTTCAGGTCGGCCCGCGCGAGCGACCTCGGGATCTACACGGAGCTTGTGCGCCCGTAGCGGGCGATCGGCCAGAGCGCTGGGCCTCATCCGTCGGAGAGCAACTTCCCACGCGCAGCAGCACCGTCGCCTCGGAGGGAGGTTTGCGGTTGCTTGATTTGTGCTGCAGTCACCGCGACGCGGCCGTGCGCCATCGACGACCGCACGTCTCGGACAGCCATCGCTCGCGCGGAGCGTCGGGGAGGCCACTGCGGTAGCCCAACCCGCGGGACCGGTCTCGCCGGCGCTGCGATCGCCAACGATTGGGAGCACGCGGCATCGGGCCGCGGATTGAGGACCGTGTCGCCGGACACCGCGCGCCCCATCGCGCAATCGATCAACCAATCCGATGTTCGGATGACGGGGCGTCGAGCGACACAGCTCAATGTCCTGCCGTGGGCGACTGCGCTTCGAGTGCCTCCGCCCTGCGCGCTGCCGCCTCCGCCGCCGCGCGGTCGCCCACCTGCCGCTCCGCGTCCGCGCGTGCGTGCCACAGTTGCGCCACCTCGGGGTAGAGCGCGGTGGCGGCCCGCAGGATGTCCCGGCGCACCGTCCGACCCTCAGCCTCACGGGCGCGTTTCGCCAGTGCCTCGGGTTGGAGCGACTCGGCCGATGGATCGACGTCCTTCGCCTCAAGATAGCGCTTCATCCCGCCGGTCGCATCGCCTCGCGCGAACAGCGCATCGCCGAGCACGAGCCGCGGCTCCGCGGCGCCGGGCTCCAACATCACCGCACGCTCCAGCCAGCGCAGCTCGCCCGCCGCATCGCCTGCGCGCTCCGCTCTCCGGGCGAGGACGAACAACTCCTCCGAATAGTCGGGGTGGAACGTGCTGTTCGCGACGGCGCGCTCCAGCGACGGCCAGAGCGCCTCCGGATCCGGCACATCGCTCAGCCGCGTGCGTTCGAGCGCGCGAAGCATTCCCTCCTCCCAGCTCGAGCGCAGCCGCTCGATGTCGTCGGACAGACCCTCGAACCGGCGCGCCGCGGGACACTGCAGCGCCTCGCACGCCGCCGCGTAGTCGGCGAAGAACCCGAACGGCCCCGCCGCCGCTTCGCGCCGCAGCGCTCCCGGCCCGAACCACCGCGCGATGGTGCGCGCCATCTCCACGCCGACGCGGAGGATCACTTCGCCACCGTGTGGCTCGTGCGCCTGGCGAAGCCGCTCCCGATGCGCACGCGGATCCGCCGCCACGTGCGCACGCGAAAGGAGTCTCCGGACCTCCGCAAAGGCCCCCTCCAGCTCCTCGTCCGATGCGCCCGGCAACGTCGCGCCGCTCCGGGTGGCCCACCGGTGGTACGCGACCCCGTAGCTGAAGACCCGATACAGCCCCTCGAACACGCCGCGATCGGCCGGATCCTTCGCGTACGCGCCGCGCCGGACGTGGCCCTCCTCGAGCAACAGCTCTGCGATCCGGATCTGAATTCGTCGCAGCAGATCCCCCTGCCCCTCGAGGTTGGTGGCGAGCGCGATGATCACCTCGTCCGCAGGGAGGAGGACCAGCAACGTGGTCGTCTCCGGCTGACCACCCGCGTGCGCGACCAGGTACTGACCGTGGCGGGGGAAGGTCGCAAAGCCCATCCCATAGTCGGTGAAGCGGCCGTCCCGCGTCTGCATCACCGTCTGCATCTGCGCAGCCGTGTCGGGCCGGACCAGGCGGTGATGGAGCGTCGCGCGTCCGAATGCGAGCAGGTCGAGCACGGTGCCGCGGGTCCCGCCGCCGGCGAAGCGGCTGGAAACGTCCAGGTACGGCGAGCGCACCAGCCGGTTCCCCCGCCGGCGGTAGCCCACCGCCTGCTCGGGGCCACGCGTGCGGAAGTCGTCGAGCGCCGCGGTGGTCATCCCCGCCGGACCGAAGACGTACCGCTTCAGATACGTGCCGTAGGGCTCGCCGGACGCCGCCTCCACCGCTGCGCCGAGCAGGTCGTAGCCCCAGGTCGTGTAGACGAACGCCGTGCCCGGCTCGGAATACAGCGGCTTGTCCGCAAACAGGGCGATCGCCTCGCGGGTGCTCACGCGGTTCACGTTCCGCCCATCCGCCGCGTTCGCGTAGTGCGGGACTCCGCTGAGATGACCCAGCAACTGCCGCACCGTGATCGGCCAGCGCTTATGCGGGTAGTACGGCACCAGCGAGTGGATTTCCTGATCGAGCTCGAGCCGCCCCCGTTCCACCAGCTGCATCACCGCGGTGGCCGTGAAGGACTTGGTGATCGACGCGAACCGATACGAGGTCGTCGGCGTCGCGCGGAGCCTGCGCGCGAGATCGCGAAAGCCATAGGCGGCCGTCCACCGCCGTGTCCCCTGCTGCACGCCGACCGACAGCCCCGCGAACGGCAGCGCGTCCCGCAGCTCCGCACGGACCGCCGCGTCCAGCGCCGCTTCGATCTCAGGAGAAAACGCGCGCGCGGCGAACACGCGCGGCCGCATCGGCTCGCACGGGACATGAGCCTCCGTGCCCACCGCGACCGAGGCAGCCAGCACGCACAGGATTCCGACGATGCGCGCCAGACCCGAAGCACGACGCCACCCGACGCGGGGCCGCTGGTGCTCATCATCACTTCCCACGGCGCGACCCCCGCTGACTGATCGAAGCTGCGCACCGCCCTGCTCCGTGGGCGACCCGTAGACAGACCGCTGATGCTCTCCGCGCTGCTCGGAGATCCAACCATCTCCCGGCCGCGCACGCCCACTGCTGAGCGCGCAGAGCCTCCTGGCGACGGTCAGGAGATGCGCACTGCATCGCCCGGAGGGCCACTCGTGGACAGACCGTTCGTGCTCATTGCAGTGCTCGGAGATCCGCCCATGGCCCGACCTCGGGCGCCCACTGCTGCACCCGCAGAGCCTCCGGGCGACGGTCAGGAGATGCGCACTGCATCGCCCGGAGGGCCACTCGTGGACAGACCGCTCGTGCTCACTGCAGTGCTCAGAGATCCGCCCATGGCCCGACCTCGGGCGCCCACTGCTCAGCGCGCAGAGCCTCCTGGCGACGGTCAGGAGATGCGCACTGCATCGCCCGGAGGGCCACTCGTGGACAGACCGCTCGTGCTCACTGCAGTGCTCAGAGATCCGCCCATGGCCCGA
>JADGHL010000174.1 GCA_019686135.1 Myxococcaceae bacterium | reverse complement strand
CACCGCGGTCCCCTGTGAGCGCGTCACATCCACGCTCGATTCCGCTGCCCGTCACTTCCCCAGCCGCACCACTCGCCCGCGCGTGCAGCGCGGCCCGTTCTCGCTCGCGCGGCGCGCGTGTCAGCACGCCATCCTCACGACCGGCACCGCGGTTCCCTGTGAGCGCGTCACATCCACGCTCGATTCCGCTGCCCGTCACTTCCCCAGCCGCACCACTCGCCCGCGCGTGCAGCGCGGCGCGTTCTCGCTGGCGCGGCGCGCGTGTCAGCACGCCAGCCTCACGACCGGCACCGCGGTCCCCTGTGAGCGCGATACATCCACACTCGATTCAGGCCGTCCTCCTATCGGTCTACTTAAGCGCGGATGCAGCGCGCCCGCTCTCTGTCGGGTGCCGCGCGGGTCGGCACGCGTGAGACTCACGACCACCGCCGCGGTCCGGTGCGAGCACGTGACATCCGCACTCGACTCCGGCCCCACTTCCCGACCCCCGGCAGCGCGCGCGTGGGCGCGCCCGGTTCTCTGTTTCGCGACGCCGCGGGTCGGCTAGAAGCGGCGGGATGAAGCCAGTCGCGGTGATTCCCTCGCGTTACGCCTCGGTGCGCTTCCCCGGCAAGCCGCTGGCGCTGCTGTGCGGCAAGCCGATGGTGCAGCACGTCTACGACCGATGCGTGGAGAGCGGCGCGTTCGACCGCATCCTCATCGCCACGGACGATGAGCGGATCGCCGAGTCGGTGCGGCGCTTCGGCGGCGAGGTGGCGATGACCTCGCCGCAGTGCCAGAGCGGCACGGACCGCGTCGCGGAGGTCGCCCGCGCGCTCCCGGACGCCGAGGTCGTGGTCAACGTGCAGGGAGACGAACCGCTGATCGCCCCGGTGAGCCTGAAGGCGCTGGCGGAGCTGTTCGACGACCCCTCGGTGGAGATGGCCACGCTGGTGCGGCCGCTGGAGGAGAACGAACGCGCCAACCCCAATGTGGTGAAGGTGGTGCGCGCCGAGAACGGAGACGCGCTCTACTTCTCGCGCGCGGACATCCCCTTCGATCGCGACGCCCAGCTCGGAGGGTCCCCCGCCGGGATCGAGCGGCTGGGACACATCGGCATCTACGGCTACCGGCGCGAGGTGCTCGCCCGCATCGCCGCCCTGCCCCCGCACCCGCTCGAGCTGAGCGAGCGGCTCGAACAGCTCCGCGCGCTGGCGCACGGCGTCCACATCCGCTGCGCGTGGACCCGGTTCACCAGCATCGGCGTGGACACGCCCGAGGATCTGAAGAAGGCGGAAGCCCTCCTGAGGACGCGAAGCTGAACGCCGCGATTCAGGCGGCTCTCCGTTCCAGGCGGGAGCGGAGGAACCTGCGCGGGTGCTTCTTCGGATCGAGCGGCGTCCAGGTGCTTCGTCATGAGCTCGATGAGCTCGATGAGCTCCCGCCGACAGGATGCCCAGGCGCTGGGCCGGTGCTGGCGACCGGTCGGTTTCCCAACGTGCGACGGTGGGTCGCGAAAGGCGCGGGCGGCCTTGCGAAGAAGGCGGGACGCCGAGTACGAGCTCCTTGCCGTCGGGGAGACACCTGAGTGCTTCGCCATGCGTCCCGGAGGGAAAGCGGCCGGGCGGGCGTCGGGCGGGTCCGGTGACCCGGGTCTGGTGATGGGAGCCCTCTGCCGGGCATTGACGGCTTCCACGGTTCGTTGGCAGAACGGGTCATGCGCTCCAAGAAAACGAAGTACATCTTCATCACGGGCGGGGTAGTGAGCTCGCTCGGCAAGGGACTCGCCTCTGCCTCGATTGGCGCGCTGCTCGAGAACCGCGGGCTGGACATCACCCTCATCAAGCTGGACCCGTACATCAACGTGGATCCGGGCACGATGAGCCCGTTCCAGCACGGTGAGGTCTTCGTCACCGACGACGGCGGCGAGACGGATCTCGACCTCGGCCACTACGAGCGCTTCACCTCCGCGCACATGTCGCGGCTCAACAACACCACCACCGGCCGCATCTACAACGCGGTGATCCAGAAGGAGCGCCGCGGCGAGTACCTCGGCAAGACGGTGCAGGTGATTCCGCACATCACCGACGAGATCAAAGCCACCGTCCGCGCGGCGGCAGAGGGTCACGACGCGATCCTCGTCGAGGTGGGCGGAACGGTGGGCGACATCGAGTCACTTCCCTTCCTCGAGGCGATCCGCCAGATGCGCTACGACGTCGGAGCGCAGAACTCGGCGTACATCCACCTCACGCTCCTGCCGTACATCGCCGCCGCCGGCGAGGTGAAGACCAAGCCCACCCAGCACTCGGTGCAGAAGCTGCGGGAGATCGGCATCCAGCCGGACCTGCTCATCTGCCGCACCGACCGGGAGATCACCCAGGAGCAGAAGGACAAGATCGCGATGTTCTGCTCGGTGGACAAGGGCGCGGTGTTCACCTCGCCCGACGTGAAGTCCATCTACGAGCTGCCGCTGGAGTTCTCGCGCCAGGGAGCGGACGAGAAGCTCGCGGAGATCCTCAACATCTGGTCGCGCGCGCCACAGCTCGATCGCTGGCAGCGCATCGTCGACACCATCTACCACCCGTCGCGCGGCGAGGTGCGGATCGCGATCGTCGGCAAGTACGTCGACCTCAAGGAGTCCTACAAGTCGCTCAACGAGGCGCTGCTGCACGGCGGGATCGCCAACGACGTGAAGGTGACGCTGGTCTTCGTCGACTCCCAGGAGGTGGAGGCGCGGGGCGCGGAGCCGCTGCTCAAGGACGTCGACGCCATCCTCGTCCCCGGCGGCTTCGGGGTGCGCGGAACCGAGGGGAAGATCGCCGCGGTCAAGTACGCGCGCGAATCGAAGATCCCCTTCTTCGGCATCTGCCTCGGCCTGCAGATGGCGGTGGTGGAGTACGCGCGCAACGTGCTCGGGCTGGCGGGCGCCAACTCGCTCGAGTTCGACGAGGGCACCCCGCATCCGGTGGTGACGCTGATGGCCTCGCAGGTCGATCTCAAAGACAAGGGCGGGACGATGCGGCTCGGCAGCTACGACTGTGTGCTGATGAAGGGCTCGCTCGCGCAGACGGTGTACGGCGGCGTCGAACGGGTCCAGGAGCGGCACCGCCACCGCTACGAGGTCAACAACGCCTACCGCCAGCGGCTGCAGGACGCGGGGCTGATCATCTCCGGCGTGAACCCGGAGCTGAACCTGGTGGAGATGATCGAGCTGCCGCGGGAGAAGCACCCCTACTTCATCGGCTGCCAGGCGCATCCGGAGTTCAAGTCCAAGCCGTTCGCGCCGCACCCGCTGTTCTCCGGGTTCGTCCGCGCGGCGATCGCCTGGCGCGACGCGCACCGGCCCGCTTTCGCGGTTCCGCAGCCCAGCGCCACCCCAGTGGCCCCGGCCCAGACGGGCGCAGGCGTCGCCCGGGCCTGAGGCACCTTCACACCTGCGACCACATCGACCGACGGAGCGCGCCGCCTCACGGCCGGGCGAGCGCGAGTTGGTAAGTACTCACCTGACGGATCCTCCTTCGCACGCTAGTGTCCGCGCCCGGATGGTCGAAATCGCCGGATATCCCGTCGGCGACGGGCAACACCTGCTGGTGATCGCGGGTCCGGACGTGATCGAGAGCGAAGCCCATGCGCTGCGCCACGCGATCCTGTTGCGTGACGTCTGCGCAAAGCTCGGCGTGTCCTTCGTCTTCAAGTGCAGCTTCGACAAGGCGAACCGCACCAGCGGCAGGTCGTTCCGCGGGCCGGGCCTCGCCGAAGGGCTCCGCGTGCTCGCCGCGGTGAAGCAGAAGGCGCAGGTGCCGGTGCTCACCGACGTGCACGAGGTCTCGCAGGTGAAGCCCGCGGCCGAGGTGGTGGACGTCATCCAGGTCCCCGCCTTCCTCTGCCGTCAGACCGATCTGGTGGAGGCGGTGGCGCGCACCGGCCGGAGCGTGAACATCAAGAAGGGCCAGTTCGTCGCGCCGAAGGACATCGTCCACTCCGCGCGCAAGGCGTTCGATGCGGGCAACCCGAACGTGCTGGTCACCGAGCGCGGCGCCAGCTTCGGCTACAACAACCTGGTCGTGGACATGCGCGGCTTCCTCCAGATGCGGGAGGCCGGGCTGACGGTGTGCTTCGACGCCACGCACTCGGTGCAGCTACCGTCCGCGGGCAACGGCGAGACCGCCGGCGAACGGAAATTCGTCCCGCTGCTCTCGCGCGCCGCCGCCGCCGCGGGGATCCACGCGCTCTTCACGGAGGTGCACGAGGACCCGGACCACGCGCCGTGCGACGGCCCCTGCTCGCTCACGCCGGCGATGTTCGAAGAGACCCTCACCCAGGTGCTGGCGATCCGGCGGGCACTCGGCCACGAGCCCGGCGCCCGAACCCTTTCCCGGAGCGACGGATGAACGGAGAGGTCCGAGCGCTCCCGCGTGAAGAGCTCGAGGCGCGCGCCGCCCGGGTGAAGCTTCTGGTCTTCGACGTCGACGGCGTGCTCACCGACGGCGGGCTCTTCTATGGACCCGACGGCGAGGCGCTCAAGCGCTTCGATGTGAAGGACGGGCACGGGATCGTGATGGCGCGGCTGGTGGGCCTGCCCACCGCGGTGATCACCGCCCGCCGCTCGCCGATGATCGAGATCCGCGGCCGGGAGCTCGGCCTGGTCGCGGTGAAGCAGGGCCGGCGCGAAAAGACCCGGGCGCTGGACGAGCTGCTCTCGGAACTGCAGATCCCCGCGGAGGACTGCGCCTACATGGGGGACGACGTGAACGACCTGGGCCCCCTCTCGAAGGCCGGTCTGCCCGCCTGCCCTGCGGACGCCGCACCGGAGGCGCGGGCGCGAGCGCTTTTCATCGCTCAGCAGCCGGGAGGACGGGGCGCGGCTCGGGAGTTGGTGGAGTTGTGTTTGAAGGCCAGCGGTAGGTGGCAGCAAGCAGTGGATCTCTGCTTACGTTGACAGCGAAACTGTCGCAGAGATATTGGAATATATCGGGGTGCGAGAATGAACATGGACCAGCTCTTCACAACGCACGACATCAGCCGGCTGTTGCAGGTTGATCCGTCGACGGTGAGTAAGTGGATTGATCGCGGAATCCTCATGGCATTCCGCACGCCCGGAGGTCACCGCCGGGTCCGCTCCAGCGACCTGCGGAGCTTCCTGATTGCGCACCAGATGCCGATTCCCGACGAGCTCGGGAGCCAGCTCGTGCGGCTTCTGGTGGTGGACGACGAGAAGCCGGTGCTGGAGGCGATGAAGCGGGCCTTCAAGCCCTACGCGAACCAGGTGGAGGTGACGACCACCACCTCGGGCGTCGAGGCGCTGCTGGCGGTCTCCGAGTCCAAGCCGCACGGGATGTTGATCGACCTCAACATGCCGGACATCGACGGGCTGGAGGTGGTGCGGCGGATCCGCGCGCGCCGGCAGCTCGAGGGCGTGCGCCTCATCACCATGACCGCGCGCCACACCCAGGAGCAGGTCGACGCGTCGCTGAAGGCTGGCGCGGTGGCGTGCCTGCCCAAGCCGGTGGACGTGCAGCAGGTCGTGGACCTGTTCCGCGTGCCGATCGCGCTGAACGCCCGACGGTAGCCCCAGGCGGGGCTTCGGTGAGCCCCGCTAGTTGACCTTGATATCGATTGTGCGCGGCTTCTCCTCCTCCTTCTTCGGGAGGGTGACCGTCAGCACGCCGTGCTCGAACGCCGCCTCGATCTTCGAAGCGTCGACGTTGTGCGGGAGCACGAAGCTGCGGGCGAACGTGCCGTGGACGCGCTCCATGCGCAGCACGTTGTCCTTCTCGGTCCGCGTCTCCGCCCGGCGCTCCGCGGAGATGGTGAGGACGTCCTTATCCAGCTGGACATTGAGGCCCTTCGGATCCACGCCCGGCAGATCCACCTTCACCTGGTAGCCGGCCGCGGTCTCCACGATGTCGGCCGGCGCGGTCAGCTTCTCCCCGTCCCGCGGCGAGCGCCCGAGGAACGGCCCGGCAACATCGGCCTGGAAGCCGAACGAACGGAGCAGGTTTTCGAAATCACGGTCAAAACGATCCCAGCGCGCGAGCATGACCTTGCGCTCCTTTCACCAGAGTTTTGTCGTCGATCCCGCCGCCGGGCTTTTCTTCCCGGCGACACCGTCAACAAAACCAGTGATCGGACCGTGTCAAGGCGAGCGGGACGGCCGCTACTGCCAGCACGCGGCGGTGCAGGTGCCACCCATGCACAGCTGTGAGGTGCACTCGCCGTCGGCGCCACAGGCCTCGCCATCCGCTTTGAGCGCGGTACAGGTGCTGGTGTTCTTGTCGCAGTAGCCCTCGGCGCAGGGCTGCGTGTTGTTGCAGGGCTCACCCAGCATCGAGAGGACCGGCTGGCAGGTGGCGCCCTGGCACGTCATGAAGTTCTTGCAATCGTTGTTGCCGCTGCACGGCTCGCCGAGATCCTTGTAGGCGGTGCAGGTGCCCATCACGCAGCGGGTGCCGGGCGCGCACAGCTCATCGCTGGTGCAGGGCAGACCCGCGGCGCGGCGCGGACCGCAGACGCCCGACAAGCAGGCCCCGGTCTCGTTGCAGAGCGGACCGCGGTTGGAGGTGAGCGCGTTGAACGCCTCGCCGGTTCCGCACACGCCGCCGATCGGCGACTGGATGGGGATGCACGTCCCGGGGCCGCTCTGCGCCGAACAGAGGGCGGTGGGCACCACGCCGCCGGCGTTGAAGAGATCGAAGTCGATCGGCTCGCGCAGGCACTCGAAGTGGCCGCCAGTGCAGGCGCCCCCGAGCGGAACGCCCGGCGCGCAGGTCCGGTTGAAGACGTTGCCGTCGGAGGTCTGGCAGACGTTGCCCGGGCCGCACTCGATGTCGCGCTGGCACGACTGGCCGGTGCTCCGGTACGCGGTGCAGGTGCGGTTGTTCGGGTTGAGAGCCGGCGCGCAGTAGGAGGTCGACGGATCGCACTCCACGCCGCGCGGGCACTTCTGACCGATCGCCACGTACGCGGTGCAGGTGCCGCAGATGTTGTTGCCCGTCTTCGCGCAGTAGCCGTTGGTGCACTCCAGATCCTGCGTGCAGAGGCTGCCGTTGCCGGTGTTCGCCGTGAGGAACGCGTTGTTCAGACACGACGACGCGATGAGGTTGAAGTCGCGGGCGCAGGTGTCGGACGGGAACGCCGCGTCGATGCAGGCCGCGTACTTCGCCGCATCCAGCGTCGAGCGGCCGTTCTCTAGGCTGGCCACCAGGCCCCGGCACGCCATGTCGGTCTCGAAGGCTTCGCACTCCGCGCGCATCGCCGCGGTGACCTGGTCGTTGGCGCGGCCCTGGTTGAGCGGGTTGTCATTGAAGCGCGCCTCCGGATCCGTGGCGGTGGTGCAGCGGATGAAGAAGTCGCACTTCTTCTTCGCCACGTCCGCGCAGATCGTGTCCAGGTTCACCCCGCCGTCCGTGGTCGACCCACCGTCGGTCACCTCGCCGCCGTCGGTCTCCATGCCCGCATCGGCGCCCCCGTCGACCGTGCCCGCGTCGTCACCGCCACCAGCGTCATCGCCACTCCCCGCATCGCTGCCCGCATCCCCGTTCGGGTTGACGTTCGGCTGCGGGTTTCCGCAGTTGCAGCCCCCGGCGAACGCGAGCGCGCCACAGATCGCGGTCAAACAGATCCACCTGTGCGTCATGTGTTCCCTCCCGGCGGGCGGGTCCGCCCTCTGGACACCGCAGCACCGAATTTCTGAAAGGCGATCCTCCACCACGCCCGCCCCCGGGTGCCACTTCGAGGTGGGCCGGAGTGAACCGGTGTCGGAGGCGAACTGCGTTATCCTCGGGCGGTCATGATGAATTTTCGCACGCAGAAGATCGGCGAGATCCTCGTCAGAGCCCGCGTCGTCGATCAGCTGCAGCTCCGGTCGGCCCTGGCGACCCACGAGAACTGGGGTGGCCGGCTGGCGCACGTCATCGCCGAGATGGGGCTGGCGGACGAGGACACCATCGTGGACACGCTGGCGCGCGCGCTCAACGTGCCGCGGATCCGGCTGGGGAATCTGCCGCGGGACGGAGCGGCGCTCGGGAAGATCGACGTCACCTTCGCGGAGGAGCACGGCGTCTTTCCGGTCCAGCTCAAGGACCACGGCAAGGTGCTGCTGGTGGCGATGGCGGATCCGTCGGACCTGGAGACCATCGACGAGATCGGCCGGCGGGCGCGGGCGCGCGTGCAGGTGTTCATCGCCGGCGAGCGCGAGATCAAGACGGCGATCGATCGCCACTACCGCGGGAGGGAGCCGGCGCCACAGCCGGCGCGGGGGCCCGTCCACCGTCCGCGTGCGGAGGAGGAGGACGAGGACGAGTTCAAGATCGTCGACGTCTCCGGCAAGACGGTGATGCGGAGGCTTGCGGACATCGACCCCTCGCTGGCCGCGCAGGAGCAGGCCGCGCGGTCCGCGCCGCCTTTGGCCGGCACCGGGAGCGATGGACCGAGCGCCGCAGACCTTCTGGACGACATCCTGGGCGGCAGCACCGGACCTGCGGGGCTCACCGCGGAGGAGCTGCAGCGGCTTCAGACCGTCCAGTCGAATCAGGAGAAGAGCGCGAAGATTTTGCGCGCGGTCACCGAGCTGTTGCGCGAGAAGGGCTTCAACGTCTGACGTCCTGGCTCACCGCTACGCGGCCTTGTCGCTCCACAGGAGCAGATCGTTCCGCGAGGCGTACTCGCGTTCGTTCATGGCGCCGTAGAAGTCGTCGAGCACGGCGTCCAGGTCCGGGTAGCGCGTCTCGCGCCGGTCCTGGGTCATCTTGTCGAAGATCGGATCCAGCTTCGCGGGGGCCTCGGAGTTGACCTCGGACGGCAGCGGCGAGCGGCGGCCGGGGAGCTGCCCGGTGAGCATCTCGTACAGGAGGATGCCGAGCGCGTAGACGTCCGCGGCGACGCCCACGTCCTTGGCGCGGCCGATGAGCTCGGGCGCCATGTAGCCCATGCCGCCGGTTCCCACGATCACCTGCGGCATCCCCTTCGACGCGTCGACTTCTATCACCCGGCCCAGGCCGAAGTCGGCGACCTTCGCGTTGCCGAACGGATCGAACAGGACGTTCTCGGGCTTGAGGTTGTGGTGGGTCAGCCCCGTCTGGTGGGCGGCGCGCAGCGCGTAGGCGATCTGCAGGAAGTAGCGGATCGCCAGCGGCACCGGCAGCCCCTTGCCGCCGCTCTGATCGAGCTTCTCGCGGAGCGAGCCTTTGCACAGCTCCATCACGAAGTATGGCCGCGCGACGTCGGTGTTCTGGTCGAGGATCGCCACGACGCTCGGGTGGCGGACCTGGGCCTGGGCGCACAGCTCCTTCTTGAGGCGTTTGATGACCTCGCCGCGCTGGAGGAAGGAGAAGTAGCCGAAGATGTCCTTCAGCTCCTTCACGCAGATGTCCACCCCGAGCGCGTTGTGCCGGCCCTTGAAGACGGTGCCGAGAGGACCCGAGCCGATCGGATCGAACTTCACGTAGCGGAGGTCGATCTCCGTGCCGCGGGCGGTGGGAGCGGGCTGGGTCATCGGGGCGTTGAC
>JADGHL010000173.1 GCA_019686135.1 Myxococcaceae bacterium | reverse complement strand
TCTGGGGGGGTGGGTTTTGTGTATAATACACAGGTGCTTCGCCTCGGGGGTGAGGAGGGTGGGGAGCGCGCCGAACGCCGCCAGCGCGGGATCGTGCGCGGTGGCGTCCTGCTGCGTATACGAGTCGACCTCGAGAATGAGCGACCGCACTGTGTCGCGCGCCTCGCCGGCGGCCGGCGCAGCGCGACCGGTGGCCACCGACGGCGACGCCACGGTCCGCGGAGGCTCCGCAAGTGGCCGCCGGGGCATCGCCCAGAACGCCGCGGCCACCACACCGGCGACGAGACCGGCGAACGTGCCGCGGAGGATGAGCCGCCGCCGCCACAGCGCGCGGACCGGCACGTCCTTCGGCCGGTTCGGCAGCTCGAAGGGGAGCGCGCGCAACGCTTCGGCGGCGCGGTGGGCGCGCCCAAGTGCCTGACAGTGCGCGCAGGCCCCAAGGTGCGCCTGCACGTCGGCGCGGTCCATCGTCGTCTCGTCCAGAACGAGCGGGCCGAACGCGTTGCAGCTCATGGTTTCTCCTCCGCGTCCGGGAGCACGCCCTGCGCGCGCAGCTTGCAGAGGGCGCGGTAAAGGTGGACGCGCACCGTCCCCCGGTCGATTCCCATCGCGTCGCCGCATTCGTCGAGGGAGAGGCCCTCGAGGTAGCGGAGCGTGAACGCCGTGGCCTGTCCCGCCGGGAGCAGCGTCACTGCCTGCTTGATCTGGGTGAGGTGCTGCGAGCGGAGCAGGGCATCCTCCGGCGGCGCGGCGAAGTCGGACTCGAGGTCGAGCAGGGTGCGCAGCGCCGCCCAGCGCCGCTTGCGTCGAAGGTGGTTGAGGGTGCGCCGGACGAGGATCTTCCGCAGCCACGGCGCGGCGCGTGAGGGATCGCGGAGCTCGCTCCGGCGGGCGTAGGCGTCGGTGAGCGCCGCCTGAACCAGATCGCGCGCCTCCTCGGCGTCCCACGTCAGCCGCGACGCCAGCCGCACCAGCGGGAGCTGTTCGGCCTGGACGAGCGCGTCGAAGTCGAGCTCGGCCAGGGCGGCGCACTGGGGGAGGGTGCGATCCATACACTCGCCGTATACGGACACCCGAGCCGCCGTCCCGGCATACCGGTGCCGCTACGTCCGTTCCCGGTCAGGTCCCCTTGCGCGTCGCCCACAGCTTTCCGGGCAGGCCCGGCCGCGAGTCCGGCGGGATGCGCTGCAGGATGTACTGCACCGTGTCGTATAGCGTCTCCTGCGGATCGCGCGCCCTGAACCCGAGCTCGCGCTCCGCCTTCGCGGAGTCGAAGTAGAAGAAGTGCTCGCCGATTTCGATCTCCTGCGCGTCCAGCGCCGGCTTCTCGCCGCGCGCGTCCGCCCACTTCTCCAGGAGCTTCCCGCCCAGGATGTTGAGCGCTTTCGGCAGCCGCAACGGCGGCGGGGGCACGCCGGTCATCCGCGACAGCCGCTCGTAGAACTCCTTGAGCGACATGTTCACGCCCATCAGGTGGCGGCCGAACAGCTCGCCGTGCTCCAGCGCGGCGACGAACGCGTCCGCGGTGTCGCGCACGTCCACGAAGGAGAGCCCGCCGTTGGGCATCGCCGGGATGTCGCGGTTGAGGAATTTGGAGATGGTCCAGGTGGAGGAGAGCCGGTCGTCCCCGGGCCCCAGCAGAAGGCTGGGGTTGAGGATGACCAGCGGCAGGTTGTTCCGCCGGCAGAACTCGGTGGTGAGCTGTTCTTCGAAGATCTTCGAGGCGTAGTACGGCCAGCGGCCCACCACGGCGATCGGATGGTCGTCCTCTTCGGTCGCGATGCGCGGCTCCTTCGACACGGCGATGGCGCCGGACGTGGAGGCGAGGATGAAGCGGCCCACGCCCGCGGCGCGCACGTCCGAAAGCAGCGCGCGGGTGCAGTCCACGTGCAGCTGGTACATCCTCCGGCTGTCCTTCGGCCGGAAGCTGACCAGCCCCGCGAGGTGGTAGACCGCGTCCACGCCCTCGAGCGCGCGGCGGACCGCGTCGCGGTCGTCGAGACTGCCCTGGATGTGCTCCGCGCCAGAAAGCGCAGGTCCCGGCTGCGACCGCGCCAGCGTGCGCACGTGGTGGCCCCGGGCGATGAGCCGCGGGACGAGGTGGGAGCCCAGAAAACCGGTGGCGCCGGTGACGAGGATCTTCACGACCGGGTGCCTTTCTCGCGGCGCGGGTTCGCCTTCTTCGGCTCGCTCTCGCCGACCAGGTTGACGTGGGACGACGGCGTGGGCGGCGGCGCGGAGGCGTGCTCGCTGCCCGGCGCGTGCGCGTGGCCGTTGCCGTTGAGGAGCGTGGGGGCCGCCTTCGCCACGGCATTTCCATGGACCGGCACGCGGAGCCGCTCCGGCTGTCCGGGGTCGACCGTCCGCCCCGCCTTGAGCGCGCGGACCGCCTCCTCGGCGACGCGGGTCACGTAGCGGTAGCTCTCCGAGCGCGCCATCCCGCGTGTCTGCTGCTTCATCTCGTCGCAGGAGATGACCGGGCCGATCCGGACCTTGAGCGGCCGGAGCTTCGGGAACACCGAGCCTTTGGGCAGCGCCTCGTAGGTGCCTTCCAGGTACATCGGGAGGATGTCCACGCCGTTCTGCAGGGCGAGGTAGCCGAGCGTCGGCTTGAACTCGAGCAATTCGCCGGTCACCGACCGCGTGCCCTCGGGGAAGATCAGCAGGTGGTAGCCCTGGTGGAGCGACTCGCTCGCCAGCCGCAGCGATTCGCGCAGCGAACCCTGGCGATCCATGGGTACGAGGTTGGTGAAGTTCTCGAACCAGGCGCGCTTGAGCGGCGTGTCGAAGAAGTAGTCGCGCGCGGCGAGCGTGGTGAGCCGTTCGCCCTGTTCGCCCAGCGCGACCTTCACCAGGCCCATGTCCAGGTGCGAGGAGTGGTTGGCGACGACGAGGAAGTTCCGGTTGGCCGGGATGAAGCTCCGGCCGCTCACCTCCACGTCGAACACGCCGCCGAACATCACCTTCTGGCCGAAGGAGACCAGCGATCGCCCGATGCGGGCGACCGCGTCCGGCACGTGGAGCTCCTCGTCCTTCTTCTCAGCCGGCTTCGGACGGGCGACCTCCTTCGCCTTCGCCTCCGCGTGGGCGCGCCGGCCGGACGCGGCGACGATCTTCCGGAGGTCCTCCACCGTCTGCACCTGCGTGAGGTCTTCGATGGCCGGCAGCGGCACGCCGGCCTGTTCGAGCGCGGTGGACAGCTCAGTGAGCATCAGCGAGTCGAAGCCCAGGTCCGCCTGGAGGTTCGCCTCCGGCCGCACGCTGGACAGCGGCCGGTTGGAGACCTCCGCGATGAGCGGATAGAGCCAGTCGGCCACGCCGCCGGTGGTGGGCGCCGCCGCCTTCTCCTTCGCCTTCTCCGCGGATGCGCTCATCCGTTCCAGGCGTTTGAGCTCCTCCACCACGAGCTTGCGCTTCACCTTCCGCGTGCTGGTGCGCGGCAATTCGCCATCCCAGAACCGGAGCACCTTCACGCGCCGGTACAGCGGCATGTCCGCCGAGACCCTGCGGAAGTGTTCTTCCAGCTCGCGGCGGACCTCGTCGCGCGGGCGGTCCTTGTAGTCGGGCACGCACAGACAGGCGACCTTCTCGCCGACGCCGCTCTCGTCCGGGAGCCCCACGATGGAGAGCTCCTTGATGTGCTCGTGCGCCTGGTAGAGCTCCTCGAGCTCGTCCGGGTACACGTTCTTCCCGTTGGCGTCGATGATGACGTCCTTCTTGCGGCCGAGCAGGTACAGGCGGCCCTCCGCGTCGAGGCGGCCGAGGTCGCCGGTGTACAGCCACCCGTCCTTGAGCACCGCGTCGGTGGCCTCGCGGTCGCCGAAGTAGCCCGCCATGATGTTCGGGCCGCGGGCGATGACCTCGCCGACCCCCGACTCGTCCGGTTCGTGGATGCGGATCTCCACGCCCGGCAGCGCCTTGCCCACCGTGCCCGGTTGGCGCTTGTTGGTGGCCTCCGCCACGCTGAGCACCGGAGAGGACTCGGTGAGCCCGTAGCCTTCGGCGAGGTTGAAGCCCAGCTCATGGAAGGCCTTGTGGACCTCGTCCGGGAGGGCGCTGCCGCCGGAGACCAGGAACTTCAGCCTGCCGCCGAACTTGCGGTGGACGGGCCAGAACAGGAGCTTGCCGAGGTTGACGTCCGCGCGGCTGCGCAGCTCGCCGTGCGCGGCCATCAGCGTCTTCATCGCCTGTTCGACGAAGCCCGGCTTCGCGGCCAGCTCCTGGGTGATTTTCCGGTGCAACAGCTGCCAGAGCGCGGGCACGCCGATCATCGCGGTGACCCGGCCGGTCTCGAACACCTCCCCGAGGCGATCCGCGGTGAGCTCGTCGATGTAGCTGATCTCCGCGCCGCGGCTGAACGGCGTGAGGAAGCCGCAGGAGAACTCGAAGGTGTGGTGGAGCGGGAGCACCGAGAGCAGCCCGTCGCCCACGCCCACGTCGAACACACCCGCCAGCTTGGCGATGAGCGAGGTGAAGTTGCGGTGCGTGAGCATCACGCCCTTCGGCTGGCCGGTGGTGCCGGAGGTGAAGATGAGCGACGCCACATCATCCGGCGCCGCGGTGCGCCGCACCGGGCCGATGCGGTCCGGCTTCGACGGATCGCCGGACATCCCCTCCGCGATGGAAGTGAGGCGCGTGGGCAGCCCGGCCTCCTGCAGCGCCTCCTCCAGCCGGGGGAGGTCCTCCAGCACCTGCTCGGTGACGAAGAGGACCTTCGCCTCGCTGCGCCGGGCGATGTTCACGACCTCCTGGACCGTGAGGGTGGGATCCACCGGGACCACGGTGGCGCCGGCCCGCAGGATGCCGAAGTAGGTGATGCCCCACTCGGGCCGGTTCTCCGACAGCAGCATCACCCGGTCGCCTTTGCCCACGCCGTGGGCCAACAGGTACGACCCCACCCGCGCCGCGTAGCGGTGGACCTCGCCGAAGGTGTAGCGCTCCTCCTTCTCGCCCTCGAGCATCCGGAACGCCACCCGGTGCCGCCACTGGTGCACCGACGCGTCGAACATCTCCAGCAGGTCCCGGTAGGCGGGGATGACGCGGCGGCGCTGGGTCTCCTCCTCCAGGCCTGGGAACACGTGCTTCTCCAGCCCGGGGAGGTGGACTTCGAGAAAGTACCGGCGCCAGTCGATCGTCTCCGGGTTCCAGGGGATCTTCGCGCGATCCTCCGGCACCATGCGGGCGTAGAGCGAGCGCGTGT
This sequence comes from Myxococcaceae bacterium, assembly GCA_019686135.1. GTDB lineage: Bacteria > Myxococcota > Myxococcia > Myxococcales > Myxococcaceae > JADGHL01. The sequence goes on along the minus strand of JADGHL010000173.1, from coordinate 4,317 downwards.
TGTCGCAGCGGAAGGTGTAGCTGTTCTCCCAGATGAAGGGGAGGAACAGGTCGATCAGCATGGTGAGCGAGCGCGCCTCGCTCTCGATCTCGTCCAGCTTCTCCTTCGCGCGGTCCAGAAGCGCGTTGAGGGTGGGCGCGCCCCAGGTGGGCCGGTTCTCGTCGATGGCCTTCTTCAGCAGCTGGGCGCCCTTGACGAACAGCGGCGCCGACCGCGTCTCGAACTCGCGCTTCGAGACGGTCTGCGGCTCCAGCCGCGCCATCAGCTCGTTCCAGGTCTTGTTGCCCGTCTTCCGGTTCCGGTAGTGGCGGCGCCGGTACAGGCCGGTCAGCTCCACCGCGCGCGAGGCGATGAACGGGTTCGAGTCGCTCGTGCCCATCTGGTACACGCGGCGCTCGCGGGTGACGAGCTGCTGCGCGGTGACGGCAATCGTCGCCGCCGCCACCTGATCCACCGGGATGAGATCGAGCGTGTTGTCGCCGGCGGGGAAGAGCCGGTGCCCCTTGATGCCTGCGAACACCAGCGGCGCGGAGGTGGTGAAGCCCTCGTTCCAGCCGGGGAACGGGTAGTGCTGTGCGCTCTCCACGATGGTGGGGCGGACGATGGCGAAGCTCAGCTCGGGCGTGGACGCCATCACCTGCTCGCCGAGCGACTTCGAGTAGGTGTACGTGTTCGGCCAGCCCCAGTGGGCGGCGCGCTCCATACCGGCGTTCACGAGCTGGGTGGTGAGCCACAGCTTGCGCTCGCGCCCCACCGCAAGCCGCACCGTCTTCTCGTCGTGGATGTCGCGGCCCTCCTCCTCCAGCCGTTCCAGCGCCTTCTTGCGGAAGATCGACGTGAGCGCCTTGTCGTCGGCCTGTTGCCGAAGGCGCGCCACCAGCTTCGCGACGTCCTCGAGCTCGGTCTCCAGCGAGAACTCGCGCCCGTCGAGCTCGCCCTTCTTCGGGAAGTAGCCGACGATCTCCTCGTCTTCGAACACCAGCCCGGAGCGGTTGCCGGCGACGTACGCCGTGGACATGTGGACCAGCGGCACGCCGAGGTCCAGGCACAGCTGCACCGCGTTCTTCACGCCCCAGGTGTTGACGTTGAGCGACACCTCCAACGACGGGTTGAAGCTGACCAGCCCCGCGCAGTTGACCACCACGTCCAGCTTCCCGCGCAGCGCCTCCACCGTCTCCTTCGGGAGCCCGAGGTTTGGATCCGTGATGTCGCCATCGAAGACCTGGCACTTGTCCTGGATGAACCCAAGCGCGCCCTCCTCGCCGCCGAAGTCGTCGCGCAGCGGCTGGAAGGGCTCCGAGGAGGCGACCTTGTCGAAGAACCGCCGCTCCGCGGACGCGGCCGAGCCCTTGCGGACCAGCACGTAGACCTTTTCGAGCACGCGCCCGTAGCGGTGCAGCAGCATCGACAAGGTGACCTTGCCGACGAAGCCGGTGACGCCGACGAACAGGACGCGTTTGCCGGTGAAGGCCTGGGTGACGTTCAGGGAGGGCTGAGGGGACATCGCGCGGGCCTTATAGCCGCCCACCCGGAGGTGGTCGACGCTTGAGGGAGCAGGGGTTTTCGCGGAGCGCGCCCGCCGGGCGAGGGGCCGGGAAATCGTCTCCGCCCGGTCGCGATTCGGAACAGCGGCGACGGGCCGGAAAATGCCGGCGCGGATCCGGATGCCGGCGACCTCGCGCGGGCGCAGAATGAAGCCGTGAGCACGACGAGCGAGGGATGGACGCAGACGGCGGACGGCAGCACGCTGGGCCAGCCCGGTCCGGAGGGCGGGGTCATCGCGCGCGACGAGAGCGCGGCGCGCGGCGTGCGGTTGCTTGTGGAAGAGGACCCGTCGCGGACCTTCTATTCGGTCACCGCGATGATCGCCGATTGGATGGCGCACGCCCGCTTCTTCGACAACCGCGCGGACGCGGACCGCGCGTTCGAGGAGATGAAGCCGGCGCTGATGGAGCTCGCGGCGAAGCTGCCCGAGGTCCGGCCACCGCCGGCCGATCCGGAGACGTGGCGGAACGGCGCGCTGCTCAGCGCGTTCGTCACGCATTTCGCCTGAGCCGATGACCCGCGCCGTGTCAGCCTGCCCGGCTCGCCAGAAAGCCGCGAAGGCTTCCGCGGTAGAGCGCGCGCTCAAAGTACTCGCCGTCCGGGCTCGGCTGCGCTTCGCCTTTTCGATCAGGCGGTCGAGCAGGGGAGGAGCAGTTCGCCGTAGCGGGCCGTGTACTCCTTCGGGTGCACGCCCGGCCGCGAGGAGCAGGTCGCGGTCGCGCGGCGGTGCTTCGAGGGGATCGACGCCGGGATGGTCTTCGTCCACGCGGGATCGTTCGGGAGGAACTTGAACGGATCGAGATCGCCGCGGGGGATCCCCTCGAGAGACCGCTCGGTCGGCGGATCGCTCTGCAGGACGTAGGGGTCGACCACGAGATCGCACACCACCGCGTGCGACGGCAGATGGCCGATCCTCTCGTTCGGGATGAGTGGCCGGGTCGGATCGGACCGCTGCGTGACGTCGATCAACACCTCGGTCGCCGTCAGCTTCTGGCGCATGTACGTCTCGGAGCCGGTGAGCTCCCGGCCGATCACCGTCACCTCCACGCCCGACAGCCCGCGGTCGCCGAAGTCGCGGCTGCGCCGGATGCTCCCGTATTGGGTGGCCGCCTCCACCGCGTGCTTGCCCACCATCCCCCGCGCCCATCACCGTCGCGCAGATCGGCGGCTGACCCGGCCGGAGGCGTTCGGGAGCGGTCTGCTCCAGAAGATCGAACGCGGCCTCCACGCCATTCCACGCCACCGCGTGCATGTTCTCCACCAGGCGGCGGCCGTCGTCCCCGGTGATGGAGTCCAGGCTGATCGCGCGTGGGTGCCCACCGCGCCCGAGCCCATCACCGTGACGTGGATCGGCGCGCGGTGAGTGGACTCGAAGTCGGGGCGGAGCTTGCGCAGCTCGGCGAACGCGGCGCGGACGCCGTTCCACCCGACCGCGGCGAGGTTCTCCACCAGCCGGCGGCCGCCGTCGTCGACGACGCCGTCCAGGCTCACGCCGCGGATGCCGTGCTCTTGCAGCAGCTCCACCCGGTGGGGCCGGGTGGGGTAGTGCAGCATCGACAGGAGGATCGCCCCGGGCCGCATCTTCGCGAACGCCGCTTGGTCCGGGCAGCGGACGACGATCACCAGATCCTGCGCGAGGCACTCGTCGTAGCTGCCCTCTTCGACCACCGGGGAGGCGGCCCGGTAGTCGTCGAACGTGCAGCCGATACCTTCGCCGTAGCCGTACTCGACGACGATCCGCCGGGCCCCGAGCGCGGTGAGGAACGCCACCAGGTCCGGGAAAAAGTCCCGCTTCTCCCCCGGCTCCTTGTGCATGCGGGGCAGTCCGACAGTGAGGTTGGGCATGCGCCCATCGTCGTCCCCGCGCGCAGTGCTGTCGACGCGTTTCCCGGACCGTCAGGGCGCCAGCTTCGCGCGCGCTTCGGGCGTGAAGCCGAGCGTGAGCACCTTGCCGGTGTCGATGATCGGCCGGCGGACCGCGTTGGGGTTTGCGGCCAGAAAGCGGATGATCTCCGCGTCCGACATCCCCTCGGCGTCCTTCTTGTTGTTCGGCTTCACCAGATCCATCGCATTGCCCACCCGCTTCGCCAGAGCGCGGAGCTCCGCCTCGGTGAGCGGCTGTTTGATGAGATCGCGCTCGGTGAAGGGGATCTTCTTCTGCGCGAGAAACTCCCGCGCTTTGGTGCAGCCCGTTCAACCACGCTTGATGAAAAGGGTCGTCGCCATGGGGGCGGATTTTGACACAACGCGCGTCAACGTCCGGGGCCGAAATCGATGGTGTCCGGCAGCTCGTTCACGTCGTCGGGGCGGCGCGGGAAGTGGACGGAGAGCTGTTCGCCCACCGTGCGGATTCCCTCCTCCAGTCCGCCGGTGAAGTCGCCAGCGCGGAACTTCGCCTCCATCGCCTGGGCGATGTCGCGCCAGAACCCGTCGCCGACCTTCTCGTGGATGCCCGAATCGCCCAGCACCACGAAGCGGTGCCGGGAAGGCACGACGAAGAACAATACGCCGTTGCGTTCGCGCGTGTTCGTCATCCCCAGCCGTTCGAACGCCCGCTCCGCCGCGCGCCGGACGTCGCCCCAGAAGAACCGCGAGACCGACACCCGCACCTCGCCGGAGGTCCGAAGCTCCGTCGCCTTCAGCGCCGCTTCGACGCGCGCGGTGTCGATGAGGTGGAGCAGCTTCCGCCTGCTGAAAGGTCCGAACATGCGTGCCTCACCAGCTTCCGCTCGCGCCGCCACCGCCGCTGCGTCCACCACCCCCGCCGAATCC
>JADGHL010000172.1 GCA_019686135.1 Myxococcaceae bacterium | reverse complement strand
CAGGACGCCACCGCGCACGATCCCGCGCTGGCGGCGTTCGGCGCGCTCCCCACCCTCCTCACCCCCGAGGCGAAGCACTGATGCCCGCGCCCTCCACCATCGCTCGAACGTCCGTGCTCGTCCTGTGCGCGGCGCTGTGCCTCGCCGCGGGGGTGGCGGAGGCATTGTCCCCGGAAGCAGGCGGCGACGACGCCGCTCCGGTCACCGCCGGCGTCCCAGAAGACGTCGCCCACCGCGCCGGCATCCCCGAGGCACAGCAGCAGGAGATCCTCCGCCTCACCACCGAGGCCAACCTGGAGCTGGAGGTCCTGCGCAAGCGCCACCGCGACGCGCAGCGGGCGCTGGATGCGCTGTTGCGGTCCGATGTGCCCGACGAGAAGGCGGTGCTCGCGCAGATCGAAGCGATGGGCGCAGCGGAGACGGCGATCCGCAAGAACCGGGTCGCGTTGATGCTGCGGATCCGCAGGCTGCTTGGGCCGGCGTTGTGGGCGAGCCTGCAGCGCGAGCTGCGCGGGGGCGCGGAGACCACGCGGCGTCCGTCGACGGCCGTCCTCGACGACACGGCGCGGGTGGGCGACCTCGTGCATACGGAGACCACGAGCGGAACGCTCCGCTCCGCACCGAAACGACCTTGAGCCCCCGGGACCACCTGGTCACCGGTTGTGGCGCGGTTCTGCGGACGAGCTGACCCCCTCCCCGCGGAACCGTTTTTTCCCTAACCCGGGTCCTGTACAACGCACCCCGCAAGGAGGTGGGTGCATGCGAGGCATCGAGCAGATCCCCGCCATCTACGATGCGATGTGCGCCGTCTCCGAGGCGCTCGGTCTCCGCCGCTGGCGGCAGTGGCTGACCGGCGGCGCCACCGGACGAGTGCTGGAGGTCGGCTGCGGCACCGGGCGGAACCTCCTGCTTTACCCGCCCGGCCGCTTCGTGGTCGCGGTGGAGCCGGACGCGGTCGCGCTCCGCGCGGCGAAGAAGCGTGCCGGGTCCATCCCGCTCATCCGCGCCCGCGCCGAGGCGCTCCCGTTCAAGGACGGCGTGTTCGACACGGTGGTGAGCGGGCTGGTGTTCTGCACCGTGCCGGATCCACGGGCCGGGCTCGCCGAGATCCGCCGCGTGCTCGGCGCCGACGGGAGGCTCCGGATGCTGGAGCACGTGCGCAGCACCCGACCGTGGCGGGCGCGGCTACAGGACTTCGTGCAACCGGTCTGGACGAAGATCGCCGGAGGCTGTCATCCCAACCGCGACACCGAGCGCACCGTGGAGTCCTCCGGCTTCCGCATCCTCGAGGCGTCGCGGCGCGCCCAGGGCACCCTGCGGCGCTTCGAGGCGGTGCCGGTCAGTACACGGTGAAGAACCCGCTGCCCACCAGGCCGTTGAGGTAGACGCGCAGCTCCACGCCCCCCGGCGCGACGCCGAGCGCTTTCCAGCCGGTCGCGTCCTTGACGAGGGTGGCCACCGAGGTGTCCGTGGAGGCCCAGTTCGCCTGCGCGCTGACGTCCTCGAAGTGACCGTCGGTGTAGAGCGCGGTGGCGGCGAGCGGGAGCTGTTGTCCCACGGCGATCGCCGCGCCCGCCGGCGACAGCTCCACGCTGACGAGCACAGCCGGTGTCACCTCGACGGTGGCAGTGGCGGACAGGCCGTTCCACGTGGCGGTCACCTGCGTCTGCCCCACCGCGCTGGTCTGGAGGATGCCCGGGGCGACAATCTGGACCCGCTCAGTGTCGGCGACAGTCCAGGTGGCGTCGCCGGTCACCACCTGGCTGGTGCCGTCGGACCAGTGCGCGGTGAGTGACAGCGCCGCGGAGGCGCCGAGCGGCAGCGAGAGCGACGACTGCGAGAGGGTCAGCGCCGTCACCACGGGCGGTGTGACCTCGAGAAAGCCGGAGGTGCTGTGGCTGCCGTCGCTCACGGTGATGACTGTCGTGCCCTCGCCCAACAAGGTGGCGTTGCCCAGATCGTCGATCACCGCCACGCCGGGCGCGGAGGACGACCACTCGCAAAGGCCGGTCAGCGGCACCGCGGTGCCGTCCGTGAAGATCTGCTTCGCGCTGAAGGTCACCGTCGCGCCGAGCGGCGCGGAAACGATCCCCGGCAAAAGCTCGAGGTGATCGACGACGGCCGGGGTGACCTCGACGTGCGTCTTCCCGGTGACGCCCTGGAAGGTCGCCTGGAGCTCCGCCTCGCCGAGGTCCAGCGCGATGACCTTCCCGCGGGTGGCGCTGGCGTTGGAGATCGACGCGACGAACGGGTTGGTGCTCGACCACACCGCGGCGGCGGAGACGTCCTCGACGTGACCGTCGCTGAAGGTGCCCCACGCGGTCAGGGTGAAGCTCGTCCCGCGCGGCGCCGACGCCACGACGCCGGACAGCGTGATGGCGTTGACCGTGGGCGCGGTCACCGTCACGTCCGCCGTGGGCTGCAGCCCTTGATACGTGGCGGTGAGCGTCACCGTCCCCTGCGCGAGGCCATGGAGCGTACCGGTCGCGTCGATGGCCGCGATCCACGGATCGCTCGACGTCCACGCCACCTGGGTCGTGAGGTCGGAGGTCGAGCTGTCGGACCAGGTGCCGATCGCCTTGACGGCGAGCGTGTTGCCCTGCGCGACCGAGCCGGCAGCGGGGACGACGGCCATCGCCACGAGCTGCGCCGGGTTGACGGTGACGGGCGCCTCGGCCTCGAACCCATCCACGCGCGCGTGGATCCGGGCCTCGCCCACGGCGTTCGCCGCGACCTCGCCCGGGCGGACCTGGGGGACCAGCTCCGCCACATCGGGGGACGACGAGCTCCAGATCGCCTGCGCGCTCAGGTCCTCGACCGACCCGTCGGTGAAATGGCCGACGGCGGTGAACCGCACGTGCGCACCGCGCGCGAGCACGGCGAGCGGAGGCGTGAGGGAAAGCCCTTCGAGCTCGGCCGCAGTGACGGTGACCTGCGCCTTCGCGACGACCTGTTCGAAGCGCGCGCTCAGCGTGGCGGCGCCGGGCGCGAGCCCGTACAGCCGTCCGTCGGCGACGGCGATGATGGATGGATCGCTCACCGTCCATTCGGCCGCGCCGGTGACGTCCGCGGTGTGTCCATCGGTGAAGACGGCGGTGGCGTGGAGGGCGACATCGGTCCCGTGCGCCAGCGACGGCGAAGGAGGATCGACGTCGATCTGCGCCACCACCGCGGCCGTCACTTCGAGTGCGGCCTCGGCGCTGGCGCCTTCAAACCACGCGCGCACCTGCCCCCGCCCCTCCTCCTTGGCCACCACGCGGCCGGCGCACGCCGGATCGAGCGCGATCGCCCCGGTGCTCGCCTGCCACGTCGCATGGGAGGTGACATCCGCCTGCGCCCCGTCCGAATAGACCGCGACCGCACGCAGCTGCTCCGCCACCCCGCGCGGCAACGCCCCTTCGGCCGCGCGTTCGACGCGCAGGCCCTCCACCACGTGCGCGGTGACCGACAGCTCGGTGGCGGCCTCGAGCCCCGAGAAGCGCGCGGAGACCCGCGCCCGCCCCACGGCGTTCGCGCGCACCTGACCACGGGGACCGGTGGCGTCGAACGAGAGCACCGCGTCGTCGGACGACGACCACTCCGCCTCCGACGTCACCACCGCCGCGGAGCCATCCGAGTAGCGGGCGATGGCTGCCACCCGCGTGGTCCGTCCGCGCGGCAGCGACGAATCGGCGGCGCGCACGGACAGCCCGACCAGCCTGGCCGGCGCCTCCGGCGACGGGGCACAGGCGCCAAGCGCGGCGGCGCCGAAGAGCGCAAGCGCCACGAGCGGGTGACGGACGACGCGCGACATACGACCTCCAGACAGAAATCCGCTGTGCGCCGGAGCAAGCGCGATACCGGCCGGGGCCCGTGGAGATTTGGGCGGTTGGACGGACGGGGGCCGGGTCGTTGGCCGCCCCCGGGGTCACGGGCGACCTGCGCGGTCCTTGCCCAGAAGCCGCGCCAGCTTCTGGCGTGCATCGGCCACGACGCCGGTGTGGCCGTCGGCGATCGCCGTGAACGGCAGCGCCAGAAGCGGCCGGAGCGAACGTTCGTTCTGGTCGGCGTCCGCGGAGAGCGAAGCGGGCACCAACCCCACCTTCCGCCCGTCGTCGCGCCCCACGAGCGAGTCGCCGGTGAAGAGCAGCCCTTCGTGCAGGTACATCAGGCTTCCGGGCGTGTGGCCGGGGACCGCGATCACCTTCAGGCTGATCCCGTCCACTTCCAGCGTCTCGCCGCCGCGAAGCGTGGCGATCGCGGATGGCGCGGGCCGCGCCGGTTCGGGCGCGAAGCGGCGGAAGAGCGACTGGATGGCGCCCTTCGGCGTGGCCTCGCCGCGCACGAACGCCGCATCGTCCGCGCCCACGTAGACCTTCGCCTTCGAAAAGGCGCCGGCGCCGCCGAAGTGGTCCGCGTGCCCGTGCGTGAGCAGCACGGTGTGGACGTCGTCCGGGCCGAGGCCCTGGTGCCGGAGCTCGGTGAGGATGGCCTCGGCCTTCGGATCCAGGCCCGCGTCGATCAACGCGGCCCCGTGCGGCGTGCGGAGGATCCACGCGAACGCGCCGCCGGTATCGACGCCGACGACGTCCAGCGCGGCCTCCACGCGGTCCGCCTCCGGCCGCGGCAGGCGCGTGTAGAGGAACGCCACGCCCAGCACGATGAGGCCGGACACCACGAGGAGGACGCGCGCGATCGCCGAGCCGGAGCGGGAGGCCATGGGCGCGTAGATAGCACCGCGTCCTCAGCGGTACAGGATCACCTCGTAGCCGAGGAAGGCCACCTTGCCCGGGTTCTCGTACGCGTGGGGCAGGTCCGCGGCGAAGTCGATCGCGTCGCCCTCGCCCACCTCCCACTTCCGGCCGCCCACCCAGACGTTGAGCCGGCCCTTCACGACCACCAGGTTCTCGCGCGTGCCCGGCGGGTGCGGCGGACCGTCGGAGCGCTTGCCCGGCTTGAGCCGGAGCTCGTAGAGCTCGGCCTTGCGCTCGGCGTTGCGGGGGAAGAGCGGGCGGCTGACGAACGCCCCGTCCGCGGAGGAGAGCACCTGAAGCTCGGGGCGCCGGAGCACGGTCACGTCCTGCCCTGGCTGTTCGCCCAGGAGCGCGGAGAACTGCATCCCGAAGGCGGTGGAGATCTTCCACAGCACCGCGATGGTGGGGTTGGTCTTCCGCGCCTCGATCTGGGACAGCATGGCCCGCGACACCCCGGACCGGCGGGCGAGCTCTTCCAAGGTCCACCCCCGATCCGTGCGGATCCGCTTGAGCGTCCCGGCTACTCGTGTCTGGAGCGCCTCGGGGTCCATGGCCCCGTCAGGATGTTGAACAGATTTCTGTGATGTTGAACGCCGCCTTGATCCCACCCGGGGCCCTCCGTTATTTTGAATTTGCCGTCAATTTAGCAGACGCCACCGGGCCGGCGCAGGAGGAGACAGATGTCGAAGTTCCTGTTCATCGAATCGCAGGACCCGCTCGAGGATCGCGGGGCCGAGGCGTACCTCGGCTACGCGCTCGAGCTCGCCCGCCAGAAGCACCCGGTCACGGTCTTCCTGGTGGAGAACGCCGCCCTGGCGGCGCGGAGAGGCGCTCAGGTCCCGGTGCGCGACGCGCTCCGTGAGGCGGGCGCCACGCTCCAGGTCGACGAGCTGGCGCTGCGCGAGCGCGGCATCGGCGCGGAGCGGCTGGCTCCGGGCGTGCAGCAGGGGACGATCGACCAACTCGTAGATCTGGTGGCGGACCCGGAGACCCGGGCCATCTGGCACTGAGAGGACGAAGACGACCATGGCAGAACGCAAGAGCATCACCCTCGCCCTGATGGATCCCCCGTACGAGACCGCGCGGGTCACCACCGCGTTCCGGCTCGCCGAGGCGGCGCTGCGCAAGGGCATCGACGTCAACGTGTTCGCCTACGAGGGCGCGGTGGCGCTGGGGTTCGCCCAGCAGAAGCCGCACGCCAACTCGGTGAAGGGCACCACAGTGGAGGAGGAGGGCCACCCCAACACCCGCGCGTGGCTGGCGGCGCTCGTGAAGCTCGGCGACGGTCAGGAGGGCCGCGGCAGGCTGGACTGGGTGAACTGCGGCCTGTGCGTCGACGAGCGCGGCGTGTTCGAACAGGCCGGCGGACGGCGCGGCTCGCCGGCCGACTTCCACGCCTTCATCCAGCGGTCCACCAACGTGCTGACCATCGGCACGCGCTAAGGCCCGGAGAGACGACATGGGAAAGATCCTCAACGTGGTGGAGCGCGCCTATCAGGGCACGCTCGAGGAGCAGGACGATCAGGCGCTGTGGCTGGTCCACACGCTGCAGAAGGCCGGCGGTGAGCACGCGGTCCTTTTGCGCGGCCCGGCGGTGTCCTACGCGGTGCGCGGACAGTCCGTGGGCAGCCTGGAGATCGCCGGCGTGAAGGCGGGCAATCCTCCGAGGCTGGATCAGGATCTCGAGAAGCTCCGCGCTGCCGGCGTGGACCTCTACGCGGTCCGCGAGGACGCCGCCGAACGTGGCATCTCGCGAGAGGAGGCGATCGCCGGCATCCAGTGGGTCTCGCGGTCGGAGGTCCCCCGACTCTTCGTGGAGGCTTCGCGGGTCTTCGCGTGGTGACGGACCTGCGCCCGCGAAGCGGCGAGGCGTGGGTGCGCCCGGGAGCCCGGCGCTTCTGGCCGGCCCGGGCGCATCGCACCTGTGAGGGGACTCAACCACTCACGAGGTGCGGCACATGGGATCGATCAGGGGAGCCCTGGTCGCCGCTGTCCTGTTCGGGTCGTCGCTCGCGTTGGCGGGCCAGGGCCAGGCGAAGGGCAGCAGCAGCCACTTCACCAACTGTACCTGCGACTGCCAGCAGCCGGGGACCGGCGGCGCGGGTCAGGCAGGCGGCGAGCACGAACAGAAGGCCGAGAAGAAGCAGGGCATCACCACGCTGGGACAGGGGACCTGGCAGGATCAGAAGTCCGGAGGTTCGGTGAAGCCCGGCGGCAACAAGACGCACTCCAGCATCACCAGCGCGAAGCGGAATCAGATTCCCTACCCGGGGAGAGGCGGCGCGGCCACGGCCGGCGAAGAGTCCGGGCAGAAGATGAAGAAGTGTCCGCCCGGGCAAAAGGCCGGCACCGGCGGATCGGGCAACGCGGGTCAGAGCGAACCCTCGAACGGGGAGCTCGAGGGATCGCAGCCTGAGCCGTATTCGTCTCCGGGCATCCGGCCCTGACAACAGTGGCGGAGGGCGGCTAACCGACGACGCGGTTCCGGCCGCCCTTCTTCGCCTTGTACAGGTTGCCGTCCGCCACCTTGATGAACTGGTGCGGCTCGGTCATGTCGGCGGTCATGTCCGCCACGCCAACCGAGATGGTAACCGGGATGTTCTTCCCCTCGAACTCGAAGGGCCGGTCCTCGATCATCTTGCGGACCTTCTCCGCGAAGCGGCGCGCGTTCTCCCCGCCGGCCTCCGGCATCACCATCGCGAACTCCTCGCCGCCGTAGCGGGCGAAGCACTCCTCCTTGCGGATGCGCGGCTTGATGGTGGCGGCGAGCTCGCGGAGCACGTAGTCCCCGGCGAGGTGGCCGTGGGTGTCGTTGATCTTCTTGAAGTGATCGATGTCGAACATGATCAACGACAGCGCCCGGTTGTACCGGTGGCAGCGTCCCATCTCGCGCTCGAGGAACTCCAGGAAGTAGCGCTTGTTGGCGATCTGCGTGAGGCCGTCCACGATGGTCAGCCGGTAGATCTCTTCGTGGTACAGGCTCTCGATGTTGCCACCTGAGAGAAACTTGAAGATCGACCCGCCGACCTTCACGTAGTCCCCCGACCGAAGCGGCGTCTCCTCCAGCACCTCCTCGTCATTGAGATAGGTGCCGTTGGTGGAGCCGAGATCGCAGACGAAGAAGCGGCCGTCTTTGAGGAAAATCCGCGCGTGTCGCCGGGACACGTTGTCCATGTCCACGACGATGTTGTTCTTCACGTCGCGGCCGATGGTGAACTCGTCGTCGTCGAGGATGTGGCGCTTCCCCAGCTCGGGTCCGAGGATCTGCACCAGGCAGCTCTCCGACGCGGCCGCCACGCGCTCCGACAGCTTCGAGATCTTGGTGACGCGGGTTTCGTTCGCGCTCATCGGGACCCCAGTCTACCCGAACCCGGGAGCGCGGTGATTGCCCGGGGGCGATCTCCGCACCCGGGCGTACATCTCCCCGGGGGCGCCGCGAACGGCCCTTTGCCGGGGCGGCTAGACTGAAGCGGCTGTCGCCAGGGTGGCATTCACGGCTGAACGAATCGATCCGCGCCGCCGGCCGCAAGATTGAGCGCCTGCGAGCGCGCGCCTAAACGGGAGCGCCATGGGCCAGAGAATGCTGACGATGATCCTCGCGGGCGGCGCCGGGACGCGTCTGGAGCCGCTCACCCGCGAGCGCGCCAAGCCCGCGGTCCCCTTCGGGGGCCGCTACCGGATCATCGACTTCGTTCTCTCCAACTTCGTCAACTCGGGTCTGTACAAGATCAAGGTGCTGACCCAGTACAAGTCCGACTCGCTGAACAACCACCTCTCACGCAGCTGGCGGATGACGGCGTTCCTCGGCCACTACGTGGAGGCGGTGCCGGCGCAGATGCGGACCGGGAGCGACTGGTACAAGGGCTCCGCGGACGCCATCTACCAGAACCTCAACATCATCACCGACGAGGAGCCGGATCAGGTCTTCGTCTTCGGCGCGGATCACGTCTACAAGATGGACGTCCGGCAGCTGCTCAACTTCCACCTCGAGAAGGACGCGGACTGCACCGTGGCGGCGATCCCCGTGCCGATCGAACAGGGGAAGGACTTCGGGATCATCCGCGCCGGACCGGACGGGCGGATGCTCGACTTCGTGGAGAAGCCCAGCGATCCGCCGCCCATGCCGGGCAACCCGAAGATGTGCCTGGCGTCGATGGGCAACTACGTCTTCAAGACCGACGCGCTGGTGCGCGAGGTGGTGCGCGACGCCGCGGACGAGAAGAGCGCCCACGACTTCGGCAAGTCGATCATCTCGAAGATGTTCCGGGAGTCGCGGGTGTTCGTCTACGACTTCGCCACCAACAGCTACCCGGGGCAGCAGGAGAAGGAGCGCGGCTACTGGCGCGACGTCGGCAACATCGACGTCTACTACGCGTCCAACATGGACCTCGTGCAGGTGGAGCCGACGTTCAACCTCTACAACGACCGCTGGCCCATCTACACGTCCATCTCCAACCTCCCGCCCGCCAAGTTCGTGTTCGCCGACCGCGAGAACAACCGCGTCGGCCACGCCACCGATTCGTTGATCTCCGAGGGCTGCATCCTCTCCGGCGGCCACGTCGCGCGGTCGGTGCTCTCCCCCAAAGTGCGGGTGAACTCGTACGCGGAGGTCACCGACTCCATCCTCTTCGAGAACGTGGAGATCGGCCGGCACTGCCGGATCCGCAGGGCGATCATCGACAAGAACGTCGTCGTCCCGCCGAACACCACGATCGGGTTCGATCCCGAAGAAGACCGGCGCCGGGGCTTCGTGGTCACGCCGGGCGGGCTGGTGGTCATCCCGAAGGGGATGAAGCTCGCCTGATCGTCCGCCGTGGCCCGGCTTGCGACGCCGGAATCGACTCCTAGTTTTTTCACGAGGGTTGGGCGCCGGGCGGGAGGGCGCCACCTGGGGATCGGGCACGGCCGCTCCCGCCGCCCGGGCAACCGGA
>JADGHL010000171.1 GCA_019686135.1 Myxococcaceae bacterium | reverse complement strand
GATGGTGATGACCTTCTACCTGGATCCGAAGCAGGAGCCCGAGTTCGTCACCATCAGCGACGAGAACCTCAAGAAGATGGGGGCGCCGCCACCGAAGGTGGAAGACATGGTGAAGTACCTGCAGCAGCTCTCGGATCAGCGGTTTGCACGGGCGCGGTCCACCTTCGAGGATGCGCCGCCAAAATCAGGTAGCAAGGTGTAGGAGCAACTCCGCGACACCTCCGCGCGACACTCCTTCCAAAACCGGGAGCGAGAAATGGGATTCCTCGGCGGCATCGGCAAAGCGTTCAAGAAGATCGGCAGTTTCGTCGGTAAGGTCGCCAGCGGCGTCGTGAAGTTCGCCAAATCGCCGCTCGGGCAGCTGCTGATCGGCGTCGGGCTCTCGGCGCTGACCGGGGGCACCGGCGGCATCCTGATGAAGGCGCTCGGCGGCGTCAGCAAGCTGGGCAACCTGGGCTCGATCTTCAGCGGCTTCGCCAGCCGGTTCCTCGGCCCCGCCACCAACCTGCTCTCCAAGGCCGGCCTGCAGGGCCTCGTCGGCTTCGCTCAGAAGGCTCTGAACACGGGCGACCTCCTCTCGATGGTCACCTCGCTGATGGACGCGCGCAAAGCCAACCCGCAGCCTGACATCGATCCCTCTGCTCAAGACATCGCCAACTACAACCTGCAACTGATGATGGCGTGGATGCAGGCGCAACTCCTCCGCACGCAGCAAGCAGCATGAGCCGTTCGTGGTGAGTGGTGAGGAGTGAGTCGGACTTCCTGGCCGCCCTTGGGGCGGCCTTCTTTTTTTTGCCTAGAGGGTTCGGGCCAGGAGCGCCGTTGCGGTCAGAGTCAGGAGATCTTCCGTCAGGGCGGCGGGCGTGGGGCCAACGATTTTGGTCAGCGCTCTTCTCAGGGATGCGGTCAGGAACGTTCCGGCGATCGCGGCGAGCGCTCCTAGCACGAGCGGTGTCTTCCTTCTCGTTCGCGATCCTGCTCGGCCCAGCATGCTGCCCACGGTGGCTCCGGCCAGCGCCCGGCCGAAGAGTGGAACGGCTCCGGTCCGGTCCGGCGTCATGGGGAGCTTGTCCACCACCCACTCGCCGGCGGAGGCGACGGTCAGAACGCGCGCGGCCTTGTGGCCTCCCAGCGAGTGCACGCCCTCCAGCCGCCCCGTACGCGCGTAGTGACGGGCGATCCCCGCGACCGGCGTCAGGGTCCGTGCTCCGCAGAGCGCTCCCAGCGCGGCGATCCGCAGGAGGCGATCGCGCCGCACGCGCTCGAACTCCTGTTCGACCGCGGCCCGCAGGGCACCACTGGAGCGGCGCGCGTAGAAGGAGATCGGCTCGGGGTGTTGCAGCATGGGTTCCTCCTCCAGCTTGCTTGCGATGAACCTGCGCATCCGCTGGTGCGCGAGCCGGTGCCACGCGCGCTGGTAGCGCCGGCCCATCAGCTCGAAGCCGGCCCACGCCCACAGCCCGGGGAAGTCGCCGGCACGCCAGCGCGCCTCGATCGAAAAGCGCACGACACCGGTTTGGCGATCCTCCAGCACGTGGAACCACTCCCGCCCGCGCTCGACGTGACCGCGAAGCGTCTCCAGCGCCAGACCCGCACGGCGCTCGTCGCCGTTCATCCGCTCCTCCACGTGGGCGATCCGCACCGGGCACAGAAAGCGCGGCCCGAACGTGCGCAGCTCCAGCACCAGCGCGTCGCCTTCGCAGAGCTCGCCATCGTGCGGCAGGTGCACGGTGACGATGCGCGGATCCGAGAACGCGAGGCGGCGCATCAGGTGCCTCGCCCATTCGAACGCACCGTTCCGCTCGCGCGACACTACCGCCCGCGAGAGGACGTGGTTCCAGCCGGTCTCGGGGCGCATCACTTCGAAAGAGACGGCATCGAAGTTCGGCGGCAGCCCGCGCGCCTCCTTCAGCGCTCGCTCCACCTCCGCGGGCGGGAACGTGCCGCGCCAGCGCCAGCGGCTCATCCTCCCTCCGCGCGGTACGTGGGCTCCTGCGTGGACGCGGCCTCCGGCTCGTCGTCGCGGCGGATGGTGTCGGCGTGGATGAAGCCCACCACTCCATCGCCGCACGCCACCGCCACGCGGTTGACGAAGTCGCCCCAGCAGCGCGTCTGCATCGCCTCGCCCAGCCCGAGGAAGCCGACGTAGCGCCAGCGCGAGCTGCTCCGCGCGCGGCTGCGGATGTGGAACATCACGTCGCCGCGCCGGTTGCGGTACGCGCCGAAGGTGATGCGCCCCGCCTCCGGGTGCCCGGGCAACGTGCCCAGCGTCAGCGACTGCGCGTCGCGGTGGATGACCCGCACCCGCGCCAGACGCGCACCGCGGATGTGCACGTCGAACTCGTCCCCCACTTCCAGCGGCTCGCCCGCCGGTCTGCCCCGGCGTTCGAACGCCGCCAGCGAGCGCGGGGCGAAGCGCTCGAAGTGCCGCGAAAGGTGCGTGATGAGCGCCACCGGGGATGCGCGCGCGTGGCGGATGACCGCCCAGTAGTTGCGCTCGAGCAGCGGCCCGGCGCCGGACGCTGCCGTCAGCAGACCCGGCGTGCGTGCGTCCTCGTGTTCGACGACCTCCTGCATCCAGCCTCCCCGATCTCCATGTTGGGGACGACACGGCGCGCCGGCACCGGCGCGAAACGACGGAGCGCACCCCGATGGACGTCAACCCCGCAGCCGAGGAGTCCGAGTACGTCTACCTCCCGGCGCCGGTCTTCCGCGCAGAACACGGCGAGAGCGCCATCACGCGGCTGGTCGAACAGCAGGCGGCGAAGGTGCCCTCGGACGTGTTCCTCTTCCTGGCGCTCGGCTCGATGTTCGCGTCCCTGCTCTTCGAGCTCACCGGCCACCGGCGCCGGAGTCGCTTCGTCGGACTGTGGCCGGGGCCGCTCCTTATCCTCGGCGTCTACAACAAGCTCGTGAAGATCTTCGGAGCGCGTTAGCTCAGACTTCGGCCGGCCGCGCGCCGGGCCGCGGTCCCTGACCGTAGTCGCGGCGGTAGATCCGCAGCGCCGCCACGAAGAAGGAGATCGCCATCGGCCCGAGCAGAAGCCCGATGGTCCCGAACGCCGCCAGCCCGCCCAACAGCGCGAAGAAGACGACCGCGCCGTGGAGCTGCACGCCGCCTTTGATCAACCACGGCTTCACCACGTTGTCCGAGAGCCCGACCACCAGCAGACCCCAGGTCGCGAGGAAGATCGCCGCGACGTAGTGGCCGGTCAGCGCGAGCGCAGCCGCCAGGAGCAGGCACACCGACGAAGCACCCACCGCGGGGATCAGCGCGAAGAAGAAGGTGATGCCGCCGAAGAACAGCGCGTACGGCACGCGCGCGATGAGGTAGCCCACGATCGCCGCGACCGCCTGCACCGCGGCGGTGAGAATGGACGAACGGAGCACGGCCACGGTCACGCGCCGGGTCTCCGCCAACAGCTCGCGGGTCTGTCCCCGCCGCAGGGGCGAGGCGTGGTCCACGAAGTCCAGCACCTGCTCCTTCTGCGTGAGGAAGAAGTAGAGGGCAATCAACATCATCACCGCCTGGAACACGAACGAGCCGGTGGCGGCCACCACCGCTCCCACCGCCGCAGCGGCCTTCTCGCCCTGCTCCGAGACCTGCTGCTGCACCGTCCCGGACACGCCTCCAGCGGACTCGAGCGGCACGCGCGCAAGGACGTTCCGCACCCAGCCTTCGATCGAATCCGGCAGCCGCGCGATGAGGCCGTTCATCCCTTCGCTCCGCAGCGTCTCCTGGATGAAGCGCAGCCCCGCCGCCGCCTCCTTCACCACGAACGCGGAGAGCCCGACGATCGGCGCGAGGATCAGCAGCACCACCGCCAGCACCGTCACCGTCGCTGCCAGCCGCGGGCGGTTGCCCAGGATACGCGTCAGCCGCCGATAGGTGGGATCCAGCGCGCCGGCGAACACCGCGCCGAGGAACAGGGCGATCGCCAGAGGCCGCATCACCCACGCCACCAGCGCCAGGCTCGCGAGCACCAGCGTCAAGAGCGCGCGCTGCGCGGAACGGCCGGTCTCCATGTCTACACGGTAGGGCCGCCCCCGCGTTCAGACCCTGCGAACGGCGGTCGCCCGGTGCGGCCGATGGGCAGGCAGCCCGGCGCCGGGTGGGGCGTTCCTGACCGCGGCCCCGGGCTTTGACCCACGCTCGACGCGAGGTGACATCCGTCGGATGGCGCTCTTGCGTACGGACCGCCGCTTGCACCCCGGAGTGCGCCATGCCCGCGGTGATCCTCATCTCCGATGACGACCCACGTGTCGCGCGGTCACTCGCCCGCCAGCTCCTCCGGCTGCGCCTCCCGGTCCGGGTGGAGATCGACTGCAGCGGCCAGCTGGTGGAGGTGGCGCGTGCCGTGTCGCCGTCGCTCGTGGTGCTGGACATCCTGCAGCCGGTGCCGGGCCTCTTGCAGCTCGCGGCGCTGCGGCGCGATCCGCTGTTGGGCGACACACCCGTGGTGGCGATCTCCGCAGTGGACGACGACCGGGCGCGCAGCGAGTGCCTGCGCCACGGGGTCATCGACTTCGTGCTCAAGCCCTTCCCGGAGCTGATCCCCGAGAAGCTGGCCCTCCTCGCTTTGCGCCCCACGCCGGAGGCAGGCCAGCCGCACTGATGGCTCCGGGCGCATGGTCCCTTCGCGCGTCCGCCCGCCTGTGCCACAGTGGAGGCGATGCTCGCCGTCATGCTGTCTCTCACGCTCGCGCAGGCGCCCTCGGCTTCCGGCGCCCCCGAGCCCGAGGTCGTGGTCCTCCCGGTCGTCCGCCCGCGGGTCATCTCCCGCGAGCTGGCTGAACGCACCGCCGACGCGGTCCGCGAGGGGCTGGTGCGCGCCGGCTACGACGTGATGGAGGCCGCGGATCGCCAGGCGCGCCTGGGCAAGCAGGATCCGGCCGACTGTCAGAACAACACAACCTGCTTCGCGCTGATCGGCCGCTCGTTGCGCACGCCGGTGGTGGTGCGTGTCGAAGGCGGCGTGGTGGAGACGGATCTCGCCGTCTACCTGCAGGCGCTGCGCTCGGAGGATGGCAGCGAGATCGCCGCCCAGAGCATCGTCACGCAGACCGACGCGCCGAAGGACAAGATCCGCACGGATGTCGCGCCGTTCATCGCGCGGCTGTTGACGGCGTTCCCGCCGCGCCCGCGCCTGAAGACGCCCAGCCTGCCGCCGCATGACCTCGCAACGCTCCCGCCTGCCCCACCGCCGGAGGTCACAAAGCCCGCGCCGCACCGGCCGCTGTGGCCGCTCGCGCCGACGGCGCTGGGCGTGGTGAGCGCGGGCATCGGCACGGTGTTCCTGATCCAGGCCGGAGCCACCCACGCGCAACTGGTGGAGCCGCTTCCGCCCGGAGGCACGCCCTGGTCGAAGGCGCAGCGCGAGGAGCTGCGCGACCGCGGCAACTTCCAGCAGACGCTGGGATGGGCGCTGGTCGGCGCGGGCGCCGTGGCGACGGTGAGCGGCGCGGCCATCTACTTCATGGGTCCCACCGACGCGAACGTCGCCGTGACGGCCGGTCCCGGCGGCGTGCTCGCGCGGGGAGCGTTCTAGGCGATGCACACTCGACGTGCGATCGGTGCAGCGGCGTTCGCGCTGGCGATGGTGACCGCGGGCGCCTGCTACGACTTCAACGCCGCGGTCGACGAATGCCTGAAGATCGGCCGCTGCGCGCCCGACGATGCGGGCGTCCACCCGGAGGACGCGGGCTCCGAAGACGCCGGCCCGGTGGAGGACGGCGGGACGGATCGCGACGGAGGCCTTTCGGACGGCGGCGCCGACGGGGGCACGGATGCGGGCGGGGGAAACTGCGCCAACGGCTTCACGCTCGCGGCCGCGTTCCGCACGGGCGGATGGGAGTGGGAGCACCCGCTGCCACAGGGCAACCCGCTGCACGCCGTGAGCGGGTGGGGAACGAAGGTGTGGATCGGCGGCAACTCCGGCGTGCTGATGGAGATCGACGCCTGCCGGATTCGTCAGCTCGAGCTGCCGGTCTCCACCGCGATCCGCAGCATCGGCAGGCGCGGGGAGGACTACTTCGTGGTGGTGGGAGACACCGGCGCGAACTACGAGTACCGCGGCGGCACGCCCAGCCGCCTCCTGAGCGCGGCGTTCGGCGCCACCGAGTCGCTCCGCACGGTGGGCGTCGGCCCGGAGGCGGCGCTGTATGCGCGCAGCAACCCCGGCGTCGGCGAGTCCCCGATCTACGTGGACACCGAGCAGGTCGCTCAGGGTGTGGCCGGCCCGGACGGGCAGACGGTGATCAGCGCCTCCGGGACCCTGGCGAAGTGGTGGGTGATCAGCCTGGACAACCGCGCGTGGGTATCCGACGCGGTGTTGCCCGGCGGCTGGACCGAACAACTCGCCGCCGGGCCGCCCTACCACGACGTCTGGGTGTCGAACCTCGAGCAGGAGGCGTGGATCGCCGGCGACGACGGGTACCTCTGGAGCACCAACGGGATCACCTCCGACCAGCAGGGCGCGCCGGCGCAGTTCGTCTCCGGGGCGGGTGGCGCGGCCGATCTGGTGGCTGTGTGGGGCGCGCAGAACACGCTCGCCCGCTCCCAGGACGTCTACGCAGCGGTGAGCGCGCAGGGCGATCTCTATAGGCGTCTGGGCAAAGAGAGCCGCACCTGGAGCCACCTCACCCGCTCGGGCGGCGGCTCGTTCGTGCGCGGCGGCTACGAGGACGTCTGGGTGCGGCCCTTCGACAGCTCCACCAATGCCGGCGGAGAGGTGTGGGCCGTGGGCTCCGGTGGGGCGATCGTCACCAACGCGTCCGAGGGCGGCGCCTGGCGCGAGGTCACCGGCACCTTCTCCAACGTCGGCCAGGTGGACCTGACCGGCGTGGCCGGCGTGGGCAACGACGTGTTCGCAGTGGGCGGCAGCCGGGTGCTGCAGCGTGGCGCGGGCGGGCGGTGGAACCAGTTCGATCCGCAGCCCCCTGGCGGCAACAACCTCAAGCTCCGGGACATCGCGGTGCTCGCCGCGGACCACCTCTTCGCGGTCGGCGACGACACCACGCTGCTCGAGTACGCGAACAACACGTGGACGGCGCACGGCATCCAGGCGCTCGGCGGCGGGCAGCACGCGCCGGGGGATACGCACGTGAAGCTGCGGGCGATCTCCACCGCCGGCCAGAGCGCAGCGTGGGTGGTGGGCACCTACTACGATCCATCCACGTCGCTGCCGCGCGGCTTCGCCGCCACCTGGAACCAGGCCACAAACAAGTGGACCGAGGTCAACGCCGGCGCGACGGAGCTCCTCCACGTCTCCGCGGTGAGCCCGACGATGGCGTGGGCGGTGGGCGCGAACACCGTGGTGCAGCTGGGCGGCACCACTCCCACCGAGTACCTGGTCGCGACGCGCAACTTCGAGTCGATCTACGCCCACGCCAACGGATCGATCTTCGTCGGCGGCCTGGGCTTCATCGGGCAGTTCAACGCAGGCACGCCGGCGACGGTGTCCGACGCGCAACTGCCGGACGGCGGCACGCTGAAGAGCCAGAACTTCTGGGACGTGACCCTGTCCGCCAACGGGCCGCTGTTCGTGGGCGGCTCCGGTGCGGCGATGGTGCTGGACGGCGGGACCGTCTACCCGATCGAACCGGGCACGACCAATCACCTGCGCGGCGTCTGGGTGAACCTGACCAACGACACCGTGTGGGCGGTGGGCGACGACGCCACCATCGTCCGCCGCGTCCAGTGACCGGCTAGATCGACCAGGTCTTCACCGGCGTTTTGAGCTTCGGGGTCTCCGTCTTCACCGGGGCCTCGCAGTGCGACGTCCGGCGGTTCGGGTGGCAGTGCCGCAGGCCGTACACATGGTGGCACCCGCACGCGTCGACGCGCTTCTGCTCGCACTTCTGCGTCCCCGCGGTGGAGATGGGCGACGCGAACGCCACCGCGCCCCAGGCCACCGCCAACGCCAACACTGCATTCCGCCAACGACCCATCGCCCTACCCCCGCGCTCGACTGTCGCCCTCAATCTGGACGCAATCGCCTCGCATGCAAGCGTGGGACGGGACGGTTCCGTCGCACGTCGTGACACCCGCGGTGCGTCGGATCAGGCGGCGAGTCGGGCGATGAACTGTTGGACCTGCCGGGACTTCTCCGCGTCGGAAAGCCCGGGGGGCAGCTCGAGCTGCTTCTGCGCCTTGTGCTGCTGCTCGGCCTTCTTGCGCGCCTCCTCCGCCCGGCGCTGCTGCTCCCGCGCGCGCTCCTGGGCCTGTCGGCGGCGGAGGCGGCGCGGCGTGCGAAGGAGCAGCGCCACGAGGAGTTCCCACCGCCGCCAACGATCGACATCGCGGACCTCCGGGTGAACCTGCGCTCGAAGAGCTGACTGCCCTTCAAGTCTTCAGGCCAGCGCCAACCTGCGGAAACGAACGGGACTTTGGCGACACCCGCCGGGGTCACTGTCTTCTGGAGTTCAGATGCAGCCGGCAATGCACACCCTCGTGGTGCCGGCGAAAGAACACAGCGGCCGAGTTTGTTGGAGCACCAAGAAGCCTTCGGATTCCGGAACTCTAAGTGGCTGGTCGCCTTCCAGAAAACGTCCGCCTGTTGATCATCAACCACGTCGAGAACTTCGACGCGCTGGACATCCTGCTCTACCTGCGGCGTGAGGCTCCGAAGCGCCGCACGGCCGAGGAGATCGGCACCGCGCTGAAGATCCCCGTGGGCACGGTGAATCGGCGGCTGGAGGCCTTCAACTCCGCCGGCTTCGCCCGGAGCGAAGAGATGTCGCCGCGGCAGTGGGTCTTCGCGGGAGATCCGGACCAGACCCGCGCCGTCGACGATCTCGCCGCCTGGGTGGCGAGGGATCGGGCGACGGTCATCAACATGGTCGCGTCGCGGAACCTCGAGCGCATGAAGTCGCTCGCGAACGCGTTCAAACTCGGGGGAAAGAGCTGATGCCAGGGTTGCCGATCATCGTCTATTCGCTCACCGCCGCGACCAGCATCTTCTGCTTCGTGATGTTGCTGCGCGGGTACCGGCGCACGCGCGTGAAGCTGCTGTTCTGGACGTGCTGGTGCTTCGCCGGGATCACCGTCAACGCCATCATGGTGATTGTCAACCACAGCGTCCCCGATCGCGATCTGAGTGCGATCCAGGCCGCGCCTGCCCTGCTGGGTGCGCTCGCGCTCGTGTACGGGATGATTCGGGAGAACACATGACCCAGGACATCGCCCAGATCATCCTCGGGGCGAGCTCCTGCGCCTTCATCGTCGCGGGGCTGTTCTTCTTCCGCTTCTGGAAGCAGACCCGGGACCGCTTCTTCCTGCTGTTCTCCCTGGCGATGTACGCCTACGGAGTCAGCCGGGGCTCGCTGGCGCTGATGGACCCCGCCAACGAGGACCGCATCTGGCTGCACGTGCTCCGGCTGGCAGCCACGGTGCTCATCCTCATCGCCATCGTGGAGAAGAACCTCGGCAAGCGGGGTCCGGACGAGGACGAGCCCCGCGACGGGGTGACACCGTAGGGATTTCGTCCCCACCGCTGTCCGAACGGAAAAACACGCGCCGCGTGAAGGGGATTGGCTCGGGGTGCGAGTCCTGGCCGCCCCCCTTCACGCGTCGCGGAGGCCGCTTCCGAGGTGATGCCCCGATGGGCCCGCGCTGCGCCATCTGACCGGCGCAGAGCCTGACTCTTAAACACATCTCCGAGCCCACGA
>JADGHL010000170.1 GCA_019686135.1 Myxococcaceae bacterium | reverse complement strand
CGCGTCGGCGTGCGCGGCGCCGGACACGCGCGGTCGGGCCGAGGCGGCGCCGGCGGCGTCGTGCGGGACCGGCACGCTCAGCCGCACGAGTTTGCGCGCGCGGCGCCGGACACGCGCGGTCGGGCCGAGGCAGCGCCGACGGTCGCGCGGAACCGGCGCGCGCAGCTACGAGTCGGCGCGAACGGCGCCGGACACGCGCGGTCGGGCCGAGGCGGCGCCGGCGGCGTCGTGCGGGACCGGCACGCTCAGCCGCACGAGTTTGCGCGCGCGGCGCCGAACACGCGCGGTCGGCCGAGGCGGCGGCGATGGCGTCGTGCGGGACCGGCACGCGCAGCCGTACGAGTTGGCGCGCGGCGCCGGACACGCGCGGTCGTGCCGAGGCCACGCGCACAGTGACGCCCAGGCGCGCGGAGTCAGCATCCGCGAGTTGTGCGGAGCCGCATGCGTCGTCGCCCGAATTGGTGCGCGGCGCCGGGCACGCATGGTTTCGCCGAGGCAGCGCGCGGAGCGGACCCGCACGGTTCACCCGAGCGGGGGAGGCTTGGTCGCGCGGGGCGCGACATGTACCGTGACGCGAGAGGCCCGCGTGCGTGCGGGCCGGCGCGGTCAGCGGATGCGGATCAGCGTCGCGCGGGTGATCTGCCTGGCGTCATCGCGCACCACGATCACCGCGTTGGCGGTGCGGGTGCAGGCCTGGGGCTTAATCGCCTCGAGGAACGTCTGATCGTCGGCGGTGAGCTTGCCGGGCTCGTCGGGTTCGACCCGGCCGATCACGGTGAACGCCTCGTCCGGCGCCGCCGAGAGGATGCGGATCGCGCAGTCGGTCGGCAGCACCGGCGACTCCGACTCGTTGGAGATGACGTGGTACTTCGGCGAGCACGCCCCCAGTGACAGCGCGGCGGCGAAGAGTCCCGGCACGAGCCATCGGCGGTTCATTGCTCCTCCCGAGCTGAAGGGATCAGGTCCCGGTGTCCGGCCGGGGCTGCTGGCCTTCATTGCCCTCGGTCGACGGCACCAGCCGAAGCTGCCCGGCCTGCGAGTAGAACTTCGCGTCGACCTCGCGCTCCAGGTAGGTGTAGCCGGAGAGGCCCTCCTCGTAGATGCGCAGCACCTTGCGCGACTCGTCGAGGGAGATTTTCCCGGCGCGCAGCGCCTTCTCCACCGAGCGCCGCACCCGCGCCATCAGGTCGTCCTTGCTGTAGCTGACGTAGTTCAGCACCTCGGTCACGGTGTCGCCCTCGACCACGTGGTCGATCAGGTACCCGCCGTTGGGTGCGATCGACACGCCCACTGCGTTGGTGTCGCCGAACAGGTTGTGCAGATCGCCCAGGATCTCCTGGTACGCGCCCACCATGAAGATGCCCAGGTAGTAGTCGTCGTTGTTGAGCGCGTGGAGCTCGAGGACGTCCTTCACCTCGCGGCGATCGATGAAGTGGTCGATCTTCCCGTCCGAGTCGCAGGTGATGTCCGCGAGCACGCCGCGGCGGGTCGGGCGCTCGTTGAGGCGGTGGATCGGCGCCACCGGGAAGAGCTGGTCGATCGCCCACGCGTCGGGCAGCGACTGGAACACCGAGAAGTTGCAGAAGTAGGTGTCCGCCAGGGTGCGCTCGAGCGTCTCGAGCTCCTCCGGCATGTGGTCCAGCTCCCTGGCGATCTTCAGGATTTTCTGGCAGGTCGCCCAGTAGAGGTTCTCGGCGGCCACGCGGTCCGGAAGGGTGAGGTGCCCCAGCGAGAAGAGGGTGAGGCACTCCTCTTTGTAGTCGTTGATGTCGTGGAACGTTTCGAGGACGTTCTTGTTGGTGACGTCCTTGAACGACGCGTACAGGTTCTTCACCACCGGCGGCGCGTTCTTCGGCAGCTGATCGGGTATCACCCGCGCGTCGTTGAACTCGCTGGTTCCCAGCACCTCCGTGATCAGCACCGCGTGGTGGGCGACCACCGCGCGCCCGGACTCGGAGACGAGCGTGGGGTGCGGCACGCCCGCGCGATCGCACGCCTCCATCACGCCGAACACCACGTCGGAGGCGTACTCCTCGGTGGTGTAGTTCATCGACGAGGCGAAGTTGGTCTGCGAGCCGTCGTAGTCCACGCCCAGCCCGCCGCCCACGTCGAGGAACTTGAGCGGGGCGCCCATCTTGGCGACCTCGGTGTAGAACTGGCTGGCCTCGCGCAGCGCGTTCTTGACGTTGCGGATGTTCGAGATCTGCGAGCCCAGGTGGAAGTGGAGCAGCTCGAACGACTGGAGCAGGTTGGCCTCCCGCATGAAGGCAATCGCCTCCATCAGCTCGAGCGAGGAGAGCCCGAACTTGGAGCGGTCGCCGCCGGAGGCCTCCCATTTGCCCGCGCCCCGCGTAGACAGGCGGACGCGCGCGCCGATCCTCGGCTGGATGCCCGTGCGCCGCGCGACCTCGGCGATGAGCGCCAGCTCGGTCGGCTTCTCCACGACCAGAATGACGTGGCGCCCCAGCCTGGACGCGTACAGCGCGGTCTCGACGTACTCCTCGTCCTTGTAGCCGTTGCAGATGATGAGCGCGTCCTCGTCCTCGAGCAGCGCCATCACCGCGAGGAGCTCCGGCTTGGATCCGGCCTCGAGCCCATACGCGTACTTGCGCCCGGTCTCGACGATCGTCTCCGCCACGTAGCGGTGCTGGTTGACCTTGATCGGGTAAACGCCCCGGTAGATCCCCTTGTAGCCGTTGTCGGCGATCGCCTTGCGGAAGGCCTCGTTGAGGTGGATCACCCGGTGGCGGAGGATGTCCGTGAAGCGGATGAGGAGCGGCAGGCCGATCCCGCGTCGGCGGACCTCGTCCACGAGTTCCTTGAGGTCCACTGCGCCGCCGCTCTGGCCGTCGGCGTGGACCTGGATGGTCCCTTTCTCGCTGACGCTGAAGTAGGGCGATCCCCACGCGCGGATGGCGTAGGTCTCGACGGCATCGGCAATGGTCCAACGCTGCTGGGTGGAAACGGGCATCTGGGTGGGGACTCCTCGAGTCGACGCGGCAGGGCTGCGCTCGAAGTGATTCGGAGGCGCGCGCAACTATAGGGAAACGTCTCCCTGTTCAATAGTAGTCCGGTGGATCACCGGGCTTGCGAGCGACCGCCGGGGAGCGGCGCGGGGCGGGGCCCCGGGGCTTTGCGCGTTCGCGACCGGTTCCCACCCTTAGTTCCATGAGCCTCGGGAGGAGGGGACCCATGGAGCCTTCCGCGCGCCGCGAGGCGCACGTACCCACGCCTCGGGAGATCTACCAGCGGCTGGACCGCTACGTGATCGGCCAGGAGGCGGCGAAGCGCGCGGTGGCGATCGCCGCGTACAACCACCTCAAGCGGATCGAGGCGCGAAGGTTCGGCCGCCCGTCGCTCCTCAAGAAGGCGAACATCCTGCTCATCGGTCCCACCGGGTCGGGCAAGACACACCTGGCGCGGAACCTCGCCGAGATCCTCAGCGTGCCTTTCACCGTGGCGGACGCCACCGAGTTCACCGAGGCCGGCTACTACGGCAAGGACGTGGAGGTGATGGTCTCGGAGCTGCTCTACCGCTGCAACCACTCGGTGGAGGAGGCGCAGCGCGGGATCATCTTCATCGACGAGGTGGACAAGATCGCCCGCCGCACGCAGGGCGCGCGTAACGGCGCCGGGGCGCGGGACATCGGGGGCGAGGGCGTGCAGCAGGCGCTGCTCAAGATGCTGGAGGGCCGCGAGGTCTACGTGCCCCTCAACCTCACCCAGGCGTGGAACAAGAACGACTACGTCCAGGTCGACACCACCGACATCCTCTTCATCTGCGCGGGGACGTTCAGCGACCTGCAGGACGACGGCGACGAGGCGCGGCCGATCGGCTTCCAACGCGATGGCGGGCGCCCGAAGCCGCGGCGGATCGACGTGAAGCGGCTCATCGACTTCGGGATGTTGGCGGAGTTCCTCGGCCGCCTGCCGGTGATGGTCCAGCTCGAGGGACTGAAGGAGGCGGACCTGGTGCGGATCCTCACCGAGCCGCCGGACGCGATCACCCGCGAGTACCGGGAGCTGCTCCAGATGGACGACATCGAGCTCAAGTTCTCGCGCCCGGCGCTGCGGGAGATCGCGCGCTATGCGATCGACCGTGGCTTCGGGGCGCGGGGGCTGCGCGCCATCGTGGAGCACGTGATGGCCGACGTGATGTTCGAGGCGCCGGAGCGGATGCAGAAAACGGTCGTGGTGGACGACGAGTTCGTGCGCCGCCGTCTGAGCGCGAACGCGCCCGTGATCGTGCGCTGAAGGGCGGAGCGCCGCGGGTCGGCGGTCATGCGGTGGCCGGACAGTGAGCGAGCGGGATGGGCGTCCCGGTCAGCGGCTGCTCCGGGATGGCACGCCGCAGCGCGGCACCGAAATGTGCGATCGGAGCCTGTCAGGTGGCAGGCAGGCAAAGTCTCATTGTACGGACCTTCCCCGATGCGTAGTGTGTCCGCGCCATGACTGCGCCGCTCATCGAAATCCAGAGGACGCGGAGTCCCCGGCCCCGGCCCAACACGCCGGACCTGGGCTTCGGCCGTTACTTCACCGATCACATGTTCCTGATGGACTTCGATCCGGCGAGGGGTGGTTGGCACTCGCCGCGGATCGTGCCCTACGGCCCGGTGGCGATGGATCCCGCCGCCGGTGCCCTGCACTACGCCCAGACCATCTTCGACGGGCTGAAGGCCTTCCCGGACCAGAACGGCGAGATCCGCGTGTTCCGCCTGGACGCTCACCTGGCCCGCCTCAACGAGAGCGCGAAGAAGCTGTGCGTGCCCCAGGTCGATGTGGCCCTGGTCTCGCGGGCGATCCGCACGCTGCTCGCGGTCGACGCCTCCTGGATGCCGGAGCAGGAGGGGACCTCCATCTACATCCGTCCCATCATCTGGGCGTCCGAGGGCTTCCTCGGTGTCCGCCCGGCGAAGACGTACACGCTGTGTGTCATCCTCTCGCCGGTCGGCAGCTACTACGCGTCCGGCGCGGCGCCGGTGAAGATCTGGGTGGAGGAGAAGCTCACCCGCGCAGCGGTCGGCGGGCTGGGCGCGGCGAAGACCGGCGCGAACTACGCGGCGTCGCTGCGCGCGGCGGAGGAGGCCAAGGCCCGCGGATACGCCCAGGTGCTCTGGCTGGATGCGAAGGAGCACCGGTGGCTGGAGGAGGTCGGCACCATGAACCTCTTCCTCCGCATCGGTGACGAGGTGATCACCCCGCCGCTCACCGACGAGACGCTCTTGCCCGGCATCACCCGCGCGTCGGTGCTGGAGCTGTTGCGCGAGTGGGGCGTCCGCGTTAGCGAGCGCAAAGTGTCGCTCGACGAGATCAAGAAGGCGTCCGCGGCCGGGCAGCTGCACGAGGTGTTCGGTACCGGCACCGCGGCGGTGATCTCGCCGGTCGGCGAGCTGGGCTACGCGGGCGGATCGATCAGAATCTCCGAGATGAAGCCGGACTCGATCGCCATGCGGTTGAGGCAGGCGATCAGCGACATCCACTACGGGCGCGTGCAGGATCGCCACGGGTGGATGACCCGGGTGGAGACGCTGGAGTCCGCGGCGTAGGGGGCCGGTGGCGTCCGTCACCGGTCCGGCTACCAAGTGCGAGGACTCTGCTACGACCCGGAAGGCCGGTCCGTCGTCTCCTTCGGGCCAGGTAGCACCCCGCGGGATCGGGTCGGCAAAGACAAAGTAAAGACAGAGCGGTTCGTGGCTTATGTCCTCGACGAGCCTGCATGCGCTGAGCAGCGACTCGCCATCCGGATCCAGGCGGAGTGTGCCGCCCTCGAGCTGAAGACCGAACCGATGGCCGAACAGTGTGAAACCCGGACGTGCCACCTGTCACTCCAGCCAGGCGGAAATGAGGCGGAAGTGCACGTTGTCCCCGGATTGGGTGACCCAGAGAACGACGGCGACATTGAACGTGCTGCTCCCGACCTTTGACTGGCAGCGCCGGGCTTTGGGGCGCTGACTGTGCTGCTGAACACATGGCGGCCGATTCCGGCCGTGTGCGCGGCCATGTGCGCGCGGAAGACGGGATCATCGCCTCCGGCCGGTGAGTCGAGACTCCGTTGCGGGCGCGGATCCGGTGAGGCGCCCAGGCCGGCGAAGGACAAAGCCTGCCATCCGGTCTGCAGCGCATCGTGACGAGAGACGAGCGCTCAGCGGGCGGTTCCGGCTTCTTTCCCTTCCGTTCGGGTGGGGCGGCCGAAGGACCTCATCCGGTTTCAGGGCGGCCCGTGTACTGCCGAGCTTGCCGGACGATCTCGATTTTCTGGTAGCGAGCGCAAGGTGTTCCAGCTCCTCGCGAGCGGCGACCAGGAGCGCGCGCTTTTCGTGCGGCGGGTGCGCTTCGGCTTCTCCTCGGGCTCCGACGTCGGTGGGCGGCGGCGCGGCATCCGGCGTTCTGCGGCGCTCGCTGCGCGCCTCTCACTTGACCTGCGCCGCGGCGGCCCTGAGTTGCTCCACCGCCATCGGATCCTGCACCAGGTTCATCACCGCGCTGCTGCGCAACAGCGCGCGGTAGTCCCCGTTGGCGAGCGCCTCATCGAGCTTCGGCTGGCTGAGGGCGTTCTTGAAGCGAGGATCCTGCTGAAGCCGCTGGAAGGCGGGCTCCTTCTTTAGCCGCGCCGCCCTCTTTGGGTCGGCCATCGCCTGCGCGACGTGGATCAGATCCCTGACCGGCGAGAGCTGTTGGAGTTCGAACACGTTCCACCGTGCGGCAATCCGGAACGCGAGCGAATCCTTCGGCGCCACGTTCAGTCGCCTGCCCGCGATGGTCACGTTCTCCTGCACGAACGTGAGCGCACAAAGGAAGAACCAGATCAGCACCGTCACCTTGGCAGCGCCGATCACGAACCCGAGCACCCGGTCGATAACCCTCGAGTCGGGATCGGTCCCGGCGAAGAGGCGCTGCAGCACCCGGGAGATCAGCAGGCGGCCGGCGATGAGCACGGCGATGAAGAGGAAGACGGTCCCGGCGACGATCGCCACGCTCAACGGTACATTGAACGCGGGCGCCAGCCTGGGGGCGATCAGGTTCCCGAGCGGCCGCGCGCACAGGTAGGCGATCACCATCGAGGCGACGTTCGCGATCTGCTTCGCCGCTCCGGTGAACGCACCCCAGAGCGCGAAGAAGGCGATCACCAGAAGCAGCGCGAGATCGACGTTCATCCGCTACTTGATCTTGAACTGGCTCCCGGACTTTCGCGACTCTTCGAGCAGCTTGTCCTGCGCCTCCTTCAGCTTCTCCTTGTAGCGCTGGTTCCCGGGCTCGAAAGTCAGCGCCATCTTCAGATTGCGCTCCGCCGCCGCCAACCGGCCGGCCTCCAGGTCCGCCACCGCGGTCTGGTAGAACTGACGCCCCTTCGGCGTGGTGCCGATCTGTTCGTCCAGCTCCTTCTTCTTCTGCAGCTTGACCTCCGCCTCGGAGGCCTCGGTGAAGCGGAGCTTCTGCGCGCGATCGGGGCCGGTGACGTCGCCGATGTACTTCGCGCGCTTCGCGTCGTCCCTGAGGATCGCGTAGGCCTCGGTGATGCGCATGTACACGGCCTGCACCTTCTTCTTCAGCTCCTCCTCGCCGACGTGGAAGAACTTGTCCGGGTGGAAGGTCCGGCTGCCCCGGTAGAAGGCCTTCTTGATCTCGGCCGGCGACGCCGCCTTCTCCAGCCCGAGGATCTCGAAGTAGTCGAGCTGATCCATCGTCGCCGCCAGCCGGTCCAGCTCGGCGAGCTGCTCGATCGTGAGCTGCCCTGACGCAGCCGCGGCCGCGGGCGCAGCGGCCACCGCCGGTGCAACGGAAGGGGCCATCGGCGCAACGCCGGGGACGGAAGGCCACGGCGCCTGCGCGCTCGGCGCGGGAGGATGGTTGGCGGGGGCCACGGGCGGAATCACCGGCGCAACGGCGGGCGCCACGCCCCCGCGCGCCGCGGGGGCGACGGGAGGGACGACCGGGGCAATCGTCGGAGCGGTAGCTCTCGCCATGCCGGGCTGGATTGGTGCGATCGCTGGAACAGCCGGGACTGGAGTGCTGGGTACCTGCACCGGCGCGATGGTCGGAGTAGCTGGCACCGGCGCGATCGCTGGAACGGCGGGTACCGAAGTGCCCGGTGCCTGAACTGACCTAATGGTTGGAGCAACTGGCACCGGCGCGCCGTGTGCCTGAATGGGTGCGATCGTCGGAACGGCGGGAGCCGGAGTTCCGGGCGTCTGCATCGGCGCGATGGTTGGAGCAGGTGGGGTTGCTGCGCCGTGCCCCTGAATGGGTGCGATCGTCGGAGCGGCGGGAGCCGGAGTTCCGGGCGTCTGCATCGGCGCGATGGTTGGAGCAGGTGGCGTTGCTGCGCCGTGCGCCTGAATGGGTGCGATCGTCGGAGCGGCGGGAGCCGGCGCGCTGTGCGGGAGCATCGGCGCGATGGTTGGAGCAGGTGGCGTTGCTGCGCCGTGCGCCTGAATGGGTGCGATCGTCGGAGCGGCGGGAGCCGGCGCGCCGTGCGGGAGCATCGGCGCGACGGTCGGAGCAACTGGCACCGACGCGCCGTGTGCCAGAGTGGGTGAGATCGCCGGAGCGGCAGGAGGCGGTACACCGTGTGCCTGCATCGGCGCCATGGCCGGAGCGACTGGCACTGATGCGCCGTGTGCCAGAGTGGGTGAGATCGCCGGAGCGGCAGGAGGCGGTACACCGTGTGCCTGCATCGGCCCGATGGTCGGAACGACTGGCACTGATGCGCCGTGTGCTTGAGTGGGAGCGATCGTCGGAGCGGCGGGAGCCGGCGCGCTGTGCGTCTGCATCGGCGCGACGGTCGGAGCAACTGGCACCGATGAGCCCTGTGCCTGAGTGGGAGCGATCGTCGGAGCGGCGGGAGCCGGCGCGCTGTGCACCTGCACCGGCGCGATCGTCGGAGAACCAGCCACCACGCTTCCGTATGCCGCGACCGGCGCAGTCGGAACAGAGGGCACCGGTGCACCGGATGCCTGCGCGGGCGAGAGCGTCGGAATCACGGGCATTTGTGCGCCGCGCGCCTGAGCGGGCGCAGTCGTCGGGGCCGAGGCACTCCTCATGCCCGGTCCCTGAGTGGGCGCGATCGCGGGAGCTCTGGGCATCGACGGGACCGCCTGACCTGCAGGAACGGGCGCGCGGTGCGCTGACACCGGCGTCGGCGCGATCGCCGGAGCCCCTGCACCCCGTACGGTCTGTGCCTGCACGCCCGCGGTCGCGGGTGCCGTCGGTACCGCGGCACTCCGAGCTCCGTGTGCCTGTGCCGCCCCGATCGCCGGTGCCCCTTGCGCGGGCATCGCTGCCATCGAAGGAGGACCGCCCGGAATCGTCCCGGGCGCTGCAGGCTGCATCGGCGCGCCGTGTGGCTGCGCCGCGGTTGCGGGACGAGCGGACGCGCCCTGCATCGGCCCGGTCACCGGTTGAGCGGGGCGCGCGCCACCGGTCGCCGGCCCTGGTGCGGCCGCGGGGCGGGGGGGCCCCTGCGCAGGCGGACCTCCCGGCGTAGCGGGCCGGGAAGACGGCGCGGGCGTCGTGGCCGGGGGATTGGCGGTCCTCTGCGCAGGCGGAGCTGCCGGCGTAGCGGGCCGGGAGGACGGCGCGGGCGTCGTGGCCCGGGGATTGGCGACGGGAGGCGGTCTGCCACTCGGAGGCGGGCGGCTTCCTGGTGGTTGACCGGAGTTGGACATCGTTTCCTACGGGAGGGCGG
>JADGHL010000045.1 GCA_019686135.1 Myxococcaceae bacterium | reverse complement strand
GCACTCGAAGCGATGAACCCGAAGCCGGTTATCAAGAAGTCAGCCTGAAGCACTCACACGATGGCGTGAGCTCGAACACCACTTGACGGGACACAACCTTCGCAAGAAAGGCGGACACAGCCTGCTGCCACCCACGGACAAGCCCAAAGTTCCCCTCGGGTGCTCTCCCTCCACCACCACCCAATCGATCCCGGTAAGCGCACCGGACTTCACGCTCGTGAGCTTCTCCGTCGTCCGACCGACCGGCCCGCTCTGAGCAAGCGCCGGACCGGGCCCGCTCCCTCTGCGCACGCCAGCCGCTCCGTCCACACCTGCGGCGTTCGTCCGCACACGCGGAGCGGCGCGCACGCTCCAGCGCCCTCTTGGAGCGCGAGGAGTCTCAAGCATCCTCTCCGGCGAATCCCCCCGCGAGCTCCGCCCGCTCACGGGACGCGCCCAGACGCACGACGCAGGCCCCACGATCGCCCCGGCCTCGCGACAACGGCACGGCGGAGCGCCACCAGCCGGCGCGCTACACAGGCGCGTGCACGGTCGCGCGTTCGGGCTCGGTTCCCTCGGGGGGCGCGGCGAGCAATCCTTCGGCGCGCTGTGCGTGCTCGGGCTCGAGGACCGGCCCGCTCGCTCCGGTGATGAGCCGCACCGCTCGCCGGTCGGCGAGGTACGAGTAGGCCCAGTTCACCAGCACGACGATCTTGTTCCGGAAGCCGATCAGGAACAGGAGGTGGATGCACAGCCACGCCAGCCAGGCCAGGGAGCCCTTCAACTGGAAGCGCCGGAACGCCACGCCCACCGCGGCGCCACGGCCGATCACGGCGAAGGTCCCGCGGTCCCAGTAGGTGAACGGCATCATCGGCGCGCCGTGCACCTGGTGCAGCACGTTCTTCGCCGCCTGCACGCCCATCTGCATGGCCGCTGGCGCGACGCCGGGCACGAGCTCTCCATCGGATTCGATCCGCGCGAGGTCTCCCACCACGAAGATGTCGTCGTGCCCAGGGACGGTAAGGAACGGCGTCACCGACACCCGCCCGGCGCGGTCGAGCGGAACGCCCAGGCTCTTCGCCAGCGGCGACGCGGCCACTCCCGCCGCCCAGATCACGGTGTGCGCGGCGATCCGCTCGTTCCCGTTCACGATCACGCCGTGCTCGTCCACTGACGTCACCTTCGCGCCGATGCGGACCTCCACGCCCAGGCTCTGCAGCTCCTCGGCGGCCTCCCGCGAGAGCGGGTCGGGATAGGGCGGGAGCACCTTGTTCACTCCCTCCACCAGCACCACCCGCGTGGTGGCGGGATCGATGTGGTGGAAGTCACGCACCAGCGCCTCGCGCGCGATCTCCGCCAGCGCGCCCGCCATCTCCACGCCCGTCGCTCCGGCGCCGACGATCACGAACGTCAAGAGCTCGCGGCGGTGCGCCGGGTTCGGCTCGCGTTCGGCGGCCTCGAACGCCAGCAACACGCGGCGGCGGATCTCCAGCGCGTCATCCAGCGTCTTCAGCCCAGGTGCGTACCGCGCCCACTCGTCGTGGCCGAAGTACGAGTGCGTCGCTCCGGTGGCGACGATCAAATAGTCGTAGTCGATCTCGCCGTCCGTCAGGAGCACCCGCTTCTTCTCGGGGTCGATCGCCGTGGCCTCGGCGAGCAGCACCTCGGTCCCGCTCCGCCGCAGGATCCCCCGCAGCGGCGCGGCGATGTCGCTCGGGTTCAACGCCGCGGTCGCCACCTGGTACAGCAGCGGCTGGAAGAGGTGGTGGTTCTTGCGGTCGATCAGCGTGACGCGGACGGGCTCGTGCTCGAGCGCTCGCGCGGCGTACAGGCCTCCAAACCCGCCACCGAGAATCACCACGTGCGGCCTGTCGTCTCTGGCCATCGGCTCTCCCCTTTCACGCGTCCCTCTCTTGACTGCGCCGGCCGGCGGCGGACGCAACCGCACCGGTGTGCCCGCTCATCAGGAGAGGAAATCCTGACCCCAAGGTCAGCTGTTGGAGGACGGAATTCTTTCCGGGCGGGCCGTGGGTCCGCTAGGAGGGGCATCTCTCTTTCTGGAGGCCGGATGTCCGCAGCCCAGCGACCTGACGAGCAGCTCCCCCTCGCCGATGCGACCGACGCCGCGGCTCCGCGCCTGGCCTCCCTGCCCGCGCCCGACGCCGCGCCCCGCCCTGCATGGTTGGAGGCGATCTTCCCGCTGATCAACCTCCTGCAGGCGATCTTCCTCGGCGTCTGGTCGGCCTTCTGCATCACGTGCGCGTTCGTCGCAGGGCTCGTCACCTTCCGCCGGGAGCTGCCGCTCGCGATGGCCCGCACCATGTGGGCGCCGCCGCTCATCGCGATGACGGGCTCGCGCCTCGCCGTGGAGCCGCTTCCGGACATCGACTGGTCGAAGCCGCACATCTACCTCATGAACCATCAGTCGATGGCGGACATCGCCTGCGCCTTCGCGGGCATCCCCGCCAACCTGCGCTTCGTCGCCAAACACACGCTCGGGAAGGTGCCCTTCATCGGCTGGTACATGAAATTCACGGGGATGATCCTCATCAACCGCTCGAACCGCGCCGCAGCGGTGCGGTCGCTGCACAAGGCCGGTGAGCGGATCCGCGAGGGCGCCAACATCATCGCCTACCCGGAGGGG
Source organism: Myxococcaceae bacterium (assembly GCA_019686135.1). Classification (GTDB taxonomy): domain Bacteria; phylum Myxococcota; class Myxococcia; order Myxococcales; family Myxococcaceae; genus JADGHL01. Next base: position 32,583 of record JADGHL010000045.1, on the reverse strand, counting down.
ACGCGGAGCGCGGATGGGACCATCCTCCCCTTCAAGAAGGGGCCCTTCATGCTGGCGCTGGAGGCCAAGGTGCCGATCGTCCCGGTCGCGATCGAGGGCTCCGGCCGGATGCTCCCGCGCGACGGCTTCCGGATCCGCCCGACGCTGATCCGGATGAAGATCGGCGAACCGATCGAGACTGCCCACCTCACGCCGGCGGACCGCGACGACCTGATGCGCCGCACCCGCGACATCATCATCCGGATGCACCGGGAGATCGGCGGCCGCGGCGGCGATGACGTGGCGATCGCACCGGCAGGCGTGGAAGGACGCGCGTAGCAAGCGCCCCCACGCTTCGCCGGCGGGGGCGGCACGATGTGGCCACGGTTGCGCAGGTCGTGGAGGGCCGCCATCTCGCGGTGGCGCGTCCATGTGGCGATACCTGCAGCTGGCGCGACGAACGCGGGGCCGTCCACGCCGGCTGGCTCCGGCGACTTGCGGGAACGCTGTGCGGGCGTGGCAGCCAGTGCCGAACCCCGTCGCACGGTGCGGCGGACACGACGGCGTGACTGTCGCGCTGGGCGCTGAAGGCGCGCCGGGCTCCGCTGCCGCCCGGGTGGCGATCCCTGCGGCAGACGCCAACGAGCACACGGCCTCGATTCGGCGGCGGGGGCTGGCGGCGAACGCCGCGCAGGCGCCGAGCGGCGCTCGGAACGCAGTAGCCGCCCCGAATCTTCAGCCGCTGCAACGACGCAACGGGCACCTTTCGCGGCGGTCGTGGAGGAGGTCCGCCCGGCACCGCCGCCGCCCATGTGGCGATCCTTCCGGCAGGATGGAGAGCGCCGGGCGTGACACGCTGCTGGCTTCGGTAGCTTCGGTAACCCAGAGCGGCCACTGCCGCGGAGGGAGTGAAGGAGCCCCCGGCACCGCCGTCGCCCATGTGGCGATTCTTGCAGCAGGCGTCGAAGAGCGCCGGGCCTGACACACTGCCTGGCTTCGCTCATCCGGGTAGCACAGCGTCGACACCGCCGCGCAGGGCGCGGAGGAACGCCGCGTGGCGCTGGCCTGCGAACTCGGACTTCGGGTGCTTGTGCGCCCCCAATCTCATGGCCTCAGCGCGCGCGTTTCTCAGCTCCTGAGCGACATCGATGCTCCTCCGCTTTCGCGGACGGTCTTCGCCATTCGGGACAGCCCTGGGTGCGTCCTCCGCTCTCAGGCTCGCGCGGCATGGGCGTTGCTCATCCGCCGCTCCGCGTTCTCGCCGGACTTCACCGGCGGACGATTCGGAGCGAGGGCGGGATGAGCAAGGTCAGCGAGAAGCTGAAGGCGGTCGCCGCGGCGGTGGCGGCCATCGAGAAACAGTTCGGCAAGGGTGCGGTGATGCAGCTGGGCGGCGAGACCTCGGATCAGAAGGTCGCCGTCATCCCCTCGGGTTCGGTGGGGCTGGACCGCGCGTTCGGCGTGGGCGGCTACCCGCGCGGGCGCGTGGTCGAGATCTTCGGCAACGAGTCGTCCGGCAAGACCACGCTCACGCTGCACGCGATCGCGCAGGTGCAGGCCCAAGGCGGGGTGGCGGCCTTCATCGACGCGGAGCACGCGCTGGACGTCACGTACGCGCGCAAGCTCGGCGTCCGTGTGGAGGAGCTGCTCATCTCCCAGCCGGACACCGGCGAACAGGCGCTGGAGATCACCGAGCAGCTGGTCCGTTCGGGCGCGGTCGATCTGATCGTCGTCGACTCGGTGGCCGCGCTCGTGCCGCGCGCGGAGATCGAAGGCGAGATGGGGGACGCGCACATGGGCGTGCAGGCCCGGCTGATGAGCCAGGCGTTGCGCAAGCTCACCGGCGCGGTCAGCCGGTCGGGCACGTGCATCATCTTCATCAACCAGATGCGGATGAAGATCGGCGTGGTGTTCGGGAACCCGGAGACCACCACCGGCGGCAATGCGCTCAAGTTCTACGCGTCGGTGCGCTGCGAGATCCGCCGGACCGGGAACATCAAGGAGGGCGATGCGGTCATCGGCTCGCGCGCGAAGGTGAAGGTGGTGAAGAACAAGCTCGCCCCGCCCTTCCAGGAGACGGAGTTCGACCTGTTGTACGGCGTCGGCATCAACCGGCCGGGGGAGATCGTCGACCTGGGCACCGCCCTGGGCCTCATCGAGAAGTCCGGCAGCCATTACTCGCTCAACGGCGAACGGATCGGACAGGGCCGCGATCGCGCGATCGAGTGGCTCAAGGAGCACCCGCGCGAGATGGAGAGCCTGGCGGCGAAGATCGTCAGCACCAGCCGCGGGACCGCCGCCGAACCGCTGCCGGAGGAGCCGGGCCCGCTCGAGGAGGCGGCGGCGTGATTGCCCGCGCCGCCTGGGCGCTGGCGCTCGGTCTTCTGGTGCTGGCCTGCGCGGCGCCGCCGGTGGACCGGGCGCCCCATCCGGCGGCGTGCTGTCTCGTCCCGGCTCCGGTGAACGAGGCGACCCGTCCGGCGGTGCCCGCTCTCACACCGGTGCAGCCGGTGAACGAGGCGACCCGTCCGGCGATGCCCGCACTCACACCGGTGCAGCCGGTGAACGAGGCGACCCGTCCGGCGGTGCCCGCACTCACACCGGTGCAGCCGGTGAACGAGGCGACCCGTCCGGCGGTGCCCGCTTTCACACCGGTGCAGCCGGTGAACGAGGCGACCCGCCCGGCGGTGCCCGCTCTCACACCGGTGCAGCCGGTGGACCGGTCGAGCCGTCCGGCGGTGCGCTGGCTCGTCCCGTGGACGCCGGGGCCGAACCTCAGAAGCGGCCTCGATGCCGGGGAGCGACCGGACGTGTGGTGGAACAGCGCGCGCGGCAAGGTCCACCTCCGCCGGATGGTGCCGCGGCGTCGTTCGCATGCGGCGCGGGTGGACGACCGTTCACGGGTCAGCCGTGCCGAAGGGGCCACCATCGGCCGCCCAGGCAAAGCCCCATCTCCCCGTTGCGCTCTTCGAGCCGGTCGCCGATCGCGAACTGCGCGTCGCGGGTGAACCGGGCCTTCGCCCGCTTCTCCTTCACCCGGCAGCTCAGCACGCCGTCCTGTTCCACCGTGAGGGTCGACGGATCGAGCCGCTCCAAGCTGCGGTCGCTCAGGCGAAGCAGGCAGCCGCCATCGTCAGCAACGTCGACCGCCACCACGCGGTAGGCGGCGTCCTCGACGGTGACGAAGCACCAGTCCCAGCCGAAGACGAGCTTGTACCGGCCGTCCTCGGTCACCTGCAGACCGGTGTTGAAGGCCTCGACGATTTTCGGGTGCTCGACGAGCTCGTCGTCGTGCCACCAGCGGCCCTCGCGATCGAGGCGGATGCCGCTGTCCTCGCGGGTGTGCCAGCGCTTTCCGGGAGGCGGTGCGTCCACGCTGATCACGCTCGGTCGGACGGCGCGGATCGTCAAGAGGCACCGGCCCGCGGGGCTACCAGCCGCGCATGGCTTCGGTGAACCCGCGGAAGGCCACCGCCCCCCAGAAGTTCACCAGCACGCCGAGCGCGATCGCCGCCTGGACCCAGCGGTCCTTCAGGCTCCAGCCGCTCGCCGCGAACAGGAGCAGCAGGTACGGGGTGTAGTCGAGGCTGAACCGGAACCCGAACTGGGCGTACCCGTCGTTCTGGTAGAGCAACCCGGGCAGCGCGGTCGCCGCGAGCGCAATCCACAGCGGCAGCTGCAGGCGCCGGTTCGATCGGGGCCACAGGAGAAAGACGATCAGCGGGAGCGTCAACAGCAGCGAGAGCCCGTGTGGATCGTACGAGAGGCGGAACGGGTGCAGCTGAATCTGGGGGAGCTTGAGGAACGCCGCCTCCAGGTTCCGCCCGAGGTAGTGCACGTTGAACAGCCCCCAGGTGTCGATGTCCGCGTTGACCCGGTTGTTGAAGAAGAACCGGTGGCCGAACTCGGTGATGCGTCCGAACCGCACCTGGTTGAACCACGCCGCCAGAAGGGCGATCGGCGCCGCGCCCACGGCGAACAGGCCGATCCGCCTGAGCCGCTCGGGCCACGGGGAGGGCGCGCCTTCGGTGGGCGGGAGCCGCAACGCCTCCACCACGAAGAACGCGCCCGCGAAGAGAAGTGGCGTCCGGGTGAGCACGGCCATCGAGTAGAAGAGCCCCGCGAGCACCGGCCGCCGCGCCCGCACCGAATTGCGCAGGTACAGGCAGGTTAGCGCCACGCCCATCACCTCGGCGGTGAACCAGACCTCGCCGCGCAGGGTGCAGTAGAAGAACAACGTGCCGAACGCGAGCACCAGCGCGAGCGCGATGTTCTCCGCCCGGCTGCGTTCGATCTCCCGCTCCTGCGCGAGGAACCGCAGCAGCGAGTAGAACAGCGCGATCGCCAGCGCGCCGACGATGACGGTGAACGAGGTGTCGTTGAACTGGTACCCGTGGAGCGCGACGAACGGCAGCATCACCACCGCCGGGAACGCGGGGAAGCTGGAGTACCAGCGATCGCCGGGCTGGAGCGGCGCGGTGCAGCGCACGGGTTCGCCGTTGACCATCCGCACGCACGCGGTGTCCTCGAAGCGGAGCTCCTGCACCTCATAGGGCTCGAGGTTGAGGCGTCCCTCCAGCCACGCCTTCGCCTGGTAGACGAAGTGGGGCGCGGCGCTCTGGCGCAAAAAGCGCTGCGAGCTGAAGAACGCGAACACCACGAAGCAGACGAGGAAGAGCGCGATCTCCACGCGGTACGCCTGCGCCCAGGTGCGCGCGCCGGCCCACACCGCGGCCCAACTGTCCGGGTCCGGCGCCGGCTTCGCGCCTTCCGTCGGTGCGGGCGCGGCCGCCGCGGTCCCTTCTGCGCCAGGCCCGGCGCCACCCACCTCCGGCCGCGAGGCATCGGAATCGTTCGTGCTCATCGCTCTCCTTCTCTCTCGTGCAGCCGGCGCCGGAGCAGATCCAGCGCAGCCCCGGTGGCGAAGCGGCGCACGCGCTCGCGGTCGCCGATGAAGTGATGGCGCTCGTGCCACATCCCTGTGGGCCCGGCCACGGCCAGGTGGACGGCGCCCACGGGTTCGCGCGGGTCGCCGCCTCCCGGCCCGGCGTACCCGGTGACGGCGATCGCCCAGGTCGTCCCGGTGCGCGCGCGGATGCCCTCCGCCATCGACCGCGCCACCTCCGCGCTCACCTCACCCTTCGCGGCGATCAGCTCTGCGGGCACGTCGGCGAACGCGGTCTTCAACGCTGCGCCGTAGGTGATGGCTCCCCCGGGGAAGACCTGGCTCGCGCCGGCGACGTCGGTGAGGGCCGCGGCGACCAGGCCGCCGGTGCAGCTCTCCGCGACCGTCAGCGTCTCCCCGCGCGCGCCCAGCATCGAGACCACCACGTGTGCGAGCGTGTCCTCGTCCGCGCCGAACACGCATTCGCCGAGGACCGCGCGTGCGTCCTTCTCCGCCGCCGCGAGTTTCGCCGCCGCGTCCTCGGGCGTGGTCCCCCGCGCGAGCAGCTCGAGATGGCTCTCCGGTGGCACCACGCGGAACCCGAACGTGACGCCGGGGTGGCGGCCCGAAAGCGGCGCCACCTGCTCGTCGAGCCGGGCCTCGGGCAGGCCGATGGTCTTGAGGATCCGAAAGGAGAACGCTCCGGACCCGGGCGCGCGCCAGCGTTCGATCCGCGGGAGCACCTGCGTTTCGACCAGGTGCCGGTACTCGGCCGGCACGCCGGGGACGAACAGGGCGCGGCATCGGCCCAGCGTCAGCGCGAAGAACGGCGCCGCTCCGACGTCGTTGGCACCGACCTCCGCCCCCGCGGGCACGCGCGCCTGTCGCAGGACGTTCGGAGAGAGCGGAAGCTGCCGCCGGGCATAGCGTTCGCGCAGGCGCGCCACCGTCGCGACGTCCTCCACCAGCGCCACGCCCGCAGCCTCCGCCGCCGCCTCCGCGGTGACGTCGTCCGCGGTCGGCCCCAGCCCGCCGCTCACCAGCACGACGTCCGCGCGCTCGGCGATCTCCCCGAGCGCGTCCCGGATCGCGGCGCGATCGTCCCCCACCACCGTGGTGCGGGACACGCGCTCGCCCAGGCGGAGCAAGCGCGCCATGAACCACGGGCTGTTGGTGTCGGGGACGACGCCGGTGAGCAGCTCGTCGCCGGTGCAGAGGACCTCGATGCGCACGAGGCGCGGATACTACGGTTTCTAGAGGTAGTCCTGCTCGTCGATGTCGTCCTCATCCTCGTCGACATCGTCGTCCTCGAGGGCGACCGCCGCCGCGGGCAGCCCCACCCGCGCCGCGGAGAGCCGGCGGCCGAGCGCGAGCATCGACTCCCCGAAGCCCATCAACAGATACGCGCCGAACAGCAGCACCAGCACGAAGGCCGGATGCCAGAGGATCGACACCGCCACGCTCAGCGCGCAGAGCACCACGAAGATCCCGATCGACACGCTCGAGGGCCGGACGTGCTTGAAGGTCCGGAACGGAATGGTGGAGACCATCAAGAGCGACAGCAGGACCACCACGACGGCGATGGGCACCTGGACGGTGGCGGGCAACTGGCTGCCGTGGGACAGCGCGTAGTGCGCCAGTACCATGCTGACGATCCCCAGCGCCGCGAAGGGAATCGGCAGCCCCACGAAGAAGGCCGAGGCACCTCCATGCGGGGACCGTTGGGCAATGACGTTGAAACGGGCCAGCCGCAGCGCGCCGCAGGCCGCGTACCCGAAGGCGATGAAGATCCCCACCAGCCCGAGCGGAGCGAGCGCCCACTTGTAGGCCAGCATCGCCGGCACCACGCCAAAGGAGACGACATCCGCGAGGCTGTCGAGCTCCACGCCGAACTGGCTCTGGGTGCGGGTGAGGCGCGCCACGCGGCCGTCGAACCCGTCGAAGAACATGGCGAAGAAGATGGCGATCGCCGCCTGGTAGAGCTGGGCCGGCGTGGCCTCGCCGCTGCACAAGGTGAGGGCGTAGAAGCCGCAGAAGATCGAGGTGACGGTGAAGAGGTTGGGCAGGACGAACATCAACTTGCGAAGCTTGACCATCCGTCCCTCCCGCCCCACCGTCGCAGCGGCGGTGGCGATCTGCGCATCATCCATCGGGCGAGCGAACGGACGATAACAGGGATCAATTCCGAGTAGACGACCCACCGACCCATGGGTTCCGCATCCCCCCTCCTCCCCGCCATCGCCACGTTCATTGCGCTTGCGGCCCTGCTCTGGTTGTGGATCCAGGCGGTCCGGCGCGTCTATCGCTTGAACCGCCCCCGCGCCGAGCGCATTGCGGTCACGGCCAAAGACGGCTGGTCGCTCACCGCGTTCCGCCGCGCACCGGCCACGCGGCGCTTCGAGGAGCCGGTGCTCTTGTGCCACGGCCTTGCGGCGAACCACCGCAACATGGACCTCGAGCCTCCACTCTCGCTGGCGATGTACCTCGCGGAGCAGGGGTTCGACTGCTACTCGGTCGACTGGCGCGGCACCGGCCGCTCGAGGGGGGCGCCGAAGGGACGGCGCAGCTCCGACTACTCGGTGGACGATCACATCCTCCTCGATGGGCCGGCGTTCCTGAACGAGGTGCTGCGCCGCACGGGCGCGCAGCGGGCGTTCTGGGTGGGGCACTCGCTGGGCGGGCTCGTGGGCTACGGCGTGGCGCAGGGACCAGAAGCGGCGCACCTTGCGGGCCTGGTGACGCTCGGGTCGCCGGCGTTCTTCCGCTACCAGCCGTACATGCACCGCCTTCTGCGTGTGGCCCGGACGCTGGCGTGGCCCTGGGCGCTGCACCAGCGCGTGTTCAGCCTCCTGACCGCGCCGTTCCTCGGACACGTCACGCTGCCGCTCACCGAGGTGGTCTTCAACCCCGAGCACATCCCGCCCACGGCGCAGAGGAAGATCTACGCGCAGGTCGTGTCGTCGGTCGGCCGCAAGGTCCTGCTCCAGTTCAGCGACTGGCTGGATCACGACGCGTTCCGATCCTTCGACCGCTCGGTGGACTACCGCGCGGGGATGGCGCGGATCCGGATCCCGGTGTTGGTGGCGGGCGGGTCGTCGGATCGCCTCGCGCCGCCGGACGTGGTCACCGCGGCGTACGAGGTCCTCGGCAGCCCGGACAAGACGCTGATGATCTTCGGGCGCGACAACGGCGACCGCCTCGACTACGGCCATGGCGATCTGATCTTCGGCCTGGGCGCTCCGACCGAGGTCTTCCCGCGCATCCGCGACTGGCTGGCCGCGCGCGCCACGCGGGTCGGCTGAGGGAACAGCCAGGTCGGCTTCGTTGGGCCGGCCGGCGGACGCAAGCGATTCGCAATGCTCAGCATCGGCGTTCAGCCGTGAGACCGGTGCGGAAGCCGCCCTCGCCGAAGGGCAGAGAAGACCGTGAGGTTGCCCGGCCCTGCGGCGCGCGGCGCGGCGTGAGCCGCTGACAGGTGACAGCACCCGGCGAGCCCCCTTCGTCCGGACGGCATGCGAAGAGAGGTGCTCGGGATTGCGATCTGCCGCGCCGACCTCGCTCGATTCTCACGCGTCCGGGGGGTTCTCGAGTCCGTCCGAGAGTGAAGGGGGCTTCGTGCGTCGTCGGGCGGGCTGTCTGTCACTCTTCGTCGGGTTGCTCGGTGGCGAACGGGTCGAGCAGTGCGGGGCGAAGCCAGCGGCCCGCACACGCGGCGTGGACTGCGTGGGCTTCGGCGCCGCGCACGCGGCCCAGCCACACCTCCGCTCCCGCGCCACACTCCGCCCACAAAAGCCCCTGGGCGTTCTGCGCTGTCTCCAGCGCATCGGCGCGGAGCCGCGCGTCGTGGAGCACCACCAGCGCCGCGTTCCCTCCTCCCCGGACGATGGCGGAGACCGCGTCCAGCCGCGCGCGGGTCTCCGCGTGGAGCCCGCCATAGCGCGCGGAGGCGATCGCCGCTTCCGCCACCGCGACGCGCGAGGCCTCGGCCGCGAGCACGCCGGTACCAGACACCCGCGCTTCGGTGAGCGCGGTACCGCGGAGCCCGGCGTGACGGACGCTGACCCCGTCGCCCTCGGCGTCGGCCGGGTCGGACACATCTACGATCGATCCGTCGATCAGCGTCACGTCCCCGCCGTTCACCGAAATGCCGGCGTTCTGCGCACGGGCGATGATGAAGCGCCGCACCGTGGCGGTCGACGAAATCAACTGCACCGCGCCGAAGTTGCCGCTGTCGAGCGCGACGAGCCCGTCGATCTCCCCGCGCACCTCAACGCCGCCGATGCCGGCGCGCTCGGCGCGGACCGTGGTGAAGTCACGCACGTCGAGCACGGCGCCGGCGTTCGCCAAAAGGCCGTACTCGTGCCCGTGGATGACGATGTCCCGGAGCGAGGCACGCGTTCCCGAAAGCGAGATCGCGGGACCGCGGCCGCCGGAGATGCGGAGCCCGGTGGCAGCGAGGTCGGAGCGATCCGCCTTGAGCGCGACGACCGGCCCGTCGAACACCGCGTGGTCCACCCGGAGCGAGGTGCCGGCCTTCGCCTCGACGCCGATCCGCAGACCGCCGTGGAACCGGCCGCCGGTCACCTCGGCACGCGCGCCCTCTTCGAGCACCACGCCCCGGGTCTCGCTGACGGTGCCTTCGATGTCGGCGTCGATCAGCGCGAGCGCCCCGTGGTCGGAGACGGCGATCGCCCGCTGACGCTGCCCGCTGAAGGCGACCTCTTCGATGCGCACCGCGCCCTTGACCTCCGCGCCCACCGCTCCGCCCTGGACGGTGAGCCCGTGGAGGCTGGCGCCGTCTTCGAGGCGGAGCGTGGTCCCGGTTCCGCCCGCGTAGATGACCGCGGTGCGCTCGCCCTCGATGCGGACGTCGCCCGGCACCACCGCCTCGCCGAGGTAGAGCCCCACCGCCAGCCGCACCGTCGCGGGCGGACGCACCGCCGCCAACGCCGACGCGAGCGTCCGGAATGGATGCGCCTGGGTTCCATCCGCACCCGCGGCGGGCGCGCTCGAGTCGGCGAACACCACCTGCTCCGGCGGTGGCTCCGCGGGCGCCCCCGGCTGCGCCGGCGCTGGACGATCCGAGGCACGGCCGAGCGCGCATGAGGCGAGCAGGCTGGCGGCCGCGATGGCGGAAAGGAGCCTCATCCCGGCCCGAGCCTAGCCGCCAGGGCTGATCGCGGATACCCGCCGTGTTTGATCCGCGCGTCGAACATCATCGCGAGTCATTTCGATCACATAGCCACGCACAACTGATCGAATTTGCTGACAATTCTGATCCACGACGATCAGAACAGGGACTCCAGGCGGGCCGTTTTCCGAGGGAAGCGGCCGGATCCCGCCCAGGCCGGCAGCTGTAATTTTTGAGGTCAAAAATACATGCCCGCGGGGCCGATTTTCCGCATCCGGCTGCGCCGGTGCGTTGACATCGACGACAACAATTTGTTACCAAACGCCCGCGCGGGCACGACCCGCGGCTCAAAGGGAGAGGGAAATCCAATGACCAAGGCAGAGCTCGTCGAAGCGGTGGCTTCCCAGTCACGGCTGACCAAGAAGGCGGCGACCGAGGTGCTCGATGTGGTGTTTGGCACGATCGGCAAGGCCGTGAAGAAGGACGCGCGGTTCAGCTACCCCGGGTTCGGCACCTGGTCGATCCGCACCCGCAAGGCTCGGAAGATCCGCAACCCGCAGACCAACGAGATCATGAAGCTGAAGGCCACCAAGACCATCGGCTTCCGCCCGGCGAAGGAGCTGAAGCAGAGCCTCTAGCCGCCGGCTCGCATCACTGGACCGAAGGGCGTCGCCTCCTCAGGCGGCGCCCTTTTCGTTTCGACGGTCAGCTGCGCGGCACGCCGGCGACCGCCTCACGGTCCGAGTGCTGCGCCATCTCCTCGAGCGGATCGCGCGGCCGCCCGTCGCGCCAGAACTCGAAGTGCAGGTGCGTGCCGGTGCTCAGGCCGGTCGTGCCTGCAAGGCCGATCGGATCGCCCTTTTCGACGACCGTGCCCTCCTCCACCAGAACCGCGCTCAGGTGGCTGTAGCGGGTGATGATTCCCCCGGGGTGCTGGATCTCCACCTGCACACCGTGCGCCCCATGCCAGCCGGCGCGGATCACCGTCCCCTTCGCCGCCGCGGAGACGAGCTGACCGCCGTAGGCGGAGAGATCCACGCCGTAGTGCGGTTTCATCACATGGGTGATGGGGTGCATGCGGCGCCCGAACAGGCTCGTCACCACCACGGGCTCGATCGGCCACTCGAACGTGAGCTTCGGGCGGGTAGGCCGCACCTGGAGGCGGCGCAGCTTCGCCATCCGCACCGCCAGCTTCGTCACCTGGTCCATCACCCGCTCGGCGAGCAGCGCGGGAAAGTCGCCGTACACCTGCGCGTCCATGTCCAGCTCCGCCTCCGCGGCGACCCGCGCGCTGATGACGTCGGTGGAGGCGGTCTGTTCGGGCGCACGCGCCAGGAACCGATCGATCGCGTCGAGGACGCGGTTCCAGTTCTCCTGCTGGACGAGCGGCATCGGCGCGCCACGCCGAGTGTGCGCGCGCGCCTGTCGCGCGGCGGCGGAAAAACGCGCCAGCTCGGCCTGGAGCTCGAGCGACTCCTCCGCGCGGGCCGCGCCGCCGGCACTCTGTGCGGAAGCGACCGTCCGGGTGTTCGCCTTCACACGCGGGACGGGCTGTGTCTGCGCCGGAACAAGTGGCTGGTCGTCGCCGAACGCCTCCGCGAAGCTCATCTTCTCGGCACGCGGCGTAGCGCAGCCGGCGAAGACGAGCGCGGCGAGGCAGGCGAAGACGGGGCGCATCAAGGCGCCCCGAAGGGTACCACGCGCCCGGACGGCGCCGGATCAGTGGCGCCAGCACTCCCGCAGCTTCGGCGCGGCCGCTTCGATCGCCTCCAGCGGTGCGTCGAGGTGCGTCACCATCCGCACCATCCGCGGCGTGGAGCCCTCCGGGTTGGCGAGGATGCCGATCGACGCGAGCTTCGCGCACGCCTCCGATGCGGGCTCGGGGAACTCGGCGAAGACCATGTTCGTCTCCACGCGTTCCACGTCGCACCGCACACCCGGCAGCTCCGCCAGGATCTCCGCGAGGCACCGCGCGCTGCGGTGATCTTCGACCAACCGGTCGATGTTGTGCTCCAGCGCCCAGAGCGCCGCGGCGGCGAGGATGCCCACCTGACGCATGCCGCCGCCGAGGCGTTTGCGGAGCACCCGCGCCTGACGGATCAGCTCGCGCGGCCCGCACAGCGCGGAGCCCACCGGCGCGCCGAGGCCCTTGGAGAAGCAGATGGACACCGTGTCGGCGAGCTCGGCGTAGCGTCGGGCGGGGACGCCGGAGGCCACCTGCGCGTTGAACAGCCGCACGCCGTCGAGGTGGACCGCCAGCCCGGCCCGGCGTCCCGCTTCGACCACGCGCGTGTAGCGGTCCAGCGGCCAGACCGTGCCGCCGCCCCGGTTGTGCGTGTTCTCCACGCACAGAAGCCGCGAGCGCGGGTAGACGTCGGCGATCGGCCGCACCAGTCGCGTGACATCCTCCGCGTCGAACAGGCCGCGGTCTCCGGCGACCGTGCGCGCCTGCACGCCCCACAAGGCCGCCATCGCGCCGCTCTCGAAGTTGAGGCAGTGGCTGCCCGCCTCGGCGATGACCTCGTCTCCGGGACGGCAGTGCAGGCCGATCGCGAGCTGGTTCGCCATCGTCCCGGACGACGTGAAGAGCGCGGCCTCCTTGCCCAGCATCTCGGCCACGCGCGCCTCCAGGCGCTGCACGGTCGGATCCTCGCCGTAGACGTCGTCTCCGACCTCAGCCTCCGCCATCGCGCGGCGCATCTCTGCGGACGGGCGGGTGACGGTGTCGGAGCGGAGGTCGAGCGGGCGCATGGGCGCGTTATACAGCGCGCGACTCCGACGCGAGCGTCGACGGTGTGGGAGGGCCTAAGTCGACCCACATGCCACGTGAAAACGCGTCCCGCCGGAGTGTCGGCGTTCTTTCGGGCTCAGGCCTGCGGACGGACCTCGGCGCGTTCGGCTTTGAGGCGCTTCATCCGCTTGCGGATCAGCTCGCGTTTGAGCGTGGAGAGGTGGTCCACGAACACGGTGCCGTTGAGGTGATCCGTCTCGTGCTGGATGGCGATCGCCAGGAGTCCGTCGGCGACCAGCGTCTGCTCGTTGCCGTCCGGATCGACGTAGCGCACCTTCACCACCGCCGCGCGTTCGACCTCCTCCGCCTCGCCCGGGATGGAGAGGCAGCCCTCCTCATAGGTGGTCTTGCCGTGCAGCTCGAGCAGCTCGGGGTTGATCATCGCGATGGGCCGTGACTCCGGCTGCCTCGGACGCGTGTCGAGGACGATCACCCGCTGCAGCACGCCGATCTGCGGCGCGGCGAGGCCGATGCCTTCCGCGTCGTACATCGTCTCGAACATGTCCTCGACGAGCTTGCGGACCTTGTCGTCGACGCTGGCCACCGGAGCCGCCGTCTTCTTCAGGATGGGATCCGGCCAGATCAGGATTTCGCGCACCATGACGTCCTCAATATGACCCAGCCGGCGAAGATCAATCCAGAAGGTGCCGCGCGTAGTTCTCGCGCAGACGATCGTCCCGGAGCACCTGAGCGGCCTCCGCCAGGGCCTCGTGGACGACCCGGGCGCGGTGCAGGACGGTGGCGTCCGGGTGACCGGCGAACTTGAGCGGATCGAACTCCGCGGAGAGGTGCTGGAACGCGCGGAGGACCTCGTCGCTTCCCGCCGACCGGGCGAGCCCGAGGATGGCGAAGTAGTCAGCGTCCTGGACCTCGCGGAACTTGGCCTCCAGGCGATCGAGCTCGAGCTCGGCGCTCGGCGGAGCATCCTGCGCCGGAGCGGGCTCGATCTCGAACCAGCCGAGCGCGGCGCCGGCGGCGAGGATCCGCAGCGCGGTCTCCTGGCGCAGGCCGGACGCGAGCAGCAGCTCCTCGACGCTGGTCTCTCCGTCGATGAGGCCGAGGAACCGGCGCTCGCGATCGCCCAGCGTGAGGGCGCGGAGATCGAGATCTTCCTCGCGCAGCCTGGGGATCGCCCCCAGGCCGCCGGAGGCGATCAACACCTGCTCGCCATCGAGCGCACGGCGGAGCGCCTCGAACGCGAGGTGGGACGGGTTCCGCGGGATCGCCGCGAGCGGGACGCCCGGAGGCGGCGGATCGTCGGCGAGGCGGTAGTCCGACTTCGGTTCGGCCAGCGCCTCGAGCGCGATGTGCTCCGTGTACCGCTGAACCAGCGGCACCACCTCGTGGTCACGCAGGTAGCCGCGCGCGCGCAGCCGCTGCAGAAGCTCACCCTGCGACATTCCGCGGAGGGCACGCAGCTCCGCGTCCTGCCGCGAGTCGATGAGCCCGTCGCGCCGGGCACGCGCCAGCACCGACTCGTGCGCGAGCGAGGACGCCGCGCCCACCAGCAACCCGCGCTGGAACCAGAGCGTGCGCAGCGCGTCGTCGACGCGGAGATCGAGCCGGAGCTCGGCGCGGGAGGTCGACAGGCGCAGGATGAGCCGCGCGAGCTCCTCGGTCTGCACGGTGCCGGCCGGCGGGACGTCGAGCGCGCGCAGAGCCGGGCTGTCGAAGGGCATGTGGACGACCCGCGCCGCCGTCTCCGCCTCGTCTCGGGCGCGCGCGGCTTCGCGCAGCGCCTGTCCGCGGGCCTCCTGCTCCGCTTCGAGCTGAGCCCGTTCCGCCTCGGCAAGGCGCTGGGCCGCATCCGCGCGGGCCTGGGCTTCGTCGCTCTCGCGCTGCAAAAGCGCCAGCCGCGCGGCCAGGGCTTCCCGTTCCTCCCGCTCCCGCCGGGCGACCTCCGCGGAACGCTCGGCTTTCTGGCGAAGAGCCGCGATCGTCGCCTCCGTTTCGGCGCGGAGCTCGTCCGCGCGGCGTTCCGTGTCGCGCTTGACCCTCGCGGCGTCCTCCCGGGCAGCCTGCGCAGCGTTGGACGCCTCCCGTTCGCGAGCGATGAGCGCTTCGACACGTGCCGTCGCCGCCGCGAGCGCCTCCTCCTTCTCCGTCAGCAGCGCCAGGAGCTCCGCCTCGCGCGCCGCGCGGGTACGCGCTTCCGCCGCGAGCCGTTCGCGTTCGCTCGCCGCCGCCGCCAGCTCCGCCTCGAGCTGCGCCCGCGCCTCCGCCGCCGCGCGAGCCCGCGCCTCGGCCTCGATGCGTCGCTGTTCCGCCTCCTTCAGCCTGGCTTCGAGCTCGGCCTGGCGCGACAGGTCGGCCACGGACGAAGTGTCGAAGGAGGAGCGCTCGGCCGCCGCGAACCGCGCCGCGCGGGCTGCGAGCCGGGCCTCACGCTCAGGGGCGAAATCGGTTTCGGCCGCGGGTTCTATTTCGTCGAGCGCCGCGTCCGCTCCGAAGTCGGCCGCGCCGCCGTCGTCTGCCTCTTCCGCAGCGCCCAGCCCGGCTTCCGCGCCCTGCGCGTCGATCTCCGCTTCCGCAGTCTGCTCCGCTTCCTCTCGCGCCGAGGGTGGTGCCTCGTCCGCGACCAGGTCAGCCTCCGCGCCCTCTGCTTCATCGAGCGCAGAAGATCGTGCCGCTTCGATCTCCGCTGCCGCCGCCCGTTCCGCTTCCTCGCGCGTCCAGAGTCGCCCCGCACCCGCGGTCAGCTCGGCGGGTGGGCCTACTGCTTCGGCGGGCGCAGTGAACCGCCCCTCCGGTATCGCTTCCGAAGCGAACCCGGCGTCCGCCGCCAGCCCAGGTTCCGAAGTCTCAATGTCGGCGCGCGCGGAAAACACCTCCGCGTCCGCGGCGAATCCAGCGTCGGCGCCTTTTTCTTCGGCTATTTCGGCCTCGACTGCGCGTCGCGGATCTTCCGCCGTCAGTCCGGGTGCCGAACCGTCTGCTGCAGATGCCGAAGCGAACCGCGCCGCTACCGGGACAATTTCCGCCTCAGCCGCACGCTCGGCTTCCGGATGCGCAGAGCCGGCTCGCGGAGCAATCCGCCTCGCTCCCGCAGCCTGCTCCGCTTCCTCCCATGCCTCACGGGTCGTTCCTTCCGCAGCCGACATAGCCTCCGCTGTCTGGAGCTCCTCCGCGGCGCGTTCGGCTTCCGTGCCTTCAGCTCCATCTGGCGAAGCGAACCGCTCCGCGCTCGCTGCGCGCTCGGCTTCCTCTCGCGCCGTGAACCAGGACTCCTCGGCCAGCTCGCTCGCCGGAAGCCGCGACTCTTCCGCGGTCAGATCGGCCGCCACTACGCGGTCGGCTTCAGCGCCTTCAGCTTCCGGTGGCGCAGCGAACGACTCTGCTCCTGCTGCGTCCGCTTCCGTAGCCCCTTCCGCTTCGTGCAACGCCGCGCGGCGTACCTCTTCAGCAGCCGACGCAGCCTCCGCCTCATCGAGGTCCTCTGCGGCGCGTTCGGCTTCAATGCCTTCTGCCTCAGCTGGCGCGGCGATCTGCTCCGCTCCTGCTGCGATCTCCGCTTCCGCTGAGCGCTCCGCATCCTGTCGTGTCGCGAACCACGACTCCTCGGCCAGCTCGCTCGCCGAAATCCGCGACCCTTCCACGGTCAGCTCGGGCACCGCTTCGAGTTCGGCTTGAGTGCGTTCAACTTCGGCGGGCGCAGCGAAGGGCGCCGCTCCCGCTGCAATCTCCGCTTCCGCAGCCCGTTCCGCTTCCTCCCTCGCTGCACGGCGTGCCTCTTCTGCAGCCGACGCAGCCTCTCCTGCGTGTAACTCCTCTGCGACGCGTTCGGCTTCACTGCCTTCAGCTTCAGCTGACGCAGCGAACTCCGTCGCTTCCGCTGCGCGGTTCTCTTCCCCTCGCGTCGCGAACCACAACTCCTCGGCTGGCTCGTCTGCCGAAGGCCGCGGCTCTTCCACGGCCCACTCTGGCGCCGCTGCGCGTTGGGCTTCAGCGTCTCCACCTTCAGCCGACGCTGCGATCTCCGCTTCCGCCGCGCGCTCCGCTTCTTCCCGCGTCGAGAACCACGACGCCTCGGTGTCTACGCCCGCTGCCGCTTCCTCCGCAGCGAACGGCCCCCCCGCGCTCTGCGCCAGCTCCGCTTCAGCGCCTGCGACGCCCGCTTGCGCAACCTCTTCCGCGCCGACCGAAAGCGACTCCTCCACTTGAGCCGCGGTTCCCTCCCCCGCGGACCACGTGGGCTCCCGTTCGAACTCCGCTCCTCCGCCTTCGGCGGGCACTCCGGACTCCTCACCGGCCGCCGGCGTGGTCAGCGCGTCGTTCCAGTTCAGGCTCGCGCCCATCTCCGGGTCCTCCCGGAGCCAGTCCTCGGCGATCGCCGCTCGGCGCGCGCGGGCTTCGATTTCCGCGGCGAGGCGGGCCTCCTCGGCCGCGGCCTCCTCCGCTTCCCGCCGGGCGCGCTCTGCTCTCGCCGCCCCGTCCTCGTCGCCCAACCAGTCGGTCTGTTCCGTCACCGGCCCGGGTGGCGACGAAGCGTCGGCACCTGGACCGGCGTCGGAACGTGCGCGCTCCAGCGCCTCCCTCGCCTGGGCGGCCTTGCGGGCTTCACGCTGGCGCCGCCGCTCGTGCACCGCCTCCAGGACCTCGCGCT
Organism: Myxococcaceae bacterium; assembly: GCA_019686135.1. GTDB lineage: Bacteria > Myxococcota > Myxococcia > Myxococcales > Myxococcaceae > JADGHL01. Next base: position 15,194 of record JADGHL010000045.1, on the reverse strand, counting down.
CGAAGTCCTCCAGCTCGGCGTCGAGATCGGGCCGGGAGGCCGGTGGCGGCGGCGAGGGCTCCTGCAGATCCGGAAGCGTATTCTCCAGCGTGGCGATCGCCTCCGCTTCGACCTCGCGGTGCGTCTCCTCGAACGCGGCCTGTGCGGCCGCCTCCGCCTGACGGGCGCGCAGCTGTTCCCGCCGGTACGCGAGCCGCTCGTCGGACGTCATCGCCGCCAGTTCCCAGTCGGCCTCGTCCAGCTGACTCGCGGCGCCGAGCAGCTCCTCCTCGAGATCCCTCTCTGCCTCCCGCGGGCCGGTCGCCCGCCACTCCTCGGGCGCGCGCGGCACCAGCGCGGGGATCTCGGTGGTCTTTCGCCGGTGGCCTTCGATCACGCGCCACGACGCGCCGTCCGACGGATCGCGCATCACCTGATGGACGAGCTCGAGGAAGGAGCGACCATCGAGCGGCAAGGGCACCACCGGCGCACCGAAGCCCGGCACCGACTCGCCCAGGAGCAGCACACGCGCGAACGTGCGATCGGGATGCTGCGCCAGCTCTTCGAGGACGATCTGCCCGCGGCCTCCCTCCACACCGGGCGCAAGGATCACCAGCGACGGGAGGTAGTGCCCGAAGGCGATGACCGCATCCGCGGCCGAGGTGGCGAGGATCACCTCGAACCCGTCGCGCGCGAGCAACCGCCGGACGGACGCAATGGTGGCGATGTCGTCGTGGACGAGAAGGACCGGGGCGGTCATGGAGCGGCGCGAGCTTACAGCATGGCCGTCGGGTCCACGTCGATCACGACCTTCACCGCAGAGGGCAGCTCGGGCAGGCGCGCTTCGATCTCGGAGAGCAGAGGACCGAGCGAGGCGTGTGTCGGCCCCTTGAGCATGAGCTGCCAGCGCGTCTTCCCTTTGATCCGCGTGATCGGCGCGGGGGCCGGTCCCAACAGGCGCACGCCATGACTGGCAGGCGGCATCCTCCGGGCGACCCGCTGCCCCAGGTCCTGGGCGATCCGGGCCGTCTGTTCGGGGTGGTCGCCTTCGACGCGCACCGCCGCCATCCGGGTGAATGGCGGATAAGCCAGCGCCCTCCGCCAGCGCAGCTCGGTGTCGCTGAAGCCGTCGTAATCGTGCGCCACCACGCGCCGGATCGGCTCGGAGTCGGGGTTGTAGGTCTGCACCAGCACGCGCCCCGGATCCCTTCCGCGCCCGGCCCGTCCTGCGACCTGGGTCAACAAGTGGAAGGTGCGCTCGGCCGCCCGGAAGTCAGGGATCGACAGCGAGGTGTCCGCCATCACCACGCACACCAGGGTCACGCCAGGAAAGTCGTGCCCCTTCGCCACCATCTGTGTCCCCACCAGCACGTCGATCTCCCGGCGCGCGAACGAGGCCAAGAGCTCGGTGAGACGCTCCGCGCTCGAGGCGGCGTCGCGGTCGAGCCGGGCCACCGAGTGGTTCGGAAAGTGCGCGGCGACCTCCTCCTCCACGCGCTCGGTGCCCACGCCCAGCTTGAGGATGGTGCCGTTGCACTCGGCGCAGCGCTCCGGGACCGGCCCGCCCTCGCCGCAGTAGTGGCACATCACCTTCCGCATCGACTGGTGGTGCGTCACCGAGACGTCGCAGCTGCGACAGCGGACCGCGGTGCCGCACACTTCGCACAAAAGGAACGTGCTGTGCCCGCGCCGGTTGAGGAAGAGGATGACCTGCTGCCCCTTACCGAGCGTCTCCTCCATCGCAGCCAGCAGCGGCGTGGAGAGCACCGGGGGCTCGGTGCCGGCCGTCTCCGGCGTGCGCGGCCGCTCCCGGCGCAGGTCGACGATGTGGACCGCGGGCATCGGCCGATCGTCGACGCGGGACCTGAGTTCGAGCTTGCTGTACCGGCCGCGCCGCGCGTTCTCCAGCGTCTCCAGCGACGGCGTGGCGGAGCCCAGCACCACGGTCGCCCCGCACAGTCGCGCGCGCACCACCGCGAGGTCGCGCGCCTGATACCGGAGCTTGTCCTCCTGCTTGAACGACGGATCGTGCTCCTCGTCGACGACGATCAACCCGAGGTCGCGGACCGGCGCCCAGATGGCCGAACGCACGCCCACCGCGATCCGCACGTCGCCTTTGCGCAGCGCCTGCCAGTGCAACAACCGCTCGCGATCCTTGAGCGCGGAGTGGAGCACCGCGACCGACGTCCCGAAGCGGCTGCGGAAGCGGCCCACCAGTTGGGGCGTGAGCGCGATCTCCGGAACCAGGATCAGCCCACCCTTCCCCAGCCGAAGGACGTGCTCCATCGCCTGAAGGTAGACCTCGGTCTTCCCGCTGCCGGTGACGCCGTGGAGCAGATACGGGCGGAATTCGCCGGCATCGAGCGCGCGCGCCAGCTCCGCCACTGCCACATCCTGTTCCGGCGTGAGCCGCTCGTGCCGCCCGTGCTGGAGGCCCTCCTTCACGCCCGCTTCGATAGGCACCTCTTCGATCTGTACGAAGCCGCGCGATACGAGCTTCTTCACCGACTCCCGGGCGCCGGGGATGGCGTGCGCGAGCTCCTCGATCTCGGCGCGACCACCCACCGCGAGCAGGTACTGGATCACCGCCGCCTGCGCCGGCGCGCGAAGCAGCGCAGCCGGGTCCGCCATGGGCGTGGCCACGACGAAGCGCTGCACGTCCGGGCGTGCCTGCTTCTGCGCCTGCTGCTGCGTCAGCCCCGGCGGCATCGCCGCGCGGATGGCCTCGCCCAAAGGATAGCGGTAGTGCTCGGCGGCGAAGCGCAGAAGCTGCAGCACGTCTTTGGCCACCGCGGGCTCGTCGTCGAGCACGTCGATGATCGCCTTCAATTGGACGGACGGATCCGGCGGACGCGCGGCTTCGCCGAGGTAGAACCCGAGCGCCTTGCCGCGGCCGAACGGCACGACGATCCGCTGCCCGGGCCGCAGCTTCGACGCCAGCGCCTCGGGCACCGAGTAGGTGAACTCGCCGCGCACCGGACGGCCGACCGCGACGGATGCCAGAAGCGAGCTCACGGCGGACGCGCGGACGCGCCTCCTTCAGAAGAGGCTGTCCGCCAGCTTCGCGTGGGCGTCGGCGGAGAGCGCGGTGAAGCGCAGCACGAGCTCCCCGTTCTTCGCGACCTCGACGATCCGCGGGAACCAGTTCTCCGCCACCGGCGATCCGAAGTCGCGGAAGCGCACGTCCCACTTCGTCCCCTGCGCGTCGGCGTACAGCACGCGCGCGGGCAAAAGGCTGTCCTTGTAGATCCAGAACTGCGGCGCACCCTTGGGCGGATCGCCGATGACGTACGCGATCTGCCCCTCGAAGCGCGCCAGCGAGGTCCGCCGGATGTCGATACCGAGGCTGCGCAGGTGCCGCTCCAGCGCCTCGCGCGCCTCACCTTCCGACGTGCTCCTCAGCGCGAGCGAGGGGCACACCTCCGCCACCGCGGCGCCGAGGCTGGCGATCTCCTTGCCCTCCACCCGCTTCTTCCCGAACGCCATCACCGTGGCGCTGGAGCTGCCCTCCGGAACGGTGACCTCGGCGCGGCAGCGGCCCGGGAGCTTGAGGGAGAAGGTGAGGTCGCCCTGGATCTCCCGATCGCCGGGAAGGTTGAGCGCGGCCCCGGCCTCACGGGCGCCCTCGTCGGTGAAGCTGACCGTGCCGCTCACCTGGAGAGCAGAAAGGTGCAGATCCTCCCGGCCATCCACCAGGCGGCGGAGGATGGAGCTCGCCGGCATCACGTACGCGAACGCCGCGGCGGCGAGGAGCGAGAGCGCGAGAGCGGATACGGCTGGCCCGGTCTTCATGAGGCGGCGAACTGTAGGTTTCCTACCCAGTCGCAGCAAGGCAGATAGGATGAAGCTCCATGCGCCGTTTCGTGCCGTTCGCGGTCCTTCTCTCCACAATCGCTTTCGCGCAGACCACCGTGGCTTCGGCGCAGGGACCGCAGATCCCGGACGTGATGGCCGCGCGTGCGTACGCGATGGGCGGTGCGTACCGGTCGCTCGGGCTGGGCACGGAGGCGTTGGACGGGAACCCCGCGTCGATCGGCATCTACAAGCGGTATCTGATCGAGCTCTCCGGCGCGTGGGATCCGCGCAACCCGTTCGGCTTCGGTTCGGTGTCGGTGATGGACAGCGTCACCAGCCCGCTGTCGGCCGGCATCACCTATCACCTGGTGTCGCTGGGCAGCGGGGAGACGCAGCGCACCGCGCACATCAACACGGGCGCGTTCTCGATTCCGTTCGGACCGACGCTGAGCATCGGTCTGTCCATGCGACACGTGCTGATGACCGGCGCGCAGAACGCGAACGCCGTCACCGGGGACGCCGGCGTGGTCCTCAACTTCGGCGGGCTCGTGTTCGGGTTCTCCGGACACAACCTCATCGACATCCGCAACCCCGAGTTCCAGCGCTTCTACGCGCTGTCCGTCGGCTGGACGAGCCCAGTGTTCAGCCTCGCCGCGGACGTGCGCGGGGACTTCAACGGGCCGACGCCGGTGTTCGCCGTCTCCGCGGGTGGAGAGTACGTGCTCGGCAACTTCCTCCCGATCCGCGCCGGCTACGCCTGGGACCAGTTCCGCCGGGCACGGCTGGTCACCGGCGGGCTCGGGTTGATGATCGACAACGCAGAGATCGACTTCGGCTACCAGCACGAGCTCGGCGGGAGCTCCTCGCGGCTACTGGCGCTGACGCTGCGGATTCAGGTTCAGTAGATGCGGAAGCGACACACCCAGCGGTTGGCGCTGACTCATCGTTCGACGGTTCGCGCCTGAGGGTGGTCAAAGGAATGGCAATCCAGCGGTTGAGCGGATCGCCTCCACCCGGGTTCGGTGAACCTTCCGTCCTGTAGGCGCGGATGGCATCGGTCCGACTGGGATCGCCCTCTCTCCCTGCGAGTCCGAATAGCGTCGCCCGGCGCTACAGCCGCTTGTTCCGGATGCGCAGGTAGCGCTCCGACGCAGCGAAGCGGATCAGCTCCACCACCTCGCTGCGGAGCGCCTTCTTCGCCCGCAACGCCTGCAGCGCGGGCGCGACGCCACCGCAGACCACCAGCCCGGCACGGTTGGCCGAGTGACGCGCGCCGTCTGCCAGCGCCGCCCACGGCAGCTCCTGGCCGACGCGCTCGAACAGCTCGCGGATCCGGGGGATCGCCCGGGGCGAGAGCCCTTCGCGGATGGCGCGGGCCTCACCGGAGAGGTTGCGGCCGCTGCGGACCACCTGCCGGAGCACGGCCAGCCCGCGCGCGAGTTCCTCCTTCTTCAGGGTCCGCAGCGCGAGCAGATCCGGGTTCTGGGTGAACAGCGCCCGCCCGGCGAAGAAGCGCAGCTCGGCCTCGGGCAAAAGCCTCTTCACCGCCAACCGGCCGATGAGGATCCGCGTTCCCTGCGCCGTGTGCGTCAGCGCGAACGGCGGGCCGTTGTCTTCGGAGATGTAGAGGTCGGGCGCGCGCAGCCCGAGGATGCGCACGGCGGCGAGCAGCGCGTCGGCGGCAGCCTGCGCTCCGCGCCCGGCGTCGAGCCGGAACTCCTCCCGGCTCCCCGCGGCCCTTCCACGTGCCGGGTGGGCGCGGCACAGCGCCACGCCGCTCAAGGCGAGCAGCTCGCCGGCCTCGCCGCGCAGCGCCGGATGCCGCAGCCCTGCGCGGTCGGTCGCAGAAAGAATCAGCCTCGGCGCGCGCGGGGCCGCGTCCGGATCGCCCTCCAGCGCGTGGGCGATCTCGGACATCAGCGCTTTGCGGTCGGCGTCGCCTACGTGATCGAAGTACTCCGCGAGCGCGTAGTAGCCGCCGGCGTCCAGCGGATCCTCACGCACTTGCGCCAGGAGCCGCGCCCGGTCGACACGCAGCCGCTGCAAGGCAGGGTGCGGCAGCGACGGGGTGTTCTGGACCTCACCCTCCCCGAGCGGAACGGGCAGCTCGACGGTGCTCGGACCCTCGTCCATCTGGCCCGGGGGCGCCTCCCACTCCTCGACCACCTGCTGCGGCTGGATCAGATCGCCGGTGGTGACCTCCAACACGTCCTCGTCGGCCACCAGAATGGGCGACTCGTCGCGGTACGACGCGAGCGCGGCGCCGCTGCGATCCTCGCTGTCGCGCCAGGCCGACCCATCGTCCTCGCCGGGCGGCTCGGCCTCGTCCGGCGGAGCCACCGTCTCCATCTCCAGCACCGTCTCGTGGCTCGACGGCGTGCGAGCGTCGGGATCGGTGCCGCCGGTGTCGGTCTTGATCCGGTCCTCAGGGACCGCGGCACGCGGCGGCGGTGGTGTCACGACCGGCGGCGCCGCCGGCGCGGCATGCGCCTCCTGCAACTTCTTCGCGCGGCGCTCGAACGTCGCCGCGCGCTCGTCGTCGCCGAGCGACTCGCGAACGAAGCGGGCGGCGCGCAGCCAGATTCCCGCGCGCTCGAGATCGTCCTCGGTGGCGGTGGCGGCGTGCTCCAACGCCCAGGCCGCCTCTCCGTGCTGACGCAGGGCGATCAACCGGTCCGCGAGCAGCAACCACGCCTGCTGATGTCCGGGCTCGAAGCGGACCGCCTCGCGCAGCGCCGCGAGCGCCTCCGCGTCACGCCCCATCCGCTCCAGCACCTGAACCCGTTCGATGCGCGCCAACCGCGTCTTCGGCCCGCGCGGCTCACGCTGGATGAACCTCGCCAAGGCCGCCTCCAGCGCCGCGTCATCGCCGGTCCGGCGCGCGAGCTCGGCGAGGCGGTCCTCCGCCTCTTCGTCGCCGGGCACTTCGGCGAGCACTTCAGACCACGCCCAGCGCGCCAGCCCGGCATCGCTCAGTGGCGCGGTGGCGAGCCGGGCCAGGCGCCGCAACAGGTCGGCCCGGCCCGGGAAGCGGCGCGGTGCCTTCTTCAGGCTCTCGGTAAACGCGGCGATAGGCTCAAGGTCGCCGAGCTTCGCCGCCGCCTCGGCCAAGCCCGCGCGCGCCGCGATGTTCGACGGGTCCGCCGCCACGGCCTCCTCAAAGTCCTTCCGTGCCCGGGCGTAGTCCTGCTTGCGGAGAGCGGCCTCGGCGCGCGCGGCGAACGCGCTGGTGCGTGCGGTGTCGGTGGTCGCGCTGTTGACCGCCGCGTCGAAGGCGCGCCGCACCGCGGACTGGTCCTGCTTCGCCGCGAGCAGACGCACCTGTTCCTTGAGCGCGCCGGGATCGCCCAGCTGGACGATCTCCTCATACGCGCGGGCCGCGCCGTCGAGATCGCCCAGCTCGTCCTCGAGCAGCTCCGCGAGCCGGCCCAGGCTCTCGACCTTCTCCTCCTTCGTCCGCGCGGCCGCCACGCGCGCCCGGTAGAACTGCGCCAGCTCGCGCCACGCGCGCCGCGCCACGTAGTGCGCCTCGAGGCGGCGCAGAATCTGCGGGTCGGGGCCCTCGGCCACTGCGGCGTTGAAGAGCGCGGCGGCTTCGGGGGCGCGGCCGCTCGCCTCCGCCACCTCGCCGGCGAGGAGCAGCTCGCGCTGCGTCTGGGAGCGGCCCTTCACCGGCGCACCGGCGACCTTCTGCCCGCCGGCCGGGGCGAGGCCGAGCGCCTCCAGCATGGCCCGGGCACGGTCCGTTTGGTCCGCCGCGGCGCCCGCTTTGAGAAAAACCTCCACCGCATCCTTCAGCGCGCGCTTTGGCGCCTCCGCCTTGCACAACGAGCGCAGCCACAACAGCCGTAGGTCGAACGCGCCGGCGGCATCCTTCGCGGACTCGAGGTACTGCGCGGCCTGCGCGTAACGGAGCGCAGCGCGCGGGTGGTTCTCCAACCGCTCATAGACGCGCGCGCGTTGCAGGGTGGCCCGCGCGGCGCGCCGGAGTTGCGCACGCTTGAGTGCGTCCTTCGCCTCCTTCTCCAGCGACGCGTCGAGCTCGTCCCACCGCGCCTCGTCTTCGAGCAGCGCGTTGAGGACCCGCCGCGCGCGGCGATCCTGCGGGTTCTCGGCGAGCACCGCGGTGAGGATCTCCCGCGCGCGTTCGAGCTGGCGGAGCTTGCGGAGCAACCGCGCCAGCTGGCGCCGGATGTGGGCGCGCTCCGCGCCCTCCGCGTCGTCGATCCCAGTCTGCAGGAGCGTGATCGCCGCGGGCTCGGTGCCGGCCTTGAGCGAGAAGGCGACGAGGTGCGCCGCCAGCCGCCGAGTCATGGGGATCGCCCGGCTGGCGCGGACCAGCTCGCCGAAGGCGCGGCTCGGAGCGCCCTCCTGCAGGAGCCGCGCGGCAACGCGGCGGTGCATCTCCACCAGCCCCGCGACGCCGTCCCCTTTCCCCGCATCCAGCGCGTCCACGGTGACGGTCTCCTGCTGATCGCCCGGGGCCGTCCGGGCGGCGCCCCGCTTTCCCTCGACCGCCATTGGGCGTGGCAGTCTACACGCGATGCGCGCTCCCCTCGTCGTCCTTGCGTCCGCCATCGTGCTGACGGCCTGCATGGATCCTCCACCCTTGACGGTGGTGGTCACGCCCACAGACCGCGGGCTGGTCGATCGCTACTTCGAGCTCACGCCGATCGACGGGTTGACGATTGACGAAGTGGATGATCCCGCCGCCAGCGTGTCCGGCGCGGGCTTCCGGATCGCGCTGGCCCGCGGGCTGGAGGGGTGTCCCTGCGCGCCCGGGTCGTTCCGGATCGACGGCAGCAACGGTCAGTACCTCGTCCACGCGGAGGACGTGCTCGGCCTGCAGTACGGCCTGTCCCAGGTGCTGGAGGCGGCGGGCGTCCGGTTCTTCCATCCGCGCCGCACGCACCTTCCCTCGCCGCTGGTCGCGCCGAAGGAGGTGCCGGGCGCAGGCTCCTTGCGAGCACGCGCTGTTCAGCTCGGGCTGGGAGTGGGGCTACTGGCAGACGGACGTGGCCACGCTCCGGATGGGCTTCCGGCTCCCGGACACTTGGCGGGCGCCGCTGGACGAGATGTTCGCCCCATGGGGGGAGGACGGACGGGCGCTGGCGGAGGCGATCGCAGAGGTCGGGGAGGCCGAGCACGAGGCGCTGATCGTCCACCGCGCCGCCGCGTACCTCGCCGGGCGCGATCAGCTGCTCGATGCCGGGAAGGTCGTGGGGATCATCTCCCAGCCCGACCGGGTGTCCTTCTCCGATCTGCACGGGATGTCGCCCGAGGAGCGCACCGCCTTCGCCACCTCGGTGCTGGCGCCGCTCCACACGCTGGAGGACCGGCTCGCCCCACTGCTCGAGAAGATAAAAGCGCTGCCGCCGGTGCAGAGCGATCCGTTCTTCGCCGAGGTCCGCGACGGCGTGGCCATCACGCTGGCGCGCGCCCGCTACATCCGCGCGCTCTACGAGGCGGTGAAGAACGACGCCGACTCGGGATCGGACGGAGGCCGGGTCGCGGACGCGCTGGCCATCCTGGGCGAGGCGCGAGCGATCGTCTCGCGCCGCCACGCCGATCTGCACGACGGCCCCTCGAGAAGGCTGCTGCTGAATGCGCCGAACCAGACCGTCTACCAGTACGGGTACCTGCGCGAGGCGAGCTGGTTGTGCTTCTGGGAGCGCGAGCGGGTGGAGGTGCAGCGGCTTCTGTTCGGGAGCGTGGAGGCCCAGCCGGGCTGCGTGCTGTAGCGACGCTCAGCGGATCCGATCGACGAAGCGCTGGAGCTCGTCCGGGACCGGGCTCTCCAGCTCCAGCGGCGCGCCCGTCGCCGGGTGCGGCACCACGAGGCGCTGCGCGTGGAGCAGGACGCGGGGAGCCGGGAAACCCAACAGCTCGCGCGGGCCTCCATAGAGAACGTCGCCGGCGATCGGCGCGCCGAGCGCGGCGAGGTGCGCGCGGAGCTGATGGGTGCGGCCCGTCTCGGGGAAGAGGGCCACCACCACCACGCCCGGTACAGCGCCCAGGCGTTCGTACCGCGTCCGTGCCGTCACCCCGTTCGCGATGGGGCTGGCCCGGAACCGGCCGGGGCGCTTCGGATCGCGCGACAGCTTGAGATCGATGACGCCCCGTTCAGGCAATTCGCCCGCGGCGATCGCCAGGTACTGCTTTCGGGCCGTCCCCTTGCGGAACGCCGCCGCGAGCGCGCGGGTCGCCTCGGGCGTCTTGCCGAACACCGTGACGCCGCTCGTCTCGCGATCCAGCCGGTGCACCAGTCCGGCGGTCCGCCCCAGGTGGTGCGACGCGAGATCGACCAGGCTCTCGCCGACGCGCGAAGGCGTGGGCTGCGCGGTGATCCCCGCGGGCTTGTCCACCGCGAGCACCTGGGCGTCCTCGAACAGGATGCGAAGCGGCACAGGGGGCGCGGGCGCCGCGAGCGCCGGCTGGCCGCGCTCCTCCAGCACGACCATCACCGTCTGTCCGGCGCCAACGGGGGCAGCGGGGCTCAGGCAGCGGCGGCCGTCGAGGTAGACGGCGCCCCGGGCGATCAGCGCCCGGGCCTCCGCGTCGTCCGCCGAAAGCCCGTGCGCCACCGCCGCGGCGAGAAGACCCCGGCGATCGACGCGGAAGGTGCGGCGCTTCATCCGGGGCGACACTAAGCATGTCCGCGGCGGCAGGTGTAGCCCGCACGAAATCCACGTTCGCGCCAACTGTTGAAGAAGGCCGGGCTGCTCTAGCTTGCGCCGCCGCAGGAGGCACAACGGGACATGGAGCTGTCGGTCAAGTCGCTGCGGAGCCGCGTGGAGCCGTTCCTCTCGGAGCTCGGCGCGCTCGAATACCGCCAGGGCGCCGGGCTGTCGGCCGCGCCGGGGATCGGCGCCCTCATGCAGTCGTGGCCGGAGCTCACCCGCGCGGAGACCTTTGCCCAGGTGCGGGAGGCGATGTCCCGCTCCTCGCTCGAAGCGGACGAGAAGAAGCGCCTGCGCGCGCTGCTCGAGCTCGTCGCCACGCTCGTCGAGGACCGGCTCGCAGTCGAGGCGATCGACGAGATCGCCACCTTCGAGGCGAACGCGACGATCCGCCTGTCGGAGAGCGCCGTTCTGCCCTTCCACGAGGCGGTGGCCGGGCTTCCTCTGGAGCCCTCGCGTCCGCGCCGCGATTTGATCGAACAGGGGCTCGCCCATGCGCTCGCCGAGAACGCCCGCCCGTACGCACGCCGGCGCGAGGCGGCGCTGCGTGCCGCCGAGGTGCTCGGGGCCGGGTCCTACGAGGCGCTCCGCACCGAGGTCACGGGGATCGACGCCGGCGCGCTGGTGCCCGCGTGCGAAGCGTTCCTCCGCCAGACCGAGGACGCGTACCGCGACGTGTTTGCCTACGCGCTCAAGAAGCTCGATCCGCACCTCCGGCCGCTCCCTTCGGGCGATGCACGCAGACACGACCTTCAGCGGATCGCCGCCGCGCCGTGGCTGGCCGAACATTTCCGTCGTGAGGAGCTTCTGCCGGCGATCCACCGCTGCATCGAGGAGCTGGGCTTCCACCCCAGCGCGAACGGACGCATCCAGCTCGACACCGAGGACCGGCCGGGGAAGCGGCCGCGCCCGTTCGTCGCCGAGGTCAAGGTGCCGGACGACATCCGGCTCGTGGTGAAGACCGGCTACGGGCTGGACGACTTCTATGCCCTGCTCCACGAGTACGGGCACGCGCTCCACTTCGCGCACACCTCGCGCTCCGCTCCGGTGGAGGAGCGGAGGCTGGGCGATCGCTCCGTGGCGGAGGCGTGGGCGTTCCTCTTCAACCACTTCCTCATCGACGAGCGCTGGCACAAGCGCTTTCTGCGCCTGCCGCAGGCGCCGGCACGGGAGGCGGCGCGGATCGCCGCGTTCAACGAGCTGGCCACGGTGCGCCGTCACTGCGCGCGCCTGCTCTACGAGCGCTCGCTGTACCAGAGCGGCCCGTCGAAGGACCGCGCGGAGGAGTACGAGCAGCGTCAGGCGGACGCGCTGTTCATCGCCGCCAACCGTTCGTTCTTCCTCTGGGACGTGGACCCGCACCTGTACGTGGTGCGGTACCTGCGCGCGTGGGCGCTGGAGGCCGAGGCGCACCGCGCGCTCCAGGAGCGGTTCGACGAGGACTACTGGCGCAACCCGTCGGCGGGACGCTGGCTGATGGCGCTCTTCGAGCGCGGGCTGCGCGACGACGCGGACGCGCTGGCGGCGGAGCTCGGCGGCGGGCCGCTCGCGCTGGAGAGGGTGGGCGAACGGCTGGTGAGCGTGCTCAACCGCTAGCGGTGCTACTTCTTCTTCCGGAGCGCGCGGACGATCTTGTCCTTCGTCTTCGACGCACGCGGCGCCACCGCCGGGACGGACCGGGCCTTCTCCTCCGCCATCCGCATCCGCCAGGCGCGCTGCAGCTGCATCTCGATGACCAGAAGCTCGTCCTCCAGCTCCTCGTTCCCGGCCGCCGCGTGCGGGAGCGGTTCGGTCAGCGTGCGCGCGCCCACGCCGTGGCGCATCCGCAGCACCTTCTCCTCTTCCGAGGTGACCGTCCGTGCGCGCCCCAGAGCGCTGCGGACCTCCTCCGCCGTCACCGCGACCGTGCCCGTTCCCGACTTCTGCGCCATCTCGACGTCTCCCTGCGGCCGTGTACCTGAACGTCCGCTCATGTGCGACGCGGCTGACCCGCGATTTGCCGCGATTGTAGGGAGGGGGGCCGACCGGTCAATTTTTCGACCGCACGGTCACAACCGAAGGCCGAGACCAAGATACCCCGAATACAGCTCCTGGCGAGCATTCGACGCCGGATTTCCAGCCCTACCCCCGCGCAGAGCTCGCCGCCGATCCGGAGCGCCGAGGCGCCGGCGGCGGATTGCAGCTCCGGGTGCCACGGCCAAAGCAGGCTCACGCCCATGCCGGCGAACGGCCGCGCCCGCCCGAGCTGCGGCCCCAGCCGAAGTCGCAGAGTCGTGGCGTCGGTGAAGTATCCGCTCGAGGTGAGGTGGCCACCGAACGACCACCAGCGGTCGCGCCAGCGCAGCTCCCAGTCGATGCTGCCGCTCAACCCGGTGGCTACACCGGAGCGCACCCGCGTCACCGCGAGTGCGCCCGGTGCGACCGTTACGCCCAGACTCCGTATGCCCTCCGCCTGCGCGGTGGGCGCCATTGCTCCGAAGAGCAACAGGGACAAGGCGAAACGTGTCACGCCCAAAGGGCACAGCAACGCCGGTGCCACTGCGAGATTTCAGTGCGCACGGATGGTTACGCGACGAACCCGTCGCGCGTTGGCCACCTACATGGCTGCGAGATCATGTAGGGGTGCGACCGGCACGACACAGGATGTCTGGAAGGCAGGCGAGCTACTCGTCGGCTTCGCCGTCGTCCTCGCGTGAGGTGGCCGGCGTGCCGCCGTCGGTGCCGCCGCGGGAGATGCCGAACCGATCGAGCGCGTCGGCGAGGCCCTGCGGCTTGTCCTCGTCGGGCAGAAACTCCTTCGGCGCCGTGAGCCCGGGATCCTTGCCGATGTCCGTCACCTGGCAGGTCGTCACAAGGCGCAGCCGCGCAGGCTCCTGGCCCTCGTCTCCGGGCGCCTGAAGGACGCCCTCCAGCCGCGCTTCGAGGACGACCGAGGTCTCGGCGTCCACCATCACTTCGCCGGAGAGCGACAGCGGCTCGCGGTGGTCGAAGAAGCGCAGCCGGCGTTGCGTGTCCGCGTCCGGTCCGCCTTTGGCGAACTGCGGCGGCGGGAGCGTCGAGGCAGCCGCCACTCTGGGCGCGTCGGGCGCCAGGCTCACCGTGTACCGCCACACGGTGCGATCGTCCACGGACGCGGTCCCCACCGGCTTGAGCGCGAGCCGCCCGCGGAAGAGCGCGTCGAAGTCGCGGATGGCGCCGTACACCTCGTCACGCTCGCGTTCGGCGACGCCGCGGTCGCGCTTGCGGTGGCGGAACTTCTGGAAGCGGTGGCGCGCGTAGACGTCGCCGCCCACGCGGATGACCTCCAGCCCCTGGTTGCGGTCGTTCTCGATGATGGCGTGGAAGTCCCCGTCGAAGCCGCCCCGGCCGGCGATGAGCGTGCGCGTCTCCTGCAGCTTCACGGTGCGCTTGCCGGCGGTCCACTCGAAGGAGACGTTGGCGGTGTACTTGTGCGGACCGAGCCGCTCGGTCGCCTCCGCCGCGCCCATCCCGAGCACGCGCCGCGCGACCCGCGGATCCGATGCGACGTCTTCGGGCGGGAGACGTTCGGCCGCGGAGGCCACCGCTCGGGGCGGATCCTCCGGCGAGAAGATGCGCTCCTTCGCGGCCCGGTCGACCGGATCCGTGCAGGCGCCCAACGCGGCGGCGGCGGTGATGGCGGCGAAGGCTCGAAGCAGGCGCACAGCTCCTCCAGGCGGGCGAAAAAGCGCACCGACACTATGGCGCGAGGTGGGGGTGGGCAAGACGAGGTGCACCGCAGTCGCTCCATGCGATTGCCGGGCCGGCGAGGCTGCGACCGACTCGCGGCACCGGGAACCCGGGCGGTAGAGTCCTCCGCATGTGTCCCTGGAGAGGCAGTGGCCGGCCGAACAGCCATACCGCGTGGGCACTCCCCGCCGCACTCCTACTTCTTCTGGGCTGCCACGGGACCCCGCCCTCCGAATCCGCGCTCCGGGTGACGGTGACGATCGCTTCGGGCGTGAAGGCGACTTGCGTCACCGTGTACGCGCGGCCGAAGGACGGCGCCGAGCAGCCGGGCCGGCGGATCCCCGTGGAGGGGCGTTCCGAGCTGACCGTGGCGATCTTCCGGACCCGCGAACTCCAGGGAACGGTCGAGGTGGGCGCGCGCGGCTTCGTCGGCGACTGCGACGCGGACGATTTGCCGCTCAACGAGGAGAGCGATCCGGTGGAGGCCACCTTCGTCGACGGCGAGGTGGTTCCGGTGACCGTCACGCTCGATAAAGTGCCCGCGGCGTTCGACGGAGACGGGGATGGCTGGCGCGCGGCGGCCGCGCACGGGCTGGACTGCGACGATGGACAACCGGCCGTCCACCCGGGCGCAGCCGAAGCATGCAACGACCGCCTCGACAACGACTGCAACGGACTCGTGGACTGCGGGGAGCCGGCGTGTGACCTGGCCACCTGCGACGACGGCCAGCCCTGCACCGTGGGCGAGGTGTGCAGCGGCGGCGTGTGCGGCGGAGGAAGCCCGGTGAGCTGCACCGAGGCGCCCGGCGAGTGCTTCCAGGCGCCGGGTGTGTGCGACGACTCGAAGGGCGGCTGCGTCTACCCGGTGCGCGTGGGCGAACCCTGTGCCGGTGGGACGTGCCGGCAGGACGGCGCCTGCGTGGACCAGACGATCGAAGCGGAGTGCAACGACGGCGTGGACAACGACGGCAACGGGAAGATCGACTGCGCGGATCCGGACTGCGATCAACGGCCCTGCAACGACGGCGATGC
>JADGHL010000044.1 GCA_019686135.1 Myxococcaceae bacterium | reverse complement strand
CCCACATCCCCACCGAGTCCGGCAGCTGCGCGCCGCCCACGGTGAGGAACATCACCGCCACCGCCGGCCCCACCACCACGATGCGCATGGGGATGGCGGCGAGGTGCTCCAGCGCCCAGGAGACGATCGGCGGGAAGGGGCGCAACAGCCGCATCGACAGCGTCCCCTGCCGGATCTCGAAGTTCATCTGCCACGCCGCCCACGACCCCGACAGCTGCCGCACGACGAAGGTGCCGAGGTAGTAGGCCACGAACTCCTTCTGCCCGTACCCGCCGATCGGCCCGCCCCGCGCGACGGCGGTCATCAGCGCCATCTGCACGAAGGGCATGGTGGTGGAGAGCACCCAGACCAGCATCTCCGCGCGGTAGGCGATCGCCTCGCTGAAGCTGATCTTCAGCGCGGTGGGCAGCGCCTTCGCCGTGGCTCTCAGGCTCACGACACCGCCTCGCGCGCCGCGCGGCTGCGGCTGAACAGCTCGCTCATGACCTCCTCCAGCGGCGCGTTCTCCACGGTGAGGTCCTCCACCGGCAGGGTGCCCAGCGCGCGCGAGACGGTCTGGTTCACCGCGTCCTGTGGCACCTGGATGATGGCCTGCTGCGGACTCTGCGAGACCACCTTGCCCAGCCCGCCGAGCGCGTCCTGCCGCACCTCGCTGCCGAAGGTCAGCACCAGCCGCTTCTCCGGGCGGACCTTCCGCACCAGCTCATCCAGCCCGCCGTCGTAGGAGAGCCGGCCCTTGTCGATGACGATGATCCGCGGGCACAGCGCCACCACGTCGTCCATGTAGTGGCTGGTGAGGATGAGCGTGGCGCCGTAGCGCTCGTTGTACGCCTTGATGAAGTTGCGGATGGTGACCTGCATCGCCACGTCCAGCCCGATGGTCGGCTCGTCGAGGAACAGCACCTTCGGGCGGTGGATGAGCGCCGCCGCCAGCTCGCACTTCATCCGTTCCCCCAGCGAGAGCTGGCGCGTCGGCTTGTCGATCAAGTCTCCCAGCTCGAGCAGCTCGGTGAGCTCCCTCACCGTCTCCCGGTACTGCGCCATGGGCACGTCGTAGATGGCGCGGTTGAGCTCGAAGGTGTCGCTGGGCGGCAAATCCCAGATGAGCTGCTGCTTCTGCCCCATCACCAGCATGATCTTCTTGAGGAAGGCCTCCTCGCGCCGGTGGGGCGTGTGCCCGTCCACGGTGGCCACGCCGTCGCTCGGGTAGAGCAGGCCCGAAAGCACTTTCAGCGTGGTCGTCTTCCCCGCGCCGTTGGGCCCGAGGAAGCCCACCCGTTCGCCGGCCGCGATCTCGAACGAGATGCCGTCCACCGCCTTCACGGTGGAGTACGTCCGGCGCACGAGCGAGCGGACGGCAGCAGCCAGCCCGGGCGCGCGCTTGTGGACCTTGTAATGCTTGCGGAGGTTCTGGACCGAGATCATCCGGGCCCCGAATTAACCCGGTCCCCTGCCCGTTGCGATGGATTAAACGCGCGCTCCGCCGATGCCGAACTACGACAAAGACCTCGCGAGGTGGATGCCGCGGCTGATCGCCGTCTGGCGGAAGGCGCGCCGCGGAACTGCCGGCGGCCCGCCCGACCGCCTGACGCCTCAGGAGCTCAGAGAGGTCGCCGCCGGCGTGCGCACCCTCTCGCTCGGGCTGACGCGCGAACGCCGGCTCGCCGGGGCGCGGTACATGGACGACCCGAAGCTGCTCGGCGCGTACCTGCTCTTCTACTGGCCGGTGTCCTACGCGCAGGCGCGTCAGGTGCTGGGCGAGCTGCCCCGCCGTCCGCGCCAGGCGCTCGATCTCGGCGCAGGCCCGGGGCCGGTGGCGTTCGCCGCGCTGGATGCCGGCGCTGTGGAAGTCACCGCGGCGGACCGCAGCCGCCCCGCGCTCGAGCTGGCGACGAAGCTGGCGGCGGAGGCCGGCGAGGCGCTCGCCACCCGAAGCTGGGATCCGCTCTCGAAGGCGTCCATCCCCGACGGCACGTTCGACCTCATCACGCTGGGGCATGTGCTCAACGAGCTCTACGGCATGGACGATGCGGCGCTGAAGAAGCGCGCCGACCTCGTCGAGCAACTGCTCGCGCGGCTGAAGCCGGGCGGCACCGTCGTCATCCTCGAGCCGGCGCTGCGCGACACCTCCCGGCAGCTGCTCCGCGTCCGGGACCTTCTGGTCGACCGCGGCTACACGGTGCGGGCGCCGTGTCTGTTCCGCGGCCACTGCCCGGCGCTGGCCCGCGAGTCGGACTGGTGCCACGCCGAGCGCGAGTGGACGATGCCACGCGCCGTCGAGGAGCTGGCCCGCACCGCCCAGCTGCACAAGGAGTCGCTGAAGATGAGCTACCTCGCGCTGGCGCCGAAGGGCGAGGCGTGGCGGGCCCCCCCCGAGGGGCGGGTGCTGCGGATCGTCAGCGAACCGTTGGAAGGCAAGGGGCGTCAGCGGTTCATGGCGTGCGGCCCGGAGGGACGCGTGGGCCTGGCGCTTCAGGAGAAGCACCGCACGGCGAAGAACGCGGCCTTCTTCCATCTGCGTCGCGGCGACGTCATCCGGATCGGCGCCACCGAGGAGAAGGGGGACGGGTTCGCGCTCCGCCCCGACAGCGAGGTGAAGGTGATCGCCCCCGCGGGCAAGGGGCTGCCGGAGCCGTGGGAGTCGCCGTAGCCGCTACTTGCGGATCCGGTACTTGCACTTCGGCGCGCCCACCGCGGCGCATTCAATCTCCAGCGCGGTGAGCCGGAACCCGGTGAGCGCTCGCGCCAGCGCGCCGTAGAAGAACTCCGAGTTGGCGCAGATCGGCGAACGCGCGTTGTGGATCCGCGCGCAGATCGCGCAGTTCTCGATCTCCAGGTAGTACGCCTGGTCGTCCTCGGTGGCGCGCATCGGCGTCCACAGCTTCGTGCCGGTCTCGGCGATCAACCGGATCGCCGTGCCGAGCCGTTCGGCTTCGGGCACCCCGGCCATCCGCGCGAGCATCTCCTGCCCGGCGGGCCCGGCCAGCATCGCCTCCGGGAGCTTCTGCCCGTAGCGGGTGAGGAAGAGCCGGGTGAGCGACTCGCCGATGACGTCGTAGGTGGCGCCGTACAGCGCGCTCAGCTCGGGCTCGGTGATCGTGGGCGACTGATCCTCCGGCGGCGGCTCGTCCGCGTAGCGCATCAGCCCCGCCTGCGACAGGACGCGTGCATATTGCGAGCCCGTCACCTCCTCGATGCCGGAAAGGATCATGCGCAGCACCACTGCGGGCACACGCTTGGAGAGGTCGGTGGTCATGGGTGCGCGATCGAAAGATGACGGTGGAATGGTCGCATCCCCACCCGTGTGGGACGCAAGCGACCTTCTCGCGCACAGCGACGCGGCGATATCCGCGCGCGTCGCACCTGACCGGTTCTTCTGGCGCCGTCAGCGCGGCGTCAGCGTCCGAGCGAGCTCCTCGTAGAGGTAGATGGCGCTCTTGATCGCCTTGTCGTAGTCGCCGAGGTGCAGGCTCTCGTTCTCCGAGTGGGCGTTGGTGTACGGGTCCTCCACGCCGATGAGCAGCGCGGGCACGCCGCCCAGCTCGCGGGCGAAGGGGCCGACGAAGGGGATCGACCCGCCGCAGCCGATTGCCACCGGCTTCGTCCCGAAGCCCTTCTCCAGGGCGCGGAACGCCGCGGCGAACGCGGGGTGCGACGGATCCGTCCACCACGGGTTGGCGGCGGACTCCGCCTTGATCTCCACCTCCAGGCCCCACGGCGCCGCCTTCTTCAGCGCGTCGATCAGCGCCTGCTGCACCTCGTGCGCGTCGAGATCCGGGACGAGCCGGATGCCCACCCGCGCCCACGCCGACTCGCAGATGATGTTGCGCGCGTCCTTGCGCGAGCTGGCCTGGATGGCGTTCACCGCGAGCGAGGGCTGACGCCAGATCGTCTCCCACGGGCTGCGCCCGCCGCCGAGCAGATGCACCGAATCCAGAAGCCCGGCCTGGCGGCGGAAATGCGCCTCGTCACCGGGGAGGGACGCGATGCTCTCGCGTTCGGCGGGCGTGAGCGGCCGCACCTTCTCCATGATCCCGGGGATGGCGATGCTGCCGTCCGGGTGGGTGAGCGAGGCGAGCATCTTCGCCAGGCCCATCACCGGATCCGGCACCGGGCCGCCCCACATCCCCGAGTGCAGAGACTGCTTGAGCGCGCGCACCTCCACGTCGACCGAGACCAGCCCGCGCAGCGCGGTGGTGATGGACGGCAGGCCCGTCTCGAAGTTGGTCGTGTCGGTGAGGACGATCGCGTCCGCCTGCACCAGCTTGTTGTGCGCCTTGAGGAACGCCTCGAGGTGATCCGATCCGATCTCCTCCTCGCCTTCGATCACCACCTTCACGTTGAGCGGCAGCGTACCGGCGCCCTTCAGCCACGCGTCGACCGCGGAGGTGTGCACCACGATGCCGGCCTTGTCGTCCGCGGCGCCGCGCGCGTAGAGGCGGCCACCGCGTTCGGTGGGCTCGAAGGGGAGCGACTTCCACGCGTGCTCGTCGCCGGCGGGCTGCACGTCGTGGTGCGCGTACAGAAGCAGCGTCGGCTTGCCGGGGGCGGCGAGGATCTCCCCGTAGACGTACGGGTGCGCGCCTTCGATCTCCAGGAGCTGCACGTTCTGGAAGCCGCGCTTCTTCAGCAGGGTCGCGGTCGCCTCCGCGCTCTTCCGGACCTGCGCCGGATCGAACCCTGGGAAGGAGACGGAGGGGATGCGGACGAGCTGCTTGAGATCCTCGAGGTACTCGCCGCGGTTCGCGGCGTAGTGCTGCAGTGCTTTGTCGGTCGCCATGGGGCGCCGAGCCTTAGCGCAGAACGGGCCCGCGGACGAGGAGCAACCGGCAACGGATGCCGCCGTTCTCCACGTCGAAGGCGTCGTCCAGTTCCAGGCCGAGCGACTGCTCGGCCCCCGTCCCATCCGCCACCAGCAGCGCGCCGCGCCAGCCGGGCAGCCGTTCGCGCAGCATCGTCCCCAGCGCGGCGTACAGCGCGGGCAGATCCGAACGATCGCCCACGCGCACACCGTACGGCAGGTTCGCGACCAGAAGACCGTGCCGCTCGGTGGGCACGAACGTGGGCCGCAACAGGTCGCTGCGCTCCAGCTTCAGGTGCGGCTGCACCCCGGCGCGCCGGGCGTTGCGCCGCGCGGTCCCGAGCGCACCGGCGTTGATGTCGCTGGCGTAGATGGGCGCGCGCGGCGTGGGCCGCTCGTTCTGCCGCGCCTCGTCCCGTTCGCGTTGCCACGCCTCCCTATCGTGCGAGGGGAAGCGCTCGAACGCGAACCCACTTTCGCGGCCAGGGCCCGGCGCGCGGCCGAGCGCGATCCACGCCGCTTCGATCGGCAGCGTCCCCGAGCCGCACATCGGATCCCACAACGGCTCGTCGCCGCGGTAGTCGGCCAGGCCCAGGACCCCGGCTGCCAGCGTCTCGCGGAGCGGCGCGCGCGAGACCTCCTGCCGGTAGCCGCGGCGGTAGAGCAGCTCGCCGGAGGTGTCCACGCTCACCGTGCACACGTCCCGGTCGATGCGAAGCTGGACCAACAGCTCCTGCGCCCCGCCCTCCTCTTCACCGTCCCCCGCCTTCGGGTTCGCGGAGGCCACAGTCGCGTTCCACGCGCGCGCGGCGATCTGCCGCAGCTCCGCGGTGTGGTGCAGGCGGGATCGGTGCGTGGCCACGCCGATCCGCAGCGGCATCCGGCCGTCCCAGTACGGCGACAACGCCGCCGCCTGCAGCCCGCGCTGGAGCGCCGGCACGTCCCGGGCGGGAAACTCCGCCACGCGCAGCACGACGCGCGACGCCGTCCGCAGCCACAGATTCAGCCGCCGGTGCAGCCCCTTCGGTCCCCGCACCTCGGCGCCACCCGGGACCCGGCGCACCCCCAGCCCCAGCGCGCACAGCTCGCGATCGAGCGCAGGCTCGAGGCCCGGCGTGGTGGAGACGAACAGGCGCTCTTCGGAAGCGGACACCGGCACGACTTACGCCACTCTTCGCCGGGCGCGGCAACCCCGTTTGCGTTAGAGAACCCGCGCATGAGCACCGCCCCCGTGCGCATCAAGCCGCGCCCGTTCGAGGTCGTCGTTTCGCGGGTGATTCAGGAGACCCCGGACACGGTCACGCTCGACCTGTTCACGGGGAACGAGCGCATCGACTACAAGGCCGGGCAGTTCCTCACCATCGACGTGCACCAGTTCAAGGTGCTCGGCCGCTTCGCCTCCTTCCTGGAGGACCTGAAGAAGCGCAAGGAACCGCCCCGCGCGTACTCCGTCGGCTCCGCGCCACACGAGCCGTTCATCTCCATCACCGTCAAGGAGGAGCCCTACGTCCCCGGGGTCAGCGCCTACCCCCCGCTTCTGTCCCCGCTGCTCGTGCACCAGACCCAGGTGGGCACGCGGATGATCGTCACAGGCTTCACCGGCGCGTACACCCTCCCGGACGAACCGGAGCCCGGGCGTGACCACGTGGTCCACATCTGCGCCGGCAGCGGGATCGTCCCCAACTTCTCGATCCTCAAAGAAGACCTGCGGGTGACCCGGCGCTATCGCCACACGCTCCTGTTCTCCAACAAGACCTATCAGGACATCTGCTACGCGGACCCGCTGCGACAGCTGGAGCGGGACTTTCCCGAACGCCTGAAGGTCGTGCACTTCCTCACGCGCGAGACGGATCCGCGCTACTTCGGCGAGAAGGTCCGCAAGGGCCGCATCACCGCGGAGGCGATCCGCGAGCTCGTGCCGGATCTCGATCGCGCGCTGTTCTACCTCTGCGGCCCGGCCATCACCGGCTGGGAGCGGCGCAAGGCGATGGAGACGAAGTCGCAGGCCACGCCGCGCTTTCTGGAGACCATCCTCGAGCACCTGCATTCGCTCGGCGTGGACACGAAGAAGGTGAAGCGCGAGTCGTGGGGATGATGGCCATCGTGAGCGGACGATGCTGATTCAACTCGGTGGACAGAAGCAGCCGGCGCAGGGGCCGGTCGAGCTTCTGCTCGAATGCCACGAACGGATCCGCACCTTCGTCGCGCTCGCGCGGCGCGCCGGTGAGCAGCCGGACGCGACGGCGGCGGAGATCGTCGACGCCTGCGAGCGCGTCGAGCGCTACTTCACGAAGGCCCTGCCGCTCCACGTCGCCGATGAGGAACAGAGCCTTCTGCCCCGGCTCCGCGGCACCTCCGTGGAGGTCGACCGCGCGCTGGAGGCGATGGCGGCCCAGCACGCCGGACACGAGGCGAAGCTGCGTGCGCTTCTGAGCGCGTCGTCCGCGGTGCGTGCGCGCCCGGGGGACGCAGCAGGCCACCGGGCGCTCTTCGACGCCGCGGATGAGCTGGCGCGGGACTTCGACCACCACCTCGCGGACGAAGAGCGGATCGTCTTCCCGCTCGTCCGCGCGCTGCCGGCCGGCGAGCAGGCGGAGATCGTGGCCGAGGTGCGTCGGCGGCGGCACCCGGGCGCGTGAGACCCCATCCTTGAGACAGGATGCCTGTGCTCCACGGAATGCACGCGTCCCACGCCGGAGGGCTCTGGCGTGGGATCAAGGACCGGCTCGCGACCCGCCTCCTCGCGGAGGGGACGTGGTTCGTGTTGCTGGGCGTGGCCGCGCTCGGCTGCACTCTCTTCGGGCCGCGGACGATGATCCAGCTCCAGGGGCTGGTGCTGCTCCTGAGCGGCCTCACCGAGCTGGCCGACGGGCTGACCAACCGCGTTCCGGGCCGGAGCCTGCGGACCGCGCTCAGCGGCGCGCTGGCAACCCTGACCGGGCTCTACCTGTTCACCCGGCCGGGCGTGGGCATCGCCGGAGCGACGGTCATCGTCGTGATGTTCCTCTTTGCCGGCGGCGCGTTCCGTTTCCTCGTCGCGCTGCTCGAGCGCTTCCCGCAGTGGCGCTGGTGCGTCGGATACGGCGTGGCGTCGATCGGCCTCGGCATCGTGGCGGTGTGGACGTGGCCGCGGACGCAGAAGTGGGTCCTGGGCGCGGTCGTCGGGGCGGAGCTGCTGTTGCGCGCGGGGATGCTGATTGCGATGGGCGCGCGGTGGCGGCCGGTGCATCCGCCTGCGGCGAGAGGATGAGGTCTACCGTCTACCGTCTTCCGTCTGCTGTGGGCCCGGGTTGAGTTGGCGGACGAGCTTCGGCGCGACGTGGGTCTCAGAGAGCAGCGCGTCCAGCCGGGCCTTCGCCTCGCGGCTTTCGCGGTGGACGCGCCGGCCGAGGATGAGCTCGTTCTTGAGCGAGTGTTCCCAGCCAGTGAATTCGGTGACCGTCACCTGGTACCCGTGCGACTCGAGCACCAGCGCGCGGATGACGTTGGTGAGGTGCGAACCGAACTCGCGGCGGTGCCACGGGTGCGCGAACAGCTCGCGCATCGCCGGCGCCACCTCTGCGCGCCGTTCCCTAAGCTGCGCGGCGACCTCGGCCTGGCAGCACGGGACGACCGCGACGTGATCCGCGTGGTGCCGGATGGCGGCCGCGAGCGCGTCGTCGGTGGCGGTGTCGCACGCGTGCAGCGCGACGAGGAGGTTCACCCGCTCCGGCCACGCCTGCGGATCGTCCACGCGCGCGGTGACGAACTTCATCCGGTCGAACCCGAGCGTCTGCGCGCGCGACTGTGCCCGCTGGGTCAGCTCCGGACGTGCCTCGAGGCACCACAGCTCACCCTTGCCGGCGCTCTTGAAGAACAGCTCGTAGAGGACGAAGCCGAGGTAGGCGTTGCCGCTGCCCGCGTCCACCACCACCGGCCTGGCGAAGCGCGCGAACACGTCCTCCAGGGCGGGCGTGAGCAGCCCGACGAGGTGGTTGACCTGCTTGAGCTTTCGGAGCGCGTCGGCGTTGAGGTGGCCGTCCCGTGTGAGCAGGTGCAGCTCGCGCAGCAGCTCCGGCGACTGGTTGGGGAGCAGCTCGCGGCGGACCGCCTTGCCTTTGACCTGGCGCCGGCTCAGACGGGGACGACCTCCTGCACCTCGGGCACCAGCTCCCGGAGGCGGGATTCGATCCCCATCTTCAGGGTCATCGTCGACGAGGGGCAGCCGCTGCAGGAGCCGTGCATCATCAGATAGGCGATGCCGTCCTCGAAGCGGTCCAGAAGAACGTCACCGCCGTCCTGCGCCACCGCGGGGCGGATCTCCTGATCGAGGATCTCGCGGATCCGCTGCTCCACGCTGCCGCCCCCCTGGCCGGGCACGGGCGGCTTCCAGTCGGCGCTCATGATGGGCTCGTTGGCCGACAGGTGCGCATCCAGCGTCTGCATCACGCCGTCGTTGAGCTCGTCCCACTCGCCCTCGTCACCCTTGGTGACGGTGACGAAGCGGGTGCCGATCATCACGCCCACCACGCCCTTGATGTCGAACAGCTTCTTCGCCAGCGGGCTGTCCGCTTCGGCCTTCTCACGGGAGGTGAAGTTGACCGCGCCGGAGGGCAACAGCGGGCGATCGACGACGTACTTGAGCGTGCTCGGGTTCGGCGTCCACTCGAGCTGGATGTTCACGGACATGCAGGACTCCTCGCAGCACTCTCCTCTAAGGACAAGCAGGCGTGGCCGCAACCGCGTCACGAATGCCTGCCTGCGGCCTTCGCGTCAAGCCGGCGTGCCCAGCTCTAGATCCAGGTCGAGGGGGCCGAACAGCTCCGGCATGGCGCCGGCGGTTGCCTGCACGGCGGCCGGGGCGCTCGCCGTGGGGCGGGGGGCCGCGCCCGGGCGCGGCAACAGCTCGTTGGCGCCGCGCAGGTGCGAAACGAGCTGGCGCGCGACCAGATCCACCAGCTCGAAGGCAAAGCGATTGCCGGACGCGAAGAGCGCGTCGAAGTCCTCACCGCGCAGGCGCAGAAGCGTCGCCGGGCCGGCGGAGACGACGCTGGCGCTGCGGCGGCCGTGGTCGATCAGCGACACCGCCCCGAACATCGATCCGGGCCCGAGGGTGGCCAGCGTCCGGCCGTTGCGGCCCACCGTCACCTCTCCGCGCACGATGAAGTACGCCGCGTCCGCCGGTTCGCCCTCGCCGACGATCGGCTGCACCGCGTCCAGCTCGATCGCCGTGAGCTTCTGCGCCAGCGCCAGCTTCACCACCTGCGGGAGCGGCCGGAAGGGTGGGAACGCGTCGATCAATGCCTCGTCGGCGCGGCGGGAGGCCACGAGCGGCGGCGCGACCAGCACGCCCAGGGAGGGTGGGACGATCCGGTCGTTGGTCACGCGAAGCTTGCGGCAGAGATCGAGGCAGATGCGCCGGAGCACCTTGTACGCGGCCGGGTAGCGCGCATCGCGGATCGCCTGGAAGTCGATCGCATCGATCTGGTGTGCCGGCCCGCCCTGTACGACGACTGCCGTGCCCGACCGCGCCGAGTCGTCGACCAGCGCCATCTCCCCGACCGTGTCGCCCTCCTTCGCGTACGCCACCACCACCGGACGCCCGCCGTCGCTCCGCGTGGCGGTGATGGAGATCTCCACGTCCCGGCCGAGGACCCACATCGCGGTGCCCGGATCGCCCTGCCGGAAGAGGATCTGTCCGGCCTCCAACGTCACCGGCCGGAGCAGCCTCAGAAGGTCCACCATGTCCGCGGGTTCGACCAGCGCGAACAGGGGAATGGACTTGAGGAACTGTTCGAGGGCCGGATTCGGGCTGTCCATTCCCGGATACTTAGTTCACTTCCGCTGCCCGGGCGCGGCGCGGACGACCCATGGCGGGCACTTCGCCGCGTGGGCAGTTGGCGCGCATCGAACGGTGCATAGCTTTCGCCCCGGCACCGGGGGACGGAATGGGCGCAGGGTTGCGGGTCGCGCACGTGATGCACGGCCTGATGATGGGTGGCCTCGAGCAGGTCGTCGTCCGGCTGTGCGACGCCGGACGGGCCGAGGGGATCGACCCGTATGTCATCAGCTTCGGCGCGGACGGTTCGATGCGGGACGTGCTGGAGCAGCACCGCATCCCGCTGTCGTACCTGGGCCCGGTGCGCGGGATGACGCCGGGGACGGTGCGGGGCATCGCCCGCGCGCTGCGCGAGAACCGCATCGACGTGGCGCACGCGCACGACGTCGGCCCGTGGCTGAACGTGGTGACGGCGCGCGCGCTCGCACCGTGGGTGCGCACCGCCGTCACGTTCCATCAGATCGCCACGCCGTCCGGAGTGGAGCGGCCCGCGGCGCTCGCGGCCGGGTTGATCTCGGACGCGCTCATCGCCTGCGGGCACGAGGTGAAGGCGAACGTGGAGAGCTGGGCGCCGCCGGGGGCGCGGCTGGAGCTCATCGGCAACGGCGTGCCCATCGGCCAGCCGCCCACTCCCGAAGACCGGCGCACCGCCCGGCAGCGGATGGAGGTGCCCAAGGACGCGGTGGTCATCGGGTACCTGGGTCGCCTCCACGAGGAGAAGGGCGTCGATCTTCTGGTGGATGCGTTCCTGGACGCGTTCGCGGCGCGCGGGTCGGTGCACCTGGTGCTGATCGGCAAGGGGCAGCTGGAGGCCGAGCTGCGGCGGCGCATCGACGCCCGTGGCGGCTGCGCGCGCATCCACTTCACCGGAGAGATCCTCTCCGCGTCCTCGCTGCTCGCCGGGCTGGACATCTACGTGCAGCCCTCGCGGCGCGAGGGGCGCTCGCTCTCCATGCTGGAGGCGATGGCGGCCGGGCTGCCCACCGTGGCGCAGGCGCTCCCGGCGGTGCGCGAAATTCACCTCGACGGCCGGACCGCGCTGCTGGTGCCGCCTTCGGAGAAGCCCGCCTTCGCGCCGGCGATGACCCGGCTGGTGGATGACCCCGACCTCCGCCTCCGGCTGGGCCGGCACGCGCGCGAGCACGTCCAGCGCTTTTCGATCGAAGCGATGGCCCGCTCGTATGCCGAGGTCTACCGGGACATCGTGGCGCGGGCCCGCCTCAAGTCCGCGCTGTCACGGGTGCGAAGGGCGGTGGCATGAACCGCGTTCTGCACCTGCGCTCCAGCTGCGGACTCTATGGCGCCGATCGCGCGCTGCTCGACCTCGCCGCGGAGACGCCGGCGCCGTTCGAGGCGGCGGTGGGCAGCATCGTGCGGCCCAGTCGGGACGACGCGCTCTTCGAGGAGGCGCGCCGCCGCGGGCTGCCGGCCTGGCGGATCGAGAGCGCGGGCAAGGTCGACCTCCGCAGCGCGCGTGCGCTCGTGGATCGGATCCGGGCCGAGCGGATCGCTCTGCTCCATGCCCACGACTACAAGGGCCTGACGCTCGCGGCGCTGGCGTCGGTGCGCGCGCGTGTTCCGGTGGTGGCCACGTTCCACGGCGACACCGCCGCGTCGGCGGCGCTGCGCGCCTACGAAGCGCTGGCGCGGCTTCTGGGGAACGTGACGCGCGCCGTCGCCGCTGTCTCGGTGCCGCTGGCGAAGAAGCTCCGGTGGTGGGCGCCGCTGACGCGCGTGCATTACATCCCGAACGGGATCCGGCCGGGGCCCATCTGCGGCGCCGCGGAGAAGGAGCGCGCACGGGCGGAGCTGGGAATCGACAACGCGCAGACGGTGATCGCGGTGATCGGCCGGCTCTCGAAGGAGAAGGGCCACGCGGTGCTGTTCGAGGCGCTGTGGCGGCTGCCGGATGCGTTGCGTCCGCTCACGCTGGTCGCCGGCGACGGAGCGCTGCGCCGGGATCTCGAAGCGCGCGCGCGCGGGCTGAACGTGCGCTGGCTGGGCTTTCTCGAACGGCCGCGCGCCGTCTACGCGGCGGCGGATCTGATCGTGATGCCGTCGCTCACCGAAGGCCTGCCGCTGGTCGGGCTGGAGGCGATGTGCGCGGGGCGGCCGCTGGTGGCGAGCGCGGTGGGCGAGCTCCCCGCGATGCTGGAGGGCGGCGCCGGGTTCCTCGTGAAGCCGGGCGATCCGGGGTCATTGGCCACAGCGCTCGAACAGGCGCTCCGCGACGAGCGTGCGCGGGCGGCTGCCTCCGAGCGCGCCGCGGCCCGGGTGCGCCATGGCTACGGGTTGGAGCAGATGGCCGAGCGGTACGCGCGGCTCATCTATGTCCCTGCGCTGTCGAAGCGTGGGAGCACGGCGCGATCAGCGCCAGGAAGGTGACGGGCATGAAGGTGTCGGTGGTCGTACCGCTCTACAACAAGGCGCCCTGGGTGAAGCGGTCGCTGGACTCGCTCGCAGCGCAGACGTTCCGCGACTTCGAGGTGATCGTCGTCGACGACGGTTCGACCGACGGGAGCGGAGACGTCGTCGCCGCGTACCCCGATCGGCGGATCCGCCTGGTGCGCCAGGACAACGCCGGGCCCGGGGCGGCGCGCAACCGCGGCATCGCCGAAGCGAAGGGAGAGCTCCTCGCGTTCCTCGACGCGGACGACGAGTGGCTGCCGAACTTCCTCGATGAGAACGTGCGCGCGCTGGAGGTGGCAGGACCGGCGGTGGCCGCGGTGGTGTGCGGCTATGTGGAGTACCCGTCCGGCCATTCGCGCGAGCGGCTGTGGCGCCGGCGCGGCGTGCGCGAGGAGATCTTCTGCGCCCGCCCGGACGAATCGCCCGCGCGGCTCGTGCACCTGCTCGCGTACATGAACCCGTGGGCCACGGTGGTGCGCGCGCCCGTGCTGCACCGGCACGGCGGGTTCTTCGGTCGCGAGCGCTGCCTCTATGGCGAGGACGCTTTTCTGTGGCTCAAGGTGCTGCTCAACGAGCGCGTGCGCTTCACGCTCGCGCCGCGCGTGCGCTTCCACACCGAGGCCTCGTCGCTCTCGAGAAACCTCAGGCGCGCGCGGCCCATCGAGCCGTTCCTCAAGTACCCGGAGGAGCTGGAGTCCGCGTGCCCCGGCGAGCTGCGCCCGCTGTTGCGCCAGGTGTTGTCCATCCGCGCGTCGAAGACCGCGTGCATGCTCGCGTACTGGGGGCAGTGGAAGGAGGCGTCCACGCTGCTCGCGCGCTACCGGGTACGCCCGGGCGACCGCCACCTCCTGCAGCCGTGGGCGCTCGCCGCGAACGTGGCGGCCACGCCGCTGGGCGCGCTGGCCGGTCGCACGTTGAGGGGAGCGCTCAAGGCGTTCACCCCCGCGCCGCCGCTCACCCATTCGCCCCCGCCGGCCCGGCGGTCCACTGTGCCTGCACCGGCCGCTGCCCCGTCCGCGCCGACAGTCTCCGCGGTGGCGGCGAAGGAGGGCACCGCCGGCCCCGAGCGGATGGTCGCCGCCGCAGCCGAATCGCGGGTGTCACCGCCTGCTGGGTGAAAATGGGACAGCCGGCCGCCGGCACATCCGGCGTTGTCCCTTCCGTGGACGACCGGCAGGCCAAGCTCGCGCCGAAGGGGGTCCAACCCATTGATTTCGAATGGGTTTTCCTGACCCTACTCCGCCCCGGAACTGGCTCGCGCCTTGCGTAGCCGTGCCGCGCAATGCGGATTCTTCAGCGCCCGCTGTACCGGGGCCGGCGGGGCGTCCATCGCCCCCTCTTCTTCGCACGATGTCTTCTGCTGATTCCGCTGGTGGCCGCGCTCGGAGCGGCGGCGCCCGCGCCCTTCTCCGCCGAGACCGTCCGGGAGGAGGCGCGCGCGCTCGCGCAGCGGCCGTTCACCCCGCGCAAGACGGTCCCCGACACCTTCGCGAAGCTCACCTACGACCAGTACCGGGACATCCGCTTCCGGCCCGAGCGCGCGGTGTGGCGCAGCGAGCAACTGCCCTTTCAGGTGCAGTTCTTCCACCCCGGCTTCTACTTTCGGGAGACGGTGCCGCTGCACGTGGTGGAGAACGGCCGCGTCCGCGCGCTCCCCTTCTCCAGCGACCTGTTCTCCTACGGGCGGCTGGTGGACGCCGCGAAGCTCCGCGGCGCGGACGGGTTCGCCGGCTTCCGGCTGAACTGCGCGCTCAACCGCCCGGACGTCTTCGACGAGCTGGTGGTGTTTCTCGGCGCCAGCTACTTCCGCGCGCTCGGCAAGGGGAACGTCTACGGCCTCTCCGCGCGCGGCCTGGCGATCGACACCGCGCTGCCCTCCGGCGAGGAGTTCCCCGCGTTCACCGGGTTCTGGATCGAAAAGCCGGCCACGAACGCGGACCGGGTGGTCGTCCACGCGCTGCTCGACAGCCGGTCGATCACCGGCGCGTACCGGTTCGTCATCGTCCCCGGCACCGACCAGACGCCCACGCGGATGGACGTGGAGGCGTCGCTGTTTCCGCGCAAGGCGGTCAAGCAGCTCGGGCTGGCGCCGCTCACGAGCATGTACCTCTTCGGCGAGAACGACCCGGGCGCGTTCGACGACTTCCGGCCGGAGGTCCACGACTCCGACGGGCTGTTCCTCTGGCTGCGCAACGGCGAGCAGCTCTTCCGGCCGCTGCAGAACCCGCGCACGCTCAACGTCTCGTCGTTCCAGGCGGACAGCCCGCGCGCGTTCGGCCTCGAGCAGCGTGACCGCCACCTCTCCAGCTACGAGGACCTCGAAGCCCACTACGAGCGCCGCCCGTCGCTGTGGGTGGAGCCCATCGGCGAGTGGGGGCCCGGCGCGGTGCAGCTGGTGGAGATCCCCAGCGACGAGGAGATCCACGACAACATCGTCGCCGCGTGGATCCCGCAGACGCCCGTGGAGCCGGGGCGCGAGCTTCGGATCGCCTACCGGCTGCACTGGGGTTCGACGCCGCCCTTCGCCATCACCGCGGCGCGCGTGCTGAGCACCCGGACGGCGAAGGGATCCGCGAAAGGTCAGCGCCGCTTCGTGCTCGACTTCTCCGCCAGCCAGACCGCGCCGGAGCCGGGCGCGCCGGTGGAGGTGGTGGTCTCCACTTCGGCCGGGCGGATCCTCCACGCCACCGCGCAGAAGAACGAGACCACCGGCGGCTGGCGCGCCTCCTTCGAGCTTCTGCACGGCAACACCTCCTCTCCCATCGAGCTGCGCGCGTTTCTGCGCAGCGGTTCGACCACCCTCAGCGAAACCTGGAGCTACCTGTGGATTCCGTGACCGCTTCCGACCTGCGCGCGGTGCACCGCCCCGAGGCGGTGGATGCCCTCTTCCGCTCGCTCGGCTTCACCGAAGAAGACGATCTCGCCACGCTCGCCGCGTGGGCCCTCGAGGGCGCCGCTTTCCGTGACAACGAGGCCGCGCTCGCCCGGGCGCGCCACCGCGTGGACGCGTGGTTCCAACGGACGCTCGCGGTGGGCCTGGTGCGCGGGCGCGTAGCATTCCTTCAGTGCGGCCTGGCCGGGCTCGGCGCGGGCGTGCTCACCGGCGAGGTGGCGCTCTCCGCCTCGACGCTGGAGGCCCTGAAGGCCGCGGTGCCGGTTGGAACGCCCGAGGAGATCCGCTGCGTGATGCCCGAGCAGCAGCTCACGCTCAACCCGCTGGCGGCGCTGTTCCGCCGAATCTGGCAGACCACGCCCGCGCCGTGAGCGACGCCTTGCCGATCGAAGCCGAGGTGGCGCGCGTTCGCCGCTTCCTCGTGCTGGCCCCCACCGCGGTCTCCACCGCGCTCGCCACGCTGGAGATGCGGCGGATCCTCGACGTGAAGGGCATGACCGTCCCCGCGTGGGCGATGGTGGTGCTGTTCTGCCTGTGCTTCGGGTGGATCGCCCTGTGGTTCTGGACGTCGGTGGCCGGGTTCCTCCACCTGTTGTTCCGCCGCCGCCTGCCCGGACTCATGTGGCCCGAAGGGCCTGAGCCGCTTCGCAGCCGCACCGCCGTGGTGATGCCGATCCACAACGAGGATCCGGCGGCGGTGTTCGCCCACCTGCAGGCGGTCTACGAGTCGGTCGCCGCGACCGGACAGCTTGGGCAGTTCGAGTTCTACGTGCTGAGCGACTCGACACGCGCGGAGGCGTGGGTCGGCGAGGAGCTCGCCTGGGCTGACCTCTGCCGCCGCGTGAACGGACAGGGCCGCATCTTCTACCGCCGCCGGCACCAGAACACCGGCAAGAAGGCCGGCAACCTGCAGGAGTTCTGCGAGCGCTGGGGGCGCCGCAACGACTTCATGGTGGTGCTCGACGCGGATAGCCTGATGCGCGGCGAGACGCTGGTGACCATGGCGCGGCTGATGGAGCTCAACCCGCAGGTGGGGATCCTCCAGGCGCCGCCGCTGGCGGTGGGGCGAAGGACGTTGTTCGCGCGGCTGCAGCAGTTCGCCGGACGCCTGTACGGACCGCTCATCTCCGCCGGGATGGCGTGGTGGCAACTGGGCGAGTCGAACTACTGGGGCCACAACGCCATCATCCGGGTGAAGGCGTTCATCGAGCACTGCGGGCTGCCGGTGCTCCCCGGCGAGGCGCCGTTCGGTGGACACATCCTCAGCCACGACTTCGTCGAGGCGGCGCTGATGCGACGCGGGGGCTACCAGGTGTGGCTGGTCCCCGAGCTCGGCGGGAGCTACGAGCAGCCGCCACCGGAGCTGCTCGCGTACGCGCAACGCGATCGCCGGTGGTGCCAGGGGAACCTGCAGCACATGAGGCTCATCGCCGCCGGCGGGCTGCACCCGATGAGCCGCGGCCACTTCCTGATGGGCGTGATGTCGTATCTCGCCTCGCCGCTGCTCCTGGCGTTCCTTTTGATGGGCCTCATCGCCGCGGCGGTCGATCGCACCGTGCAGCCGGACTACTTCCCCGATCACCGGACGCTGTTTCCGATCTGGCCGGTGTTCGACGTGGCCGGTGCGCTCCGCCTGATGGCGATGTCGATGGGCCTGTTGTTCGTGCCCAAAGCGCTGGCGCTGGTGCTGGCGCTTCTGGACGGCGCGCTGGCGCGGCGGATGGGAGGCCGGCTTCGGCTGATCGCCGGCGTGGTGTTCGAGACGCTCCTGACCACGCTGATGGCGCCCGTGATGATGGTGTTCCAGTCGTGGTTCGTCGTCGGAACCATCACCGGTCACCGCGTGAGCTGGACGACCCAGCAGCGCGAAGACGAGGCGTTGCCCTGGGCCGAAGCCGCGCGGCGCCTGTGGCCTCACACCATTCTCGGCGCAGTTCTGGCGTGGATCGCCGCGCAGCTGTCGGACGATCTGCTGCTCTGGTACGCGCCGATCGCCGGCGGGCTCCTGTGGTCGATTCCCCTGACCGTGTGGACCTCCTGCACCGGCGTGGCCGACGGGCTCCTGTTGATCCCCGAGGAGACCGCACCC
Organism: Myxococcaceae bacterium; assembly: GCA_019686135.1. Lineage (GTDB taxonomy): Bacteria > Myxococcota > Myxococcia > Myxococcales > Myxococcaceae > JADGHL01. The sequence continues at coordinate 17,236 of JADGHL010000044.1, read as the reverse complement.
GACCCCGTGCTGGTCCGGGCGAAGGAGATCGCCGCATCGACTAAGGCCCACGACGTGGAGGACGCGCTCGACCACGTGCTCACGGATGTGAAGGCCCACGCCATCCACCTCGCGCTGCTGGAGGACCAACCCGGTCGTCCCATCGGGACGCTCGCGCTCGCGTCCGGTCGAAGGAAGCTGCTGGAGGGCCGCACCGAGTCACTGACGACCGCCGAGCGCGCCGCGGTGCTGCTCGACGCCCGGACGCTGTCGGACGCCCGCATCCTCTGCGCGCGCCGCCCGGGCCCGGCCGAGGTCCGATCCTGACCACAGCGCGGCCCCGCGCCGCGCGATCGTCCTCGACTTCCGCGCCGCTGGGCCTTCACCGCATCGAAGAGCTGTTCCTGTGTCGACGACGGCACCGCAGCGGCACACCCTCTTCGCCGGCGACCTGTGCGAAGCGCACCTGCGTCGTCGGATGGCGATGCCGTCGGGCGTTCAACTCGAGCCGCCGAGCTGCCCGCTGCGATCCGCCGAATCACGACGACGACACCACGGCGGCGCCCCCGCGTCTTCGGATGACGGCGCCATCGTGCGTTCAAACTCGAGCCCCTGAGTCACCCCGCTGACATGCGCCGAATCACGACGACGACACGGCTGCGGCGCGCCCGCCTCGCTGGCGAGCTGTGCGGTGCACACCTCCGCCGTCGGATGGTCGTGCCGTCGTGCGTTCAGCTCGAACAGTCGGGCGCTTCCGACAACACGCGCGGTGACCTACAGCGACGTCGGCGCAGGGCCGCTCGCGCTGTCCACCACTTCTTCGTCGAGGACGTCGACGTGCTCATGCAATTGCCGGGGAGCGGCGCCCAGATGGCCCCGCCCCAGCTCCTCGACGAGCGCGTCGCAGAAGGTGGTGATGTCCCCGTCCTCGGAAAGGATCAGCTCGTCGCGCCGGAGCAGGTCGTCCTCGATGGTGGCGATCGAATCCACCAGCAACGCGCGTTTCACTGCCGGCCAGGTGAGGATCCGCCCCACGTCCGTCTCTGCGCGCGTGAGGACGAAGCCCACGTCGCGCATCACACCTACCGGCTTGCCCACCGCGTAGACGTCGCGAAGGAAATTCAGGAGCCGCTCGTGCGTGCGCAGGTGGTTGACCGGGATGCCCCCGGGGACGACCGCCGCATCGAAGGCGTTCGGGTCGGACTCGTCGACGTCCCGCTCCACCATCAGGCGCATCCCGTGGCGACCCTCCAGCTCCAGCCCACGCTGCGCGCCCACCGTGACCACCTCGTGTCCTGCGCGGCGCAGACAATCCAGCGCCGTGTTCAGCTGTCGATCGTCGAACGTGCGGTCGAGGATGAACGCCACCATGCCCATGCCCCAAAGCTGCGCACCGACGCGCGCCCGGCGGAGCGCCGCCCGATGGGGGCGCAGGCGAGCGCCGCCCCCGGGCCCGTGTTACGGATCAGGCCGCCATCGCAGATTCATGTCCGCTCCCCTGCCCTCCAACCTGCGCGTCCACCATGCGATCTCCGACATTCCGAAGGAGACGTGGAACGCGCTGGTGCCGCCCGAGGCCGTGCCGTTCCTCGAGTGGGACTGGCTCCATGCGCTGGAGGCGTCCGGCAGCATCACGCCCGAACGCGGCTGGAGGCCGGCGCACCTGGCGGTGTGGGAGGGCACGCGGCTGGTGGCCGCGGCGCCCGCATACCTGAAGGACGACAGCCATGGCGAGTTCGTCTTCGACTGGACGTGGGCCAGCGCCGCCGAACGCCTCGGCTTCCGTTACTACCCGAAGCTGGTGCTCGCCGTGCCGCTGACGCCCGCGACCGGTCCGCGGCTGCTGGTCGCGCCGGGCGAAGATCGCCGCGCCCGGATCCGCGAGCTCGCCCGCGGCGCCGTGGAGCTGGCGCGGAGCGAAGGGCTCTCGTCGGTGCACGTGCTCTTCCCCACCGAAGAGGAGGCGCAGGCGCTGGAGGAGGACGGCTTCGCGATCCGGCTCGGTGTCCAGTACCACTGGCGCAACCGCGGCTACGGCTCTTTCGACGACTTCCTCACCGCCTTCCGTTCGAAGCGCCGCACCCAGCTCCGCCGCGAGCGCCGCGCGCCGGGGGAGCAGGGCATCCGTCTGCGGACGCTCCGAGGGGACGAGCTTTCGGAGGTGAGCGCCGAGACGGTGTTCCGGATCTACGCGTCCACGGTGGATAAGTACCTCTTCGGCCACCGGTACCTGACGCCCCGCTTCTTCGAGCTTTTGCTTCGGTCGATGCGCTCCCGTCTCGAACTGGTGGAGGCGCGCAAGGACGGCCGGCTGGTGGCGGGTGCGCTCAACCTCGCGTCAGCCACGACGCTGTACGGACGTTATTGGGGATGCTTCGAGGAGTACCCCTTTCTGCACTTCAACGTGTGCCTCTACCATTCGATCGAGGAGGCGATCCGCCGCGGCGTACGACGCTTCGAGCCGGGGGCGGGCGGCGAGCACAAGCTCGTCCGCGGGTTCGAGCCCTCGCTCACCTGGAGCGCACACTGGATCTTCCACCCGCGCCTGGATGGCGCCGTGCGAAACTTCCTGGTTCAGGAGCGCGCGGCGATCCGGGAGGGTATGCCGCGCTGGCTCGAGGAGAGCGGGTTGCGCGAAGACGTCTGGAAAGCAGGCAGGTGACCTGGCATGCCTCGGAAGTACGAGGGCGATAGTGATGTCGCCACCGAAACGAAGAAGCACGTCCGGCTTCAGAGACCGAAGCTCTACAAGGTGCTTCTGCACAACGACAACTACACGACCCGGGACTTCGTGGTGGCCATCCTGAAGGAGGTCTTCCACAAGTCCGAGACCGACGCGGTGCAGATCATGCTGCACGTCCATTACAACGGCATCGGCGTTGCGGGCGTTTATACATACGAGGTCGCGGAGACGAAGATCCGCCTCGTGGAGCAGCTGGCGCAGGAGAACGAATTCCCGCTCCGGCTCTCGATGGAACCGGAGGACGACTGACAGTGGCACCCCCGTCGATCGCCAAGGAGCTGCAGGCCACCTTCCGCGCCGCGCGCGCTGAAGCGAAGAAGATGCGGCACGAGTACCTGACGCTCGAGCACCTTCTGCTCGCGATGCTCAAGGACAAGCGCTCGGCAGAGGTGCTGCGTGCCTGCGGCGGCAACCTCAAGCGGATGGAGCAGAAGCTCACCGCGTTTTTGATGGACACGGTGGAGCAGCTCCCCGAAGGCGACGAGTCCGATCCACAGCAGACCATCGGCGTCGAGCGGGTGCTCAACCGCGCGGCGATCCACGCGCTCTCCGCCGAACAGAAGACCATCGACGGCGGGGACGTGCTGGTGGCGTTCTTCCGCGAGGAGGAGTCGTACGCGCTGTTCGTCCTCAAGGAGGAGGGCATCAGCCGGATCGACATCCTCAACTACATCTCCCACGGCATCACCAAGGAGAGCAGCGACGAGGACGCCGAAGAGGCCGCGCCCGCCGGCGAGGGCGAGGAGGGCGAAGCGCCGGCGAAGGATCCGCTCAAGGCGTACTGCACCAACCTCAACGAGGAGGCGAAGGCGGGGCGGATCGATCCGCTCATCGGCCGCGAGCTCGAGCTGGAGCGCACCGTCCAGGTGCTGTGCCGCCGCCGGAAGAACAACCCGCTCTACGTGGGCGAGCCCGGCGTGGGCAAGACGGCGATCGCCGAGGGCCTGGCGCTGCACATCATCGAAGGCAAGGTGCCCGACGCGCTCAAGGACGCGCAGGTCTTCCTGCTCGACATGGGCGCGCTGCTCGCGGGGACCAAGTTCCGCGGCCAGTTCGAGGAGCGCCTCAAGGCGGTGCTCAAGGCGGTGCAGAAGATCCCGAACTCGATCCTCTTCATCGACGAGATCCACACCATTGTCGGTGCGGGGGCGACGACCGGCGGCTCGATGGATGCGTCCAACCTCCTCAAGCCGGCGCTGGCGTCGGGCAGCCTGCGCTGCATCGGGTCCACGACGTACCAGGAGTACAAGTCCGCCTTCGAGCGCGACCGCGCGCTGTCCCGCCGCTTCCAGAAGATCGAAGTCGGCGAGCCGTCGATCGAGGACACGGTGAAGATCCTCAAGGGGCTGCAGCCGCGCTACGAGGCGCACCACCAGGTGAAGTACGAGGAGTCGGCGATCCGCGCCGCCGCCGAGCTCTCCGCCAAGTACATCAACGACCGCTTTCTGCCGGACAAGGCGATCGACGTGCTGGACGAGACCGGCGCGGCCGAACGCCTGCGGCCCGAGGGCCAGCGCACTGGCGTCGTCACCGAGAAGAACGTCGAGGAGGTCGTCTCGAAGATGGCGAAGGTGCCGGCGCGCAGCGTCTCCGCCAACGAGGGCGAGCAGCTGCAGCATCTCGAGGAACAGCTCAAGGCGGTGATCTTCGGCCAGGACAAGGCGATCGAAGAGCTGACCGCGGCGATCAAGCTGGCGCGCAGCGGCCTGCGCACGCCGGACAAGCCGATCGGCTCGTTCCTCTTCTCCGGGCCCACCGGCGTGGGCAAGACGGAGCTGGCCAAGCAGCTGGCCAAAGCGCTCGGCGTGGAGTTCCTCCGCTACGACATGTCGGAGTACTCGGAGAAGCACACCGTCTCGCGGCTGATCGGCGCGCCGCCGGGCTACGTCGGGTTCGACCAGGGCGGGCTGCTCACCGATGCCGTGCGCAAGCACCCGTACTCGGTGGTGGTGCTGGACGAGATCGAAAAGGCGCACCCCGATCTCTTCAACATCCTGTTGCAGGTGATGGACCACGCCACGCTCACCGACAACAACGGGCGCAAGGCGGATTTCCGCAACGTCATCCTCATCCTCACCACCAACGCCGGCGCGGTCGACATGCAGACCCGGTCGATCGGCTTCGGCGGCGGTGAGAGCGTGGATACGTCGCGCGCGAAGAAGGCGATCGAGCGCACGTTCACGCCCGAGTTCCGCAACCGCCTGGACGGGTGGATCCTCTTCAGCGGGCTGTCCTACGAGATCATCCTCAAGGTCGTGGACAAGGAGATCGGCCTGCTTCAGGAGCAGCTCGATCCGAAGAACGTGAAGCTGGAGGTGACCCGTGCGGCGCGCGACTGGCTGGCGAAGCACGGGTACGACCCTGCGTTCGGCGCGCGGCCGATGGCGCGGCTGGTGGAGAACCAGATCAAGCGCAAGCTGGCCGAGGCGCTGTTGTTCGGCGCGCTGAAGAACGGTGGCGTGGCGAAGGTGGATGTGGAGGGCGAGGAGCTGGCGGTACGGACGGAGGCGGCGAGATGAGACGGTCTGCCGTCAACCGTCTGCCGTCTTCCGCAGGCCCGGGACCAGTGCGCACAGGCCGATCCGCGCGCTGAAGTCCGCCGCCACGCCCGAAGGCAGCACCGGTTGCTGCAGACGGTAGACGGATGTCAGCCTTCCACCGACGTCGGCGTCCACGCCCACCGCATGCTATCCGCCACCTCCGTGCTGGCCGACTCGCTCCGCCGGGTGACCCGGGGACTTCCTTCGACGTTCTGGTTCCTGTGGGCGGGATCGTTGATCAACCGCCTCGGCAGCTTCGTCGTCCCGTTCCTCGCCATCTATCTGACCGACCAGCGCCATCTCTCCACCGGAGAGGCCGGCAGCATCGTCGCGGTGTTCGGTCTGGGCGCGCTGTTGTCCAGTCCGACGGGCGGATATTTCGCAGACCGCGTGGGCCGGCGCGCCACTCTGCTCTTCGGCCTGTTCACGTCCTCGGCGGCGATGCTGACGCTGGGCTTTCTGCGCGAGCCGGCGCTGATCGCCGTGGTGACCTTCGTGGTGGGCTTCACGACCGAGCTCATCCGCCCCGCGGTCTCCGCCACGGTCGCGGACGTCGTGGGCCCCGAGCACCGGCTCACCGCATTCACGGCGCTCTACTGGGCCGCCAACCTCGGCTTCTCCGTCGCGCCCGTGATTGCGGGCTTCATGGCCACGCGCAGCTTCACCGCGCTGTTCGTCGCCGACGCGGCGACGACGTTCCTCTACGCGCTCCTGGTGCTGTGGAAGGTGCCGGAGACGAAGCCTGAATCGGACATCCCGGCAGCGGCCGCTCCGGATGGCGTTCGTCCGAGCCTCCCGGGGTTCGTCCGGCGCACCTGGGAGCGGCTCGGGTACCAGGAAATCGTCCGCGACGGCGTGTTCGTCAGCTTCTGTGCGCTCTCGTTCTTGCTGGCGGTGCTGTTCTTCCAGCACAACTCCACGCTCGCGCTGGAGATCCGCAGGGAGCTGGGCCCGCAGGGCTTCGGGGCGATCATCGCGGTCAACGGCATCCTCATCTGCCTGGTGCAGCCGTTCGTGGCGCGGACACTCACCCGCTTCCGCCGGTCGCACGTGCTCGCGGTCTCCGCCGTGCTGGTCGGGTTCGGCTTCGGCCTCAACGCGTGGGCGCACACGGCCCCGCTGTACGTCCTGGGCGTGGTGGTGTGGACGCTGGGGGAGATCGCCTCCTCACCAGTGGCCTCCGCGCTGGTAGCAGACCTGTCGCCCACGCACGCCCGTGGCCGCTACCAGGCGGTGTTCTCGATGTGCTGGGGACTCGCGTTCTTCGCCGGGCCGTTGGCGGGCTCCTTCGTGATGGAGAAATTGGGAGCGCGCACGCTCTGGCTCTCCTGCGTCGGGCTGTGTGGGCTGATCGCCGCAGGCCACATGGCGATTGCGGCACCGAGGCGCCGCTGGATGGAATCGCTGCGCGCCGCGGGCCTCACCGCGACAGGCGGCTCGGGCGAATAACGCGTTGGTGGTGCCTCGTTGGTCGTGAGTCGTGTGCGCGCGTTCCCGCGGGCGCGCGGGCCGGAGCCGCCGCTCCGCGGCGGTCGTGCGTCGGCCGGCTTGTTGCACACGTGCCAGCCTCGAGCGGGTCGTCAGTCCCGTGTCTTGCGTCTCGCGTGTGCGCGTCCTGTGCCCCGCGGGGCCGCGCGGGCTGGAGCCGGTGCTCAGAACGATCCAGCGACCGCGAACCCGTTCGTCGATCCGAGCGTCACACCTGCCACGAGCTTCGAGTAGCGGTTCGGATCCTCGCCGGTCAGCCACAGGTACGCGGCCACTCCAGTGGCGATGGCGCCCAGCGATGCCAGACCGATCGTCCCGTACTGCCGCGCGGCGATGTCTCCGGCGACCGCCCGCGTCTGTTCGGTGCAGACGGTGCGCTGGTCGGTCAGGCACTGCGCGAAGACGCGTTGCTGCTCCGGGTCGCTCAGGGTGCTGCCGCCGGTGCCGTCCAGCGCGTACTTCCGGGGAAGGAACTCCTGGCGATACGCCGTGTCCGCGGTGCGATCGAGGAACACCGCGCCGCCGATGGCTCCTACTGCCACCACGGTGGAGATCCACGCGCCGACGCGCAGGCGCCCGTGCCGCTGCTTCCACGCTTCGGCGTAGTCGGGGGACGGGACCAGCCGCAGCTCCTTCACCGCGGTCGCGTCCGGCTGGATCTGCACGGGCTCGATCGCCGTGATGAAGCCGTCCTTGCGCACCTCCAACCGGTGCGTCCCGCGCGGGAGCGTCAGCGGCTCCTTGAGCGGCGTGGATCCGCGCAGCACGTCATCCACCCGGAGCTCGGCGCCCTCCTCGGAGGCCTGCACCACCAGCCGCCCCTGCTGCTCCTGCAACAACGGCCCAAGCAGCTCCTGCGCAATCCCTCCGACGTCCTTGAGCACCTGCTGCAACGGCGCAGGCCCCAGCGTCTTCTCCGCCCGCACCTTCTGGGAGGCGGTGTCGAGAAGCCGGAGCTCCACGGTGAGCGCATCGGCTGTTCCGCGCACGGTTCCCACCACGGTGTCGCGCGCGCCCAGCACGTCGACCAGGGGCAGCTTCGCCGAGGCGTCGCCGCCGAGCAGCTGCCGCGACCGTTCGATCGCCAGAAGCTGCCGCACGTCCTCCGCCGCCAGCACGTTGAACACGTCGAGCTCGCGGATGCCCCGAACCACGCCGGCGGTCACCGCCTCCACCTGCAATGGCGGGGGGCCCTTCGCTTCGAGATCCATCACCGCCAGGGTGGGCCGGGGCGCGTTCTCCGCGGCCGCCGCGCTCCCCCAGATGGCCAGGACGACGGCCCATGCGCGAATTCCCTTGGTCATGGGCCCGAGACTCTATACTCGGCCGCGGCCGTTCTCTGGGGGAAACAGGTCCATGCGCAACCGCGCTCTCGTTGTGGCCGCAACCTTCGCTGTCGTCTCGTCTTTCACCGGCTGCCGCGATCTGACGTACCGCGAACCGGAGGCGGAGAACACGCCGCCTGTGGTCGCCTTCACCTCGCCGCACGACGGCGACGTGCTGCCGCTGTGGTGGCACGTGGCGCTCTCCGCCGAGGACGCGGACGGGCTCGCCGCGGCCACGCTGTCCTGCAACGGCACCGTGCTCTTCCAGTGGGTCCGCCCGCCGTATGAAGCAGAGCTCGAGTTGTCGCGTTGCCTGCCACCAAACGCCGCCGCGGCCGCCGACGTCACGCTGGATGCGGTGGTGGCCGATGGGCTGGGCATGGTCTCGGCGCCGGTGAGCGTCACGGTCCAAGTGGACCCGAGCCTGCCGAAGGTGGTCGCGCAGGTCCCATCGCGGGTGGCGCCCGGCGCGACGGTGTCCTTTCCGATGGCCGCGGAGTCGCCGCTCGGCGCGCTGCCCGTGGTCATGGTGGACGGGAACCCCGCGTCGGTCACGGGCGACGCTGCGCTCCAGAACTTCACGGTGTCCTTCACCGCGCCGGCGATCGCTCCGCCCGGCGGCAGCAGCGTGGAGGACTTCTACCTGACGGAGCATCAGGCCTCGGTGGAGATCGTCGCCGCGGCGCCCAACGGGAACGAGGTCCGGCTGACGCGCCCGCTGGTGGTCTCCCGCGTGCTGTGGGAACGGCCCATCCCCGGCTACCTGGTCTCCGAAGCGGGCAGAACGGACGAACAGAACTTCGTGCCCCGCAGCACGCCGGATGGGCTGTGGCTCGCGCTCGCGCCGGAAGGCGAAACCGGCTGGACGCCGGCCTTCCTCCGCGCCGACGGCACCTTCGTCACCCCGACGCTCCCCAGCGGCGCCACCGCGCGCGGCTTCTCCCACGACGGCCGCGTGCTGGTGGACGATCCGACGGGGAGCCAGACGCTGGCGGTGTCGCCCGACGGCGTGACCGAGGCGGGCGCGCACCTGCCGGATGGAGCGCTGATGCGCTTCTCCGACAAGACCTGCGTGCAGACGTGGGTCTCTTCGGGGTCGTGCCCGCTCAACTCCGCCGGGACCTTCACCTGCATCCCCTCCAGCGCCACGCCTCCGCCGGCCTTCATCTTCGACAGATGGACGGGCGGTGTGGCGCAGCACGTGGTCCAGAGCGGCGAGACGTTTCTCGCGTTCGACTTCGTCGATCCGCTGGGCTTCTGCGTCCCGGATACCTTCTCCTTTGTGACCGCGGGCGCCTCCACCACGGACGTGGGCGAGTGGGGCGTGACCGGTCCATCCGGCGCGCAGGTCACCCGGGCCATTCCGTTCGGGACAAGCGGCGCGTTCTTCGTGCAGGAGGAGGGCACCGGGGTGCGGGTGGAGGGTGGCCAGCCCACCGCTACCTATCCGTCCCTGGGGAAGGTCCCTCCCGGGCAGATCCTCGCGGGCCGGGACAACGGTGAGGTGATCGTCGTCACCGCCGCCAACGGCCACACCAACTTCTCGGCCGTCACCCCGACCAACCAGACCATCCCGGTGCAGATCCCGGGCACCTTCCCGCTCGCGCCATGGCCGGAGCTGTCGGGCCAGGCAGACTGGACGACGCCCTCCAACGTGGTCGCCCTGCCCGATGGGGGGTTCGTCTACCTCGCCCACCCGCACCCCTACGGGCTCGCGGTGGTGGCCATCGACGCGAATCTGCAGCTTGAGTGGGTGTACCCGTACCCGCGTCCGAGCTACAGCGGGATGCTGGTCCACGACGTGCCGGAGAGCCCACTGTACCTTGTGGACTTCACGAACAGCTACGTCGTCGCGCTGGCGCCGCCGTAGGGCGTCTACTCCTTGCGTTCGGCGTACGCTTCGATCGGCGCGGCGCCCACGGCGTGGTAGCCGCCGTCCACGTGCACCATCTCTCCGGTGGTGGACGGGAAGTAGTCCGACAGAAGCGCCACCGCCGTCTTCGCCACGAAGGCGTGGTGATCCTTCGCGGCCCAGCCGAGCGGCGCCTGCTTGCCCCAGTTGCGCTCGAGCTCGCTGAAGCCCGGGATGCTCTTGGCGGCCATGGTCGCCAGAGGCCCTGCGGCGAGCGCGTTGACCCGGATCTTCTTCGGCCCGAGATCGCGCGCGAGGTAGCGCACGGTGGCCTCGAGGCCGGCCTTGCACACGCCCATCCAGTCGTAGATCGGCCAGGCCTGGCGGTTGTCGAAGTCCAGCGTCAGCACCGCGCCGCCCTCCGCCATCGCAGGCAGGCAGGCGACGGCGAGCTCCTTGAGGGAGAAGGTGGAGATCCGGAACGCCGTCTGGACGCTCTCCCAGGGCGTGTTGAGGAAGTTGCCGCCCAACGCGTCCTCCGGCGCGTACCCGATAGAGTGCACCACGCCGTGCAGCGTTGCCTGTTTGTCTTTCAACCACCGGGTCAGCGCCTTGAAGTGCTCGGAGTTGGTGACGTCCAGCTCGAGGACCTCCGGCGTCGGGTTGAGGCGTTTGGCGCTGCGCTGGGTCAGCGAGAGCGCGCGGCCGAACCCGGTGAGGATGATCTCCGCTCCCTCCTTCTGCGCCTGCTCGGCGATGCCGAACGCGAGCGAGGCCGGCGTCAGCACACCGGTGATCAGGATCTTCTTGCCCTTGAGCAGCATAGGTCGGGCGATCTACCACCAGATCGCCCCGCCGGAAGAGTCGAACTCCGGTCGACCGTTGGATCGGCCGAAGCGCGGGACGCTCTCCTGTCGCGCCGTTCGCGCCATCAGCGCGGCTCACACGTCAATGAAGTTGCGCTCCGCGTGCGTCGTGTAGCGCAGCCGAACGCGCAGGTTGGCGCCGGGGAGAAAGCCGCGCCACCCCGCCTGCGTTGCAGTAGAAGTGCGATCACCCATGTCGAACATATCCGAGTCGTTCCTCTCCGGGTCGAACATCGACTTCATCGAGGCGCTCTTCGACCGCTACCTCCAGGATCCCGGCTCCGTCGACCCGAGCTGGCGCGACCTCTTCGAACAGCAGAGGGGCGACGGCCGGCCCATCTTCGTCAACGGCCGCGGCGCGGTGCCGGACGACTTCGTGACGACGCCGGTTGCGCCTGCCGCCGCTGCGCCTCTGGCCCGTGCCGAGCCGACGCCGAACATGATGCTGCAGGCGAAGGTGGCGCAGGCCATCTACGCCTTCCGGCTCCGCGGGCATCTGCGCGCGCAGCTCGATCCGCTGGGCCGTCCGCGCCCGCCGCTGCACAACGTGGCGGACCTCGCGCTGATCGACCCGAACTTCTTCACGCCCGAGGAGCTGGATCAGGTCGTCGACTCGGGCGACGTGTTCCCGCAGAAGAAGGCGAAGGTGCGCGACATCCTCGAACGACTTCGCCAGACGTACTCGATGCACGTCGGCGTGGAGTACATGACCATCCTGGACTCCAACCGCCGGCGCTGGCTGATGCCGCGGATGGAGCACGGCGCCAACACGCCCAATCTGTCGGTGGAGGAGCAGCGGCGGATCCTCACCTACCTCTACCGCGCGCAGACGTTCGAGAACTTCCTGCACACCAAGTACCTCGGCGCCAAGCGATTCGCCCTCGATGGCGGCGAATCGCTCATCCCCATGATGGACGCGCTGTTGGACGAAGCCGGCAAGCTGGGCACGCGCGAGATCGTGATCGGCATGGCGCACCGCGGCCGCCTCAACGTCCTCACCAACATCCTGGGGAAGACCCCGGACGAGATCTTCAGCGAGTTCGAGGGGCCGAAGGATCCGAAGCAGTTCCTCCGCCGCGGCGACGTGAAGTACCACATGGGCTTCTCCTCGGACGTCACCACGGCTTCGGGGGCGAAAATCCACCTGTCGATGGCGTTCAACCCCTCCCACCTGGAGGCCGTGGATCCGGTGGTGGAGGGCCGCACCCGCGCCAAGCAGGATCGCAGCCGCGACGGCACCCGGCGTCAGGTCGTCCCGGTGCTCATCCACGGCGACGCCGCGTTTGCCGGACAGGGCGTGGTGGCCGAAACGCTCAACCTCGCCAACCTCGAGGGCTACACCACCGGCGGCACCATCCACATCGTCATCAACAACCAGGTCGGCTTCACCACGGATCCGGAGCAGGGCCGGTCGAACACCTACGCCACGCTGGTGGCGCACATGCTGGACATCCCCGTCTTCCACGTGAACGGGGACGATCCCGAGGCGTGCGTCCACGTGATGCGGCTGGCCACGCAGTACCGCGAGGAGTTCAACAGCGACGTCGTCATCGACCTCGTCTGCTACCGCCGCTACGGCCACAACGAGGGCGACGAACCGCGCATCACCCAGCCGGTGATGTACCAGCTCATCGACCAGCGCCGGCCGGTCGCCGAACTCTACGCCGAGGACCTCGCGCAGCGCGGACGGATCCCGAAGGAGGAGTCCGAGGCGATCAAGCAGAAGTGCCTCGCCGAGCTCAACGCCGCCCTCGAGCGCGCCCGGACGGAGAATCTGCTCAAGGAACCCTCCGCGTTCGAGGGCCTGTGGAAGACCTACCGCGGCGGCGCGGACCGGGACGTCCCTCTGCCGGAGACCGGCGTCCCGAAGGAGCGGCTGGTGTCGCTGCTTCAGCGCATCTGCACCCTGCCTGAGGGATTCACCCCCACCAAGCAGCTGGAGCGCTGGCTCGAGCAGCGCCGCGAGATGGTGGCGGGCCATAAGCCCCTGGACTGGAACTCCGGCGAGCTGCTCGCGCACGCCACGCTTCTGACCGAAGGCCACGACGTCCGGCTCACCGGCCAGGACGTGGAGCGCGGCACCTTCACCCACCGCATGGCGGTGTGGACGGACGCAAAGACCGGCCAGAAGTACTCGCCGCTGCAGCACCTGTCGCCGGATCAAGGCGCGTTCCGCATCTACAACTCGCCTCTGTCCGAGTTCGCCTGCGTCGGCTTCGAGTACGGCTACTCGCTGGACTACCCGGACGCGCAGGTGATCTGGGAAGCGCAGTTCGGCGACTTCGCCAACGGCGCGCAGGTCATCATCGACCAGTTCATCGCGGCCGCGGAGACCAAGTGGAAGCGGCTCTCCGGGCTGGTGATGCTCCTACCGCACGGCTACGAGGGCCAGGGCCCCGAACACTCGAGCGCGCGGCTGGAGCGGTTCCTCCAGCTCTGTGCCGAGGACAACATGCAGGTCTGCTACCCGACGACGCCGGCGCAGATCTTCCACCTGCTGCGGCGCCAGGTGCTCCGCCCGCTGCGCAAGCCGCTCATCGTGATGCAGGGCAAGAGCATGCTCCGGCGCGCCGGCGTGGAGAGCACCTTCGACGAGCTGGCCGAGGGCCGCTTCCGGCGGCTGTTGCGCGAGGTCGATCCGACGATCGATCCGAAGAAGGTCAGCCGGCTGCTCCTGTGCAGCGGGAAGGTCTATTACGACCTGCGCGACGCACGGGCGAAGCGCGGCGACCAGACGATCGCCATCGTCCGCCTGGAGCAGCTGTATCCGCTCGCGGCGGACGAGCTGGTCGAGGTCTTCAAGTCCTACCCGAAGCTGCAGGAGATCTTCTGGGTCCAGGAGGAGCCGAAGAACATGGGCGCGTGGAGCTTCATCTTCCCGCACCTGCAGGAGATGGTTTCTCAGATCCACAAGTCGCTCACGGTCGGCTACATCGGGCGCATGGAGGCCGCCAGTCCCGCGGCGGGCTTCACCAAGGCGCACGACATCGAACAGGCACTCATCGTCGAGCAGGCGATGACCAGAGGAAGCAAGAATGGGCGTTGAGCTGAAGGTGCCGGCGCTCGGTGAGTCGATCACCGAAGCGACGGTGGGCAAGTGGCACAAGAAGGTGGGCGAGTCCGTCAACGTGGACGAGCCGGTGGTGGTCCTGGAGACGGACAAGGTCACCGTCGACGTGCCGGCGCCTGCGGCCGGGGCGATCGAAAAGATCGCCGCGCAGGAGGGCGACGTGGTGAAGGTGGGCCAGGTGATCGGATCGATCACCGCGGGGGCCGCCGGCGCCGTCGCCACCTCGAAGACCCAGGCCGCCGCGCCGGCGCCGCAGGCCGCCGCACCGGCCCCGGCGCCGCAGCCGTCCACGGCTTTGGGCTCCGCGGAGGTGTTCGCCACCCCGGTCGCGCGTCGTGTCGCCGAGGACCGGGGCATCGACGTGACGCAGATCCCGGGATCGGGCGCCGCTGGCCGGGTGATGAAGCAGGACGTGCTGGGTTACCAGCCTCCGGCCACCCAGGCCCGCCCGAGCACGCCGCCGGTGCCGGCCGGTCCCCGCCCGCGCGCGGACCTCGAAGAGCGCGTGAAGATGACGCCTTTGCGCAAGCGCGTCGCCGAACGGCTCGTCCAGGCGCAGTCCACCGCCGCGATGCTCACCACCTTCAACGAGGTGGACATGGGCGAGGTGATCGCGCTGCGCAAGCGCTACGCGGACGGCTTCCTCAAGAAGCACGGCGTGAAGCTGGGCTTCATGAGCTTCTTCGTCCGCGCGGCGATCGAAGCGCTCAAGGCTTTCCCGCAGGTCAACGCGGAGATCGAAGGCGACTCGGTCATCTTCAAGCACTACTACGACATCGGCGTGGCGGTCTCCGGCAGCCGCGGCCTGGTGGTCCCGGTGATCCGCGACGCGGACCGGCTGTCGATGGCAGAGATCGAAAAGGCGATCGCCGAGTTCGGCCAGAAGGCGCGCACCGACAAGCTCACGCTCGCCGATCTGCAGGGCGGCACCTTCACCATCTCCAACGGTGGGATCTTCGGGTCGATGCTCTCCACGCCCATCCTCAACCCGCCGCAGGTGGGCATCCTGGGGATGCACAACATCGTCGACCGCCCGGTGGCGCGGGACGGCCAGGTGGTCATCCGCCCGGTGATGTACCTCGCGCTCACGTACGATCACCGGCTCATCGACGGGCGCGAGGCGGTGCAGTTCCTGGTGCGCATCAAGGAGTGCATCGAAGCGCCCGAGCGCCTCTTGCTCGAAGTCTGACCGGCCAGGGGACCGGGCGGTCCATGGGACTGACGGAAACTCCGCGGAAGTTTTTCCGCGGGGTCGGCCGTTCTTGCTTACGTTCCATGGACCTGTCAGAAGGCCCGGCAGTTCGCCGGACCGTATGGGCCCGGGGAACAGGCCGGCGCTTTGCCGGCCGTTTGACACGAAAGAAGAAGACGCAAATGGCAACTGGTACGGTCAAGTGGTTCAACGATGCGAAGGGCTTTGGCTTCCTCACCCAGGACGGCGGGGGCGAGGATGTCTTCTGCCACTTCAGCGCCATTCAGGCGGAGGGCTTCAAGAGCCTGGCCGAGGGTCAGAAGGTGGAGTTCGACGTGACCCGCGGTCCCAAGGGGCTGCAGGCCCAGAACGTTCGCCCGCTCTAGTCTGACGGCGCGAAGTTTCGGTCGTTGATGACCGGAAGCGAGGCCCGGCGCTCCAAAGAGGAGGCCGGGCTTCTGCTTTGCGGGGGAGCACACACGGCTACTTTTCGAGCGTCGGTCGCCGTACGTCCGCAGCTTCGCACCTGTCGGACGTTTCGCGGGGAGATCTAGAGTTCCGGTTCGCCCCGATGACCGCACAGCCCACCGAACCGACCCCGCTGTCGTCTCCCCCTCCGCCGCGGGTCCTCGTGGTCGATGACGAGGAAGGGCCGCGCCGGGTGCTCGCCGAAGTGGTCAAGCGCATCGGCGCCACCGCGGACACCGCGCCCTCCCTCCCGCAGGCCCGGGAGCTGCTGGAGCGCGAGCGGTACGCATGCGCCCTCATCGACAAGAACCTCGGGAACGACAGCGGGATCGACCTGCTCACGTTGATCCGCGAGAAGTGGCCAGAGACGGACGCGATCATCATCACCGGCTACCCGAACGTGGCGAGCGCCGTGGAGGCGCTCCGGCTGGGCGCGGCGGACTACTTCTCCAAGCCGCTGGAGATCGCCGGCATCTCGCAGCGGCTCAAGACGGTGCTGGAGCGGCGGGCCCTGGTGCAGGACCACCGCTACATGCCCACGCTCATCCACGCGGACCGGATGGCGACGCTGGGGCGGATGACCGCCGGGCTGGCGCACGAGCTCAACAATCCGCTCACGTTTCTCACCGGCCACCTCGAGCTGGCCCAGATGTCGGTGGACGCGCTGCGGATGATGGGCCTTGCGCAGGCATCGGAGCACCTCGAGAAGCTGTCCTCGTCGCTGCACGACGCGCAGACCGGTGCCGAACGGATCCGCGCGCTGATCGGCGAACTGCGCACCTTCTCGCGCACCAGCAGCGGCGACAACCAGCGCGTGGACGTGCACAAGGCGGTGGAGGGCGCGCTCGCGCTGTGCGCGCACGAGCTCAAGCTGCGCACCCGCGTGGCCCGCAACTACAAGGCCCAGCAGTCGGCGATCGGCGATCACGGGCGGCTGATGCAGGTGGTGATCAACCTCCTGGTCAACGCCGCCCAGGCGCTCACCCGCGACTTTGCGTCCAACCTCGTCACCATCTCCACTTGGGACACCGAGGGCGGCGTGGTGGTGGAGATCCGCGACAACGGCTCGGGCATCCCCGAAGAGCACCTCCCCCGCCTGTTCGAACCGTTCTTCACCACCAAGCCCCAGGGCGTGGGCACGGGCCTGGGTCTGTCGATCTGCCGCAGCATCGTGGAGGGCGCGGGCGGGCGGATCGAAGTGGAGAGCCGCGTAGGCGAAGGCAGCGCCTTCCGGGTGCACCTGCGCGCCGCGGTGCCGTAGACGGCGCCGAAGGCTCAGGGACATTCCAGCTTCACCGGCGGCGGGCTGAACACCGCCGTGGGCGCCATCATGCAGGCGCGGGTGCCGCCGCGGACGAAAATCACTCCCATCCCTCCGCCGCCTCCTCCGCCGCCTCCGGAGCCGGCGTTCTCTCCCGCGCCGCCCGTGCCGGAGAAGACCGCGCCGTTGCCGCCGGTGCCCGCGCTCCCGCCGCCGCCCATTCCGCCGGGCGCGACGATCGCCCCGTCGCTCGAGCCCTCCTCGCCTTCCCGCCCGTCCATGGCGCCGAGCGCCCCGCCGCCGCCGCCGGCGCCGTTCGCGGTGACGATCGCCGAGCCGTCGATCCGCACCTCGTCCGCTTCGAGCAGCAGCATCCCGCCGCTCCCGCCGCCGCCGCCACCTGAGGAGGCATTCGTCCCGCCCTCGCCGCCGACCGCGCTGGCGCTGATGCG
>JADGHL010000169.1 GCA_019686135.1 Myxococcaceae bacterium | reverse complement strand
GCCCCGCCCCCACCGCCGGCCAGGCGGCACCCGATGCCACTTCGGCCGGAACCGGCGACGGTCGACGCGACACAAGAGGACGAAGTGGTGGCGTTGCTCTCCCGCCAGCGCGCGTCCGGACTGTGGAAAACGGAGGGAGAGGACAGCGACGTGGCGATCGCCCGGGCGACGACGTTGGCTCTGCTCGAGCTGCTCCAGCGGAACGTGACGACCTCGCACCCGCTGCACGGCGCGCAAATCCGCAAGGCGGTCACTGCGCTTGCGGCGATGCTGGGGCGCGTGCAGGCGCAGGATCCACAGCTGGCAGAGCTCGCCGCGATGGTGGCGTGGTTGATCGCCACCGGGCCGCGCTCCCGCAACGAGGTCGAGCGGGCGCTGTCCGGCGACGCGGGCCTGACTGCCGTGAAGCAGGGCCTCGGAGACGAAGCAGCGGTCCGAAGCCGCGTCCAACACCTCGCCGCGCAGCTGCGCTAACGCCGGACGCGGCGCGTCCCGAGCCGCTCGCACGACACCGCCGAGCGCAGCACCGCTCCGCTGGCCCCGCGGGCGTTACCAGATGTGCGCCCGCGTGGGCATCGCCGCGCGGCAGGATGAGGAGCCGCGCCTTCGCCTCCCCGCGCGCAGCCCCGCTCACACGACACGGGGCCACGCCCTCCGCGCAGCGGACATCACAACGAATCGACGGCTTTCTCGACGCGTTCGAGTTCGAGCGGTTTGGGGAGGACGCGGTCGGCCATTTCGTCGATGAAGCGTTGGGAGGCTTCGCTCACCGCCCCGCCGCTCATGAAGAGCAGGCGCGGCGCCAGCGCCGGCCAACGCTTCTGGACTTCGGCAAGCAGATCCGGCCCTCCGCGCCCCGGCATGTGGATGTCGCAGAGCACGGCGTGGAAGTTGCGGTCCGCTTCCAGCACGCTCACCGCCTGGTCCACGCTTTGTGCGGCAACGACATCGAAGCTCTTCGAGAGCAGCCGCTGGAGAGCGCGCAAGAGGATCGACTCGTCCTCGACGAGCAGCAGCCGACGGCGGACGGCCTGCACCGGGGTGCTCGGCGTCTCCTCGCGCGCGGGCGGGCGCGCATCCTGCCGCAACGGCAGCGCAACCCGCACCCGGGTGCCCCGGCCCAGCTCACTGTCCACGGTCAGCTCACCCCCCATCGCTTCCACGATGTTGTGGCAGACGAACAGCCCCAGCCCGGTGCCGTGCCCTGCCCGCTTGGTGGTGAAGAACGGCTCGAAAATGAGCGAACGCGCTGCCTCCGGAATGCCGGGCCCGTTGTCCTCCACCTCCACCACCGCGCGCTGCTGTTCGCGCGACAACCTGAGCGAGATGACGCCGTTGGCGCCGCGCGATTCGGCCACCGCGTCCGCGGCGTTCATCAACAGGTTCAAGAACAGCTGCCCCAGCTGCGTCTCGTCGCCGCTCACCTCCGCCGGGCCGGTGCCGCTGCGTTCGATCCGCACCCGGTGCTTCGACGGCAGCTCGAGCAGCTTCACCGCGGTGTCCAGCACCGCCGGAAGCGACACCGGCCGGCGCTCGGACGGCTGCGGCCGCGAGAAGCTCCGCACCTGCTGGACGATCTCCCGGATCCGCCCCGCGCCCTCCAGCGACTCGGTCACCAGCGCCGCCGTCTCGGCGAGGTACTCGTCCGCGCTCTGACCGGAGACCTTCAGCGTCCCGCGCGCCGCGGCGCCGAGCTCGGCGATCCGCTCCTGCAGCATGCGCAGGTTGGCGGTGATCCACGCGAGCGGGTTGTTGATCTCGTGCGCCATCCCCGCGGCCAGCCGTCCCAGCGCCGCCAGCCGCTCGCGGTGCGCCTCGTAATCCCGTTCCTGCCGCGCGCGCGCCTCGCCGATGATCCGCCGCAGCTCGGCGGAGAGCGTCGGCATCTCGATCGGCTTGCGCAGAAAGCCCGCGGCGTCGATCGCCTCCGCCTGCGGGCTGCCGTCCGCGGAGATCGCCAGCACCGGGATGCCCGAGAGCATCGGATCGCGGCGCTGCTCGGCGCGGAAGGACCAGCCGTCCATGTTCGGCATCCGCAGGTCGAGGACGATCGCGTCGGGCAGTTCGGGATCCGACCGGAGCAGGTTGAGCGCTTCGCGGCCATCGCGCGCGTGCTCGACGACGTGGCCCTGGAAGCGGAGCAGCTCGATCATCGCCTCCGCGATCTCCACGTCGTCTTCGACGATCAACAGCTTGACCGGCCCGTCCTTCGGTTCCAATGCCAGGTGCCTTACTGGATCCAGGCCGCGCGGATGAGCGGCCGTGCTTTCTCCTCGAGAACCTGCGTCCCCACCACCACGCCGATCGCCTCCAGCTCCGCGCCGTTCGCGGGCGGGACGCCGAACGTCGCGTCGGGCGGAACGAACACCAGCAGCTCGGCCGTGCCAACTTTCACGACAAGGATGTTTTCTGCAACTTGTTGAACGAGCGTGCCACGGATCTGCGCCGCAGTCCCGGCCAGTGATTCAGGATCGGACAGCGCGGCGACATCCCGGCTGCCCTCCGCGAGGACGAGCGTGGGGCGGTACATCGCGCGCGCGTCCTCGAGGCTCCGCGGGCGCGGACCTTCGCGCACCGTTGGACCGGGTCGCCCCGCACGGCGCCGCTGGATCTCCGCGCCCAAAGCCGCCGCGGCCTGCTCGCCGACCTCGCCCGCGACGGACCCGCACGCGCGCGCCGAGTTGTAGCGCGCCACCAGCGCCTCCTCTCCCATCTCCGAAAGGCCCGCGGGCGACGGCACCGGAATCGCTTCGCTGCACGAGAGGAAAGCCTCGAACTTCGCCGCCTCCTCCTCGGGGAAGAGCACGAGCGCGCCATTCATCCGCACCGACGCCAGCCGCAGCTCGGAGAGCTGATCGGCGGTGAAGGTGACCTTTCCGCCCGAGGTGGCGACGCGGAGCGACCCGGGCCCTTCGCCCTTGATGCGCACCAGCTCCACCTCGCCGTCGACGGGCGCCTCGTGACAGGGGTGCTCCATCGCGCTGGCGAGCTGCTCCACCTTGCGGCGATCGACGTGCTCGCCGGACTGCGCGAGCCCCACGACGCCGGTGACGAGCGCCGGGACACCGACGGAGAGCAGCACCACGCTCCATCCGGTGGCGATGGTCCGCGCAGAAGGACCGTAGTGACCGGTCTCGTCGATGACGCGGGTGTTCGGTTGATCCGAGAAGCTGCCGCGGAAGCCGAGCAGCGCGCCGCCGCTGGCCACCCCCAGCATCCCCAGCGTGAACGCCGGCCCCGCGGAGGGCGCGAAGGACTCGGTGATGGTCTCCTCCACCACCTCCTCGACGCGCTCCTGGCGGCAGCGATCGAACCGGGCGAAGGAGAGCGTCACCTTCGGCCACGCCACCGCCACCGCCGCGGAGACGCCGCTCTCTCCCGCCAGCACCTCGCGTTCGTACGCGCGCAACACCGGGCCCTTCTCCACCCGGACCTCGTGGTTCACGCGCACGCAGCCGAAGGAGGTGCAGCAGATCGCCGTGAGCACCGCACACCTCGCACGCATCAGGGTGCACCCTTGAAGAATCCGGTCAGCTCCGGGCATTTCGTGAACATCGCGTCCACGTCCTCGCAAGCGGGGTGCGCGTCCGGATCCACGCCGCCCCGGACGAGCGTGGCGCGACAGTCGATGAAGCGCGCGCGGTTCGGCGTACCGAAGGAGAACGCGTCGTCGCCACAGCCGGTGCGCCCCTGCAACGTGCCTTCGCAGTCGTCGCCCGGAGACAGCCCGTTCTCCACCGAGTCGCAGCGGGGCGCGATGCACAGCCGGTGGATGACGTCCCGGCACAGCGCGGCGTCCGGCGCTTCGGGACCGGAACAACCGGCGGCAGCCAGCGCGGCCAGCGCGGCGAAGAGCTTCCCTCCTGTCGTCATGACCCGAGAGTACGCCCGAAGACGGGACGTGACGACCGTGAGAGCCGGTGTAGAACGCGCGCATGTCCGGCGACTGGTTCTCTTTGACGATCGATCTCCCCGAGGGCGACGCGGAGGCGCTCGAAGCGCAGCTGCACGATCGCGGCGTCGCCGGGCTGGAGGTGCGCGACCGCGAAGCGCCTCCGATGCCGGGCGTGCGCGGCCCCGCACCGGGCGAGGCGATCGTCGTGGCGTACTTCGAGGACCGCGCGGCGGCGGAGGAGGCACAGGCGGAGCTCGCCGGCTCGTTCCCGGCCGCGCGCTTTTCGCTCGAGCCGGTGGCGCAACAGGACTGGTCGCAGAGCTGGAAGTCGCTCATCCGAGCGGTGGAGCTGGGCCGGCTGTGGGTCGGCCCGCCGTGGCTGGCGGATTGGGCGCCGGCGGACAAGGAGCGGATCGTCATCGAACCGAAGATGGCGTTCGGCACCGGCGATCACCCGACGACCTCGCTGTGCCTCGAGGCGGTGGACGAGTACCTGCGCGCGCACCCGGGGGCGAGCGTGCTGGACGTGGGCACCGGCACGGGCGTTCTGGCGATCGCCGCGCGACGCCTGGGCGCGGGCCGCTGCGTCGGCGTGGACAACGATCCGGTGTCCGTCGAGCTGGCGAAGGAGAACGCCGTCGCCAACCACACGCCGGAGATCGAGCTCTCCGGGAAGACGCCCGCGGAGATCGAGGGCACGTTCGATCTCGTGCTCGCGAACATCCTCGCCAACACACTGGTGGAGCTCGCGCCGCAGATCGCCCCGAAGGTGAAGCACAAGCTCGTGCTCGCCGGCGTGCTGGTGCACCAGAAGAATCAGGTGGAGGGCGCGTACATCGCGCACGGGCTCGTGCCAGACGGGACGAAGACGATGGGCGAGTGGATCCGCATCGACCTGCGCCGGCCATGATCCGCGTGCTGCTGGCCGTGCCCTCTCCCGCGCCGGCGCGGCTGCACGTGGAGGGCGAACGGCACCACTACCTGTCGCGCGTTCTCCGCGTGAAGCCCGGTGACGCGGTGGAGGTGTTCGACGGCCGCGGCCACGCCTGGAACGCCACGGTGGCCGCAGTGGACGAGGACGCAGTGGAGCTCGCGCTGGGACCCGCGCGTGAAGCGGCGCCCGCGTCGCGGCGGGTGACGGTAATCCAGGGGCTGCCCAAGGGCGACAAGCTCGAGTGGATCGTGGAGAAGGCCACCGAGCTCGGCGCGTACGCGATCGCGCCGGTGCGCTGCGAGCGATCGATCGTGAAGCTGGATGCCGCGCGCAGCGAGAAGAAGCGCGAGCGCTGGCAGAAGATCGCCGAAGAGGCGGCGCGCCAATGTCGCCGCTCGGAGGTACCGAAGGTGTTGCCAGTGATGTCGCTGGAGGAGGCAGCGCGGACGGCCGCCGGGTCGGGCGCGCTGTTGATCCTCGACGAAGAGGAGCGCACGCGGCGGCTGAGCGAGGCGTTGCCCTCGTCGGATGCGCCGGTGGCGCTGGTGGTCGGCCCCGAGGGAGGACTGTCGCGCGAGGAAATTCAGCGCCTCATTCTGCTGGGCGGCGTGCCCGTGACGCTGGGCGACTACATCCTGCGCACCGAGACCGCGGCGCTGGCGGCGCTCAGCGTGCTGCGGCACCGGGACGGACAGCTCGGGTAGCCGGCCGCAGGCCAGGCGGGGAGCCGGCCGCTCCGTGTCCGACCGAAATAGGCGATGCAGCTTTCCCGTGCGCGGAAAGGTCGTCCGCCAAGGGAGGCAGTCCGATGATTGGAAGCATCATCATCTTTTTGGTGATTGGTCTGATTGCGGGTCTGATCGCCCGCGCCATCATGCCGGGTCGTCAATCGATGGGGCTGGTGGCGACGACGCTGCTCGGCTGTGCCGGGTCGATCGTGGGCGGTTTCATCGGATCGCTCTTCCACCGCGGCGAAGGCGTGTTCAGTCCGGCAGGGATCATCGGCTCCGTGCTGGGCGCGCTGCTCGTGCTGTTCCTCGTCGGGCTCGCCCAACGCGGACGCCGTCGCGTGACCGTGTAGCGTGCTCGCTCGAAGGGCCCATACCCGACGGCTGCGGTTCGGCCCCCGTTCCGCATGGCAGGCGTGCGGACGAAATGCGGCGCTGCTTCTTCAGGTGCGCGCGCACGGCGTCTATAAGGATGCGCCATGTCGAAGTGCATCCACTGCGGCGCGGAGCTGCCTCCGACCGGCGACTGCGTCGAGTGCCCGACCCGGCGGCCTGCGCCGGGAACGATTCCGCCGATCCCCGGGCGCGAGCTTCAGATCGATCGGCGCGCGCAGCCGGTCCCTCCACCCGTACCGCCGGGCAGGCCGATCCCGCCTGCGCCTGCCGCCGTGTCGAAAGCCGTGGCGCTCTCGGGCGTATTGCCACCGCCCGCGTCCGCGCCGCAGACCGGCCCCACGAGCATCTTCGGCAACCGGCCCGGGACGCCTCCCTCCGCGGCGCCACGGAACGAGCTCATCGCGCCGCCGGCCCACGGGACTTCGTCACCGCGCGCAACGACCGGGCAGGGTGCGATTCCCGCGGGCGGTGCCTCGCCGGGATCTCCACAGCGTGGCTCGTCTGCTCGACCACCCCCACCATCACCCGCTTCGGGCACCGCGCACGTCACGCCGGCAACGACCGGCGATTTTTTGTCGGCACCGGCGGGGGCTGCCGCTCGCGCAGGAGCGCCAGATGCCCCGGCATCGCCAGGCCCGGTGCAGCGGGCGTCATCGACCACTCGGGTCACGCCAGCGGCAACCGGCGATTTCTTGTCTCCACCGGCGAAATCCACCGTCAGCTCCGGTGCTCGCGCAGCAGGCTCGATACAGGCGCCCACTGGAGAAACTGCGCCGGCATCCGTGGCCGCATCGCCGGGCTCTGCGCAGCGGGCGGCATCGACCAGCGCTCGCGCATCTACGCCGTCTTCCGCTCCGGGCTCCGCGCATGTCACGCCGTCTGCGGCGGGCGCTGATCCCGCTGCCTCACCGGGGACCGCTCTCAGCGCGTCGGCGCGCGCGCCAACTGGAGACCAGTCCCCGGCATCCGCAAGTACGTCGCAACGAGCCGTGTCGACGACCAGTGCTCGCGCAGCGCGTTCGTCCGCGACCGGCTCCGCGCCCGTGACGAAGGCCTTCTTGTCAGTCCCAACGACCTCCGCCGGCTCCGGCGCTCGCGCCTCCGAGCCATCGTCCGCTTCCGGGCATGTCACGCCGACGGCGACGAGCGACTCGTCGTCGGCATCGGCGGCCGGCTCCGCCGCTCGATCAGCGCCAGCCTCGTCCTCCTCCGGCTCGGCGCATGTCACGCCGGCGGCGCCAGGCGACTTCCTGTCGGTAGCAGCGCCTGGTCCCCGCGCTCACGCAGTGCCGGCCTCATCCGCCCCCGGCTCAGCTCATGTCGCCCCGCCGTCGAGCGATTTCTCGCCGGCATCAGCGGCTAACTCCCGCGCTCACGCAGTGCCGACCTCATCCGCCCCCGGCTCAGCTTATGTCGCCCCGCCGTCGAGCGACTTCTCGCCGGCATCAGCGGCTGACTCCCGCGCTCACGCAGTGCCGGCCTCATCCGCTCCCGGCTCAGCTCATGTCGCGCCGCCAGCGGCGGGCGACTTCCTGTCGGCATCGGCGGCTGGTCCCCGCGCTCACTCAGTGCCGGCCTCATCCGCCTCCGGCTCAGCTCATGTCGCGCCGCCGTCGAGCGACTTCCTGTCGGCATCGGCGGCTGGTCCCCGCGCTCACTCAGTGCCGGCCTCATCCGCCTCCGGCTCAGCTCATGTCGCGGCCCCGTCGAGCGACTTCCTGTCGGCATCGGCGGCTGGTCCCCGCGCTCACTCAGTGCCGGCCTCATCCGCCCCCGGCTCAGCTCATGTCGCGACCCCGTCGAGCGACTTCCTGTCGGCATCGGCGGCTGGCTCCGCCGTTCGCGCAGCCGCGCCATCGTCCGTGTCCGGCTCCGCGCACGGCGCGCGTCCGACGACCGAAGCTTCTTCACCGACAGGGCCCTCGCTTGCGGACTCGGCACGGCCTCGTGGAGCCGCGACGTCAGCAGCGCCGGCCCGGCGCGCCGCCACACCGCACGATCCATTCGCCTCGAACGCGGCAGCCACGCCGGGCGTTGCGTCGCCGGATGCACGCGCCAACTCCGTGACCGGCGCACCGGCGCCGACTCACCGCCCGTCGCCTGCGCGCGCCGATGCAGCCATCGGCGCACCGGCCTCCTCCTACGGTTCGTCTTCTGCGCCCGTCGCATCCGGTACCCATGCACCGGCGCCCGACGCACCACCTGCATTTGCTAACGCAGGACTGCGCGCACAGGCCTCCACCAATGCTCCACCACCTGCGCTCGGCACGTCCGCGACCGACGCACCGGCGCACCCGCCACCCGCTCGCGCCGCCGCGTCGACCCGCGCATCGGACAGTCCGACTGCTGCACCTGGCAGCTCCACGACCGATGGTCCTTCGCCCGTGCCCGCTGCCGTGCCACCTCCCGGCGCCCCGCTGCCGGGTGTCCCCGCACCTCCCAGATCGATCTTCGACGGCAGCGCCCCCGCCGAAGCGGAGGCTCCGGCCATCTCGTCGGACCGCGGCGCCGCCGCTCCGGACGAGCAGATCCACGCGGAGCTCGCGCCCCTGTGGCGCCGAGTGATCGCGCTCGTCATCGACCTGGCGATCCTCACCGCCGCCTGTATCGGCTACCTCTTGATCGCTGCAACGGCGGCGCAGGTGAAGCCCGAGCCCACCGGCGCCGTCGGACTTGACCTCCTCGCCCACCAGCTCCACGTCTGGAACAAGCTCCTTCTGCCCGCCGGCGTGCTCGCCGCAGTGCTCGGGTTCGTCTACAGCGCGGTCTTCGCGTTCCTCTGGAGAGGGCGGACCCCGGGCCGGAGGGTTGCGGGCGTACGGCTGGTGGACGGCCGAGGGCGCACGCCGCCGCCGGCCCGGGCGGTGATCCGCGCGGTCCTGGCATTGGTCTCCTTCACGGCGGCGCTCGGCGGCTTCTGGTGGGCGCTGTTCGATCGCCGGGGCCAGACCCTGCACGACAAGCTGACGGGCACGTTCGTCGTCCGCAACGACTGATCTCATCGCGGAGCGGAGGCACACACCGTAATATCCGCGCCCCGAATGCCCGCCCGCCTTGCCCAGCATCTCGTCGCGCGTGGCCTCCTTTCAGCGCAGACGATCGAAGACGCGCAGCGGCGCCGGGCGACGTTCGGCGGCACGCTGGACACGGTGCTCCTGGAGATGGGGGCGATCGCCGAAGCGGGGATGCTTCAGGCGCTCGCCGACGTCAGCGGCCTCAAGCCGGTCAACCTCGCCGACTTCGAGCCCAACGAGGAGATGGCGCGCTTCGTCCCGGCCAACGTCGCCGAACGCCTCGGCGCAGTGCCGCTCTCGGTCGACGGCGATACGCTCCACGTCGCAACTTCCTTCCCGCCCAACCAGCGCGAGCTCGAAGAGGTGGCGCTGCTGCTCGGCAAGAAGCTCGAGGCGTGGGTGGCGATCGAGACCCGCATCCGCGACTGGATCGCGGTGATCTACGGGACGGAGCTGCCGCCGCGGTATCAGCTGCTGCTTCAACAGCTGGATCCGACGCGTGCGCCGCCGCCCCCGCCCGCGCCACAGCCCGCTCCGCTCAAGCCCATCCCGGTCGAGGAGGCGTCCCTCGAGGACGCGCTCACCCGCGAGATGGTGGAGCAGATCGCACGCGCGGTGGCCGAAGAGCCGATCCTCCTCGAGGTCCGCAAGAAGCCGAAGACGCCCCGGCCGGAGCCGCAGATGGCCGCGCAGATGGGCGGGCCCGCGCAGCCCCCGAAAGCGCCGGCGACGTGGGAGCGCGACGCCACGGTGCCGATCGACCTCAACAAACTCCAGGCGCTCGCCCGCGAATCCGCCCGCGCCACCGGGGCGCCTGCTCCGAGCGCTCCCGCTTCCGACAGCTCGGCGGTGCCGAAGATCGCCCCGCTGGTGCCCCCAGTCCCGCCTCCGCCTCCGCCGCCCCGGCCGGCTG
>JADGHL010000168.1 GCA_019686135.1 Myxococcaceae bacterium | reverse complement strand
TCCCCGGGCTGGGCGCCGCGCTGAACGTCTCGGCGATCGAGGTCGGCGGCCGCTTCTGACGTCGGCAGCCAGGACAGCGACCGCCAGGCCGCGAGGCCGCCCGAAGCCACGTCCGTCCCGGGCAGGTATTCCGAGGGCGAGCGTGGATCAAGCCGATCCGGAGTCCATGCCGGGCTGGCCGCCCTCAGGGTCCGTCTCCACCTTCCCTGCGGGAGGAGTCTTGGAGCCGGCCAGGAAACCAGGGCCCAGGGCGGGCTGGAAGATCGCTGCGATCGCGTTCGGGGTGGCGTTCACGCTGGCGCTGGGCTCGACCGCCTTCTTGTCGTGGAACCTCCACGGACGGCCGCTGGTGACGCCCCGCTTTTCGGTGAGCGCCTTCCGCCACGCGCTCGGCGCCAACCTCCCCTGGCTGGTCGTGTTCACGCTGCTGAGCGCGGCGATGCTCCCGCTTCGGGCGGTGCAGTGGCAGAAGACGCTGGAGAAGCCGACGCCGTTCCGCGAGCGCTGGCACTTCGTCAACATCGGCGCGGCGGTGCACAACCTTCTGCCGGGGAACCTGGGCGACGTGACCCGCGCGTTCCTCCTCGCGCGGACGCAGCGCCTACCGGTCGTCGTCGGCCTCGGGTCGGTGGCAGTGTGCAAGCTGCTCGAGCTGGCGACGCTGGTGATCATCGCCGCGCTGGCGCTCTCGCTTCCGTATTGGAACCGGCTGCCCGAGCTGGCCGAAGCGCTCGAGGCCGCCGCGTGGCTCTTCGTCGCGCTGGCGACCGCGGTGGTGCTCCTGGCGCGATTTTCGGGACCTTTGGCCGGCAGGTTGATGCGTGCGGGCCGCTGGCAGAGGCTTCAGTTTCTGCTCCGCCACGTCGACGCCGGGCTGGGCACCGCGCGCAGCGTGAAGGGGATGCTGATTGCCCTCGCGTTCTCGTTCCCGCCCAACATGGCGGCCGCGCTCGCCTACGGGATCGGCCTTCGGGCGATCGGCGTGGAGCACGGGATTCTGGCCGGTCCGATCGTGCTGGCGTTGATCGCGCTCGGCAAAGGTACCCCGGGGATCGCCCCGGGGCCGGGGCTGTACATCCTCATCACCAGTTGGGCGGCGCGAGCGCTGGGCGCATCGGCGGAGGACGCGGCCGCGTTCGCGCTCTTGACCAACATCGCCACCGGCCTGTCGCACTGGATCCCCGGCCTGATGTCGCTCGCCATCCGCCGGGTCCGGTGGTCGGAGCTCAAGCGGGAGACGACGTTGGCGAAGGAGGCGGCGCGCGAGGTCGACGCGAACGCCCGCGCGCGCATGCCCGCGGAGGCCTGACGCAACTTCTGTTGAAGCCCGGGCTCGGCGCATCAGGCGTATGGCCCGCCAGGGGGCGGCGACTTTCGTGAGCAGCCGATCCGCGCCGGTCTCGCGCTCGGCCACAGTGGCCCAGCCTCTTTCGCCAGTGAGCGGATCAGGCGGCGTTCGCGGTTTCGCCGCGGACGGCACCGATCCGCTCCTGCACGATGTTGGCGAAGTTGCCCGTGCAGTACAGCCCCAGCTTCGACCCATCCTTCGCGTGGAGCTCGAGTTCGGTGTAGTTCGGGCGGTTTCGGCCCACCCAGAGCGTCCGCTTGACGTCCGCGACGTGGGCGTGCCGCAGCAGAATCAATTTGCGGCCCTTCACCCGGATGGTCGCGAAGGACGTCACCGCCACCCCGCGCCGCTTGTGATTGCGGATCCACGTCACGGCGATCCACACCGTCACGACGGCAGAGGCGATGAACCCGGGCGGATAGATGGATTCCCAG
The DNA here is from genome assembly GCA_019686135.1 of Myxococcaceae bacterium. Lineage (GTDB taxonomy): Bacteria > Myxococcota > Myxococcia > Myxococcales > Myxococcaceae > JADGHL01. The sequence goes on along the minus strand of JADGHL010000168.1, from coordinate 8,142 downwards.
AGCAGTCTCGGAAGATTCTGCGCGAAGACATCGAAGCCGAAGTCGCCCTCCAACATCACTCCCGTCGCGACCATGCCCGCCACGCCCGCAATCACCCCCAGCAGCCAGAAAGCGACCGCATCCAGGTAGTCGGAGACGTAACGATCGTCCTTGCCACGCACGACCTCGAGCAGCTCGGCGCGCTCCGGCTCGGACAGGTTCGACCACATCGTGCGTTCGACCTGTTTCATCGTCCTCCCACAGTGATGAATCAGGACGACGGCGCGGTGGGCGATCCGGGTGCAGGCGCAGGCGCCGCTTCCTTCTCGCAGGGTAGCTCGATCGCGAAGCGCGCCGCCGTGGTGGGGGACCGGAGCGTGGAGAGCTGCGACTTCTTAGGGAACGGCGACCTCGACGGTGCACGTGGTGCTGGTGGTGTTCCCCGCCGCATCGCTTGCCGTCACATCCCACGAGATGAAGGTGCCGACGCCGCTGGGGTTGATGATGGTGACGGTGGGACCGGAGAACTCCACCTTGCACGGGTGGCGGCGGCCGTTCTTCGAGCAGGTGAAACCGGTGACGGTCGGAGTGACCGTCGGGTCGCAGACGTCCTGAGCCGTGGCGGTAAACGAGCGCCCGTGCTGTCCGGGGCGGATCGTCTCCGGGGCATTGCAGGCGATCGTCGGTGCAGTGGTGTCCACGACCTCCACAGCGGTCGTGTCCTCGTCCGCCTGAGCGAACGCGTCGATCACCCGGAGCACGTACGCCGCGCTGGTGCCGACCGCCTGGGTCACTGTCGACGTGGGGCCGACACTAACCACGGGTCCGCCGCGGCTCCCCAGGTACCAGCGGGTGAGCGTGAGGTTCCCGTCCAGGTCGGAGCTCTGCGACCGGAGCTCAAAGCGCGCGCGACCGGCCTGGTTGCACTCCACCACCTGATCCGCACCAGCGTTGGCGAGCGGCGGCCGGTTCACCAGCGCCCCGCTCACGTCGAGCGACATCGACAGCTCGGCCTCGGGCACTGGCAGGCAGTTGCAGACCTCGTCGGTGCACGACGAATCGTCCGCGCAGTCCGCGTCGCTCGTGCAGATCGCGTTCGGCCCCGCGGGCTCGCACTTCTTCAGCTCCGGATCCGCGTTGCCGACGATCGCCCCGGAGACCTCGCAGGCCGGCGCCGGCCCCGCCCACGCCACGCTCACCGCGAGCGCGTTGTCGTTCGTCCCGGTCACCTTGCTGAAATCTCCGCCGCGGCTGCCGCGCGCGCCGATGTCCAGCGCGGACGGTCCGAACACGCCGTGGCCCGCCGCGTCCAGTACCGCCGCGTTCCCCGCAAAAGACGTGCCCACCGAAGCGAGATGGCTGAACGTCGCCGATCCGAAGAGGTGCGAATAGGTGACGGACTCGAGCTCGAGCGCATAGGACATCCCCACCGCGCACGACTGACCGGGACACGGTTGCCCCACAAGCTCAATCACTCCGCTCGCGGGCGTCACGTTGGTGTCTTCGTCTTCGACTTCGATCGTCGCAGTGCCGGTCACCTCGCAGCGACTCCGCTGGCCGTAGATGGCCGCGGCGATCGGCGAGTGGGCCTGGCAGACCGGCTCGTCGCCCGGAGCGTTCGTGGCGCCGACGTTCCCGGACTCCGGATCGAAGTTGCCGCAACCCGTCATAAGCGGGACCTCGTCGCACGGCAGATCACAGGCGCTGGCGTACCGGTTCGGGGTGGGCGTCAACGCGCAGGTGCACACGCTCGGGTAGCCGCACTGCGCCGCCAGCCCCGAGAGCGTCGTCTGCACCCGGCCCCGACAGTCGTCGGCGAGCTCGTCCGCGGTGGGGGCGACGCCGCCGTCGAGGTTGGGGTTGAGCTCGGGCGGCACGCAGGTGGCGAGCGTCACGCGGATCGCCGGCTCCTGGTACTGGATGATCAACCGCGGCCCGAGCGCGGGCGAGAAATCGAAGCTCCGGGCCACGCGGTGCCCGTCGCCGGAGATGAGGAACGCCGCAGCGCTCGTGGCGGTCCAGCCCGAACGGTTCACGAGCTCCTGGAGCACCGGCGCCAGCTCCGGCGTGAGCTGCGCCGGACCGGCCTCGTCGATCGTCGTCCAAGGCGGCGGGGACCACGGCACCGACGCGGTGGTCTGCGGGCGCGAGCTGAGATCGAAGTTGGCCGCCGTGAAGGTGGGCGCGTCGTCTGCCGCCTGGGCGGCGATCGCCAGGGTGAGGCCCGAAGTGGTGGGCTCGTCCACGGTGAACTGGATCTTCGCGGAGAGGATCGTAGAGCCCTGCGGGATACCCAGGGCGCCAAAGCGCAGGCCCACCAGCTGCTTGCTGCCGATCAGCCCGTCTTCGTAGGTGAGCTCCAGGTCGCTGCTGTTCAGAAGGACGATGCCCGAAGCGACGAACTCCTCCGCGTCGTCGGAAGCGGCGGCGATCGCCACGGTGTTGGAGACGGGCGGATAGCCGCAGTCGCAGCCGCACTCGTAGGTGTTGTCCTCGCCGCCGTCGTCGATGGCGATGACCCCGTGCTCGAACGAGCAGCCGATCGCCGCGGCGGCGATGGCGAGGAAGGTCTTCCACGGCACACTGGGTTCACTCATCCGGCACGCCTCCTCCGCACGATGGAGGCGCAGAGGCTGTGGAGCCGGGGTGGAAACGCCCATGGGCCTGCAGTTGGAGGGGTGGAGCGCGGTTCAACCGCCACAGCAGCACACCCGCGCCCAGCACCGATAGAAGGCCGATGAGCTGCGAGGTCGACAGCGGCCCCACGCTCCCGCGCTCCGGATCGCCCCGGAACAGCTCGATGAGGGGACGGAGTAGCCCGTAGCCAATCACCCAGCCGGCAAACACCTTTCCGGGCACGCGCCGGCGGCGACGGATCCAGAGGAGCCCACAGAAGATCGCGAGCCCCGCGACGAGCTCGTAGATCTGCGTGGGGTGCACGGGGAACGAGCGCTCCGCGTCCGCGGGGAGCCCGAGGTGCTCCCGGTGGTGGAGCCACGCTGGGCTTCGCACCGGGAAGCGGATGGCCCAGGGGACGTCGGTGGGCGCGCCGTAGTCGCAGCCGAATAACAGGCAGCCCACGCGGGTGATGGCCGTCCCCAAAGCTACTGCCGGCGCGGCTGCGTCCGCCCAGCGTAGGAGCGTCACGCCGCGCCTTCGAGCCACCCACACCGTGGCGACAAAGCCGCCGATCATCCCTCCGTAGGCGACCAGCCCGCCCCTCCACAGCGCCAGCACGTCGGCGATCGACGGGAAGTCGCCGGGGTTGGTGAGCACGTAGAGCGCGCGCGCGCCGATGATGGAGGCGACGGCGGTCCACGTGTAGAGCGCGGCCACATCCGCCGCCGCGAGCCCGTCGGCCCGCCCGAGCCGCATCGTCACGAACCAGCCCACGACGAGGGAGGTCCACAACATCACCGCGTACGAGAAAACCGGGAGGGCGGGCCACGCCCGCGCGAACACCCCGGTCGACGGCACGAAGGCCCTGCCGCAGATCCCGAGGACCAGCCACGCACACGCCAGGGGAACGACGGCGGACGACCAGGCGCCAGGGCGCCGGGCCTTCGCGGACGCGCCTTGTGTCAGAGCGATTGTCCCCACCGCGAGCAGCGCGAAGAACAGCGCCTTCGACGGAAGCTCGAAGAGGACCGGGCGCATGGCGGCGCGGATCTACGGCGGACCGGCTCCACCGCCGCCCGAGCCCCCGGGCCGGGTCATCCGGGCAACACGCTCCGCCGGCCGCTGACCATTCCCGAACGACCGGGCGTTCCGCCGGAGGAACCTCCACGCCGCGCTCGTCAGGATGGCCGGCCGCCGAACTCTGTAAGGCGAAACCGCCCCCTGTGGGATAAAGGATCCGCCATGTCTTCAGCGCTCACCGCCTCCCAATTGCGCGAGGCGTTCCTCAAGTTCTTCGAGGAGCGTGGCCACCGCCGCGTTCCCTCTTCCTCCCTGGTTCCGCAGAACGACCCGACCCTGCTCTTCACCAACGCGGGGATGGTCCAGTTCAAGGACGTCTTCACCGGCCGCGAGAAGCGCGACTACACGCGCGCCACGTCTTCGCAGAAGTGCGTCCGCGCGGGGGGCAAGCACAACGACCTCGACAACGTCGGGTTCACCGCGCGCCACCACACGTTCTTCGAGATGCTGGGGAACTTCTCCTTCGGCGACTACTTCAAGGCGGACGCGATCGCTTTCGCCTGGGAGTTCGTCACGAAGGTGCTGGGGCTCGATCCCGGGCGGCTCGCGGCCACCGTGTTCAACGGCGAGAAGGGCATCCCCTGGGACGAGGAGGCGTACGAGCTCTGGGCGAAGCAGGGCATCCCAAAGGAGCGGATCCACAAGCTCGGCTACAAGGACAACTTCTGGGCGATGGGCGACACCGGCCCGTGCGGCCCGTGCTCGGAGATCCACTTCCACCAGGGCGACGACCTCCCCTGCGCCGAGGAGGCTGCGGGCCGAAAGTGCCTGGGCGTCGCGTGCGACTGCGATCGCTGGCTGGAGATCTGGAACCTGGTGTTCATGCAGTTCGAGCGCCGGGAGAAGGACGCACCGTTGCTCCCTCTGCCGAAGCCGTCAATCGACACCGGCGCCGGCCTGGAGCGGATGACTTCGGTCGTCCAGGGCAAGAGGTCCAACTACGACACCGATCTCTTCCAGGCGATCATCGCGAAGGTCGTCGAGCTGTGCGGCCGGCCCTACGACCCGGGCAACGCAGGCGCGTCCTACCGGGTGATCGCCGACCACGCGCGCGCGGCGGCGTTCCTGATCGCCGACGGCGTGCAGCCCTCCAACGAAGGGCGCGGCTACGTGCTGCGGCGGATCATGCGGCGGGCGATCCGCCACGGGAACGCGCTCGGGCTCAAGGACGTGTTCTTCCCGACGGTGGTGGACCGCGTCATCGAGCAGATGGGCGACGCCTACGCCGAACTTCGCGAGAACCGAATCTTCGTGTTGGAGGTCGTGCGGCACGAGGAGGAGAGCTTCCGGCGCACGCTCGACCGCGGGCTCAAGATGATCGACGAGGAGCTGGAGAAGCTCCGCAGCACCGGTCAGAAGGCGCTCTCGGGCGACGTGGTGTTCTTCCTCCACGACACCCACGGGTTCCCCTGGGACCTCACGCAGATCATCGCGCGCGAGCGCGGCTTCGACATCGACCAGGCCGGCTACGAGGCGCGGATGGAGCAGCAGCGCCAGAAGGCCGAGTTCGCCGGTTCGGGTGAGAAGGCGGTGGGCGACATCTACCACCGCGTCTTCGAGAAGGCCGGCGAGACCAGGTTCCTCGGGTACGACGGTCTCGGCCACGAGGGCGAGGGCTCGGTGAAGGCGCTGATCCGCGACGGCATGGACGTCAACGAGGTGAAGGCCGGCGACGCCGTGGAGCTGGTGCTGGACCAGACGCCCTTCTACGGCGAGTCCGGCGGCCAGGTCGGCGACACCGGGCGGCTCACCGCGCACGGCGGCAAGACGGTGGTGGAGATCGAGGACGCGCAGCGGCCGGTGCCGGGGCTCATCGTCCACAGAGGCAAGGTGACGCAGGGCGCGCTGAAGGTCGGTGACACCGTGCAGCTGGCGGTGGATGGCGAGCGCCGGTCGAAGATCCGCGCCAACCACTCGGCGACGCACCTGATGCACAAAGCGCTCAAGGTGGTGCTGGGCGATCACGTGAAGCAGGCCGGCTCCGTTGTCGCGCCAGACTACCTGCGCTTCGACTACACCCACTTCGCGCAGCCCACGCCGCAACAGCTCGAGCAGGTCGAGGACCTGGTCAACACCTGGATCCGGGACAACGCCGCCGCCGAGACGAAGGTGATGCCGCTGGAGGAGGCGAAGAAGTCCGGCGCGGTCGCGCTGTTCGGCGAGAAGTACGGCGAGAAGGTGCGGGTGGTGAGCGTGCACCCCGAGTCGGTGGAGCTGTGCGGCGGCACCCACGTCCGGCGCACCGGCGACATCGGCTTCTTCAAGATCGTGCAGGAGTCGTCGATCGCCTCCGGCGTGCGGCGCATCGTCGCGCTGACCGGCGTGGGCGCCTTCCAGTACCTGCGCGAGCTCGAGCACGAGGTGAAAAAGGCCGCGGCGTTGTTCAAGTCCACGCCGAAGGAGCTGGTCCCGCGCATCGAGGCGCAGCAGAAGCGCATCAAGGAGCTGGAGCGGAAGCTCGAGGAGGTCCAGCTCAAGGCCCGGAGCGCGTCGAGCAAGGACGCGATGGAGCAGGTCCGGGAGGTCAACGGCATCAAAGTGCTGACCACGCGCGTGGATCCCGCGGATCCGAAGATCTTCCGCGGGCTCGCCGATCAGTTCCGCGACAAGCTGAAGAGCGGAGTCGTGGCGATCGGCGGCGAGAAGGACGGCAAGGCGCTGATCCTGGTCGCGGCGACGAAGGACCTGGTCGAACGCGGCGTCAAGGCGGGCGATCTGGTCCGCGAGCTGGCCGGCGTGGTCGGAGGATCGGGCGGCGGCAAGCCCGACATGGCGCAGGCCGGAGGTCCGGACACGGCGAAGATCGGCGACGCGCTCGCGAAGGTGGACGAGCTGGTCCGAGCGGCGGTGACCCGGTGAGGGTGCAGGGCGACGCCAGCGAAGCGCGGTCGTGTTCCGCGCAGGACGGGCCGCGGTCGGCCGTGGACCGATGGGGGCGGGACCGTTGGGGTGTCGCTGCGCGCGGACACCTATGTGTCATCCTCACCGTGGCCGCCCTGGCGTTCGCCGGATGCAAACAGGAGTCGCCCGCCGCGCCGGAACCCGGGGGCGACCGCACGCTCGAGAAGCTGAAGGCGGAGGTCGATCGCGCCAACCGCGGCGCGGCGGTGGGCCATGCGCCGAACGCGGTGGTCGATCCCAACGCCCACCTCGCCGGACTGGCGGTGGATGACGCGCGGCCGCGGGTCCTCGAGCTGCCGGAGAGAAACGAGACAGGCTGGGTGGGCCCGCTCGCGGTGAAGCTCGAACAGGTGACCGCGATGCACTCGGTCCGCGCGGGGCGGGTGCAGCTCACCACCGAGGACGTGTTCGTCGAGGTGAAGGTGGTGACGCAGAACACCGGCAAGACCGCTACGGACGTGGACTTCAACCTCGCGCAGATCGTCGATGCCGGCGGCCACACCTATGGCCTGGCGCGTGACGCACAGCGCGCCGCCGGGACCCGCGAGCTCCAACGTTCCTACGGACCCGACGAGCGGCAGGAGATCTCGCTCTACTTCGAAGTCTCGGCGTCGATCATCGGCCACGGGATGCGGCTTCTGCTCCCTGCTGGCGTCTGCACTGGCGCCGAGAGCGACCTCGAACTTCCCATCGACTGAACCGGATCGCTGTGCCCGGAAGGCCCGACCGCCCGGTCGCGACGGACGCCGGCCACCGTCTCGCGCCGTCCGCACACGGTGGTTCCGACTCCGGATTCGAGTGGACAGGATGACACCCTGGACCACATCGGCGAGCTGCTCAATCGGGCTCCCGGACCTCGTCTTGACGCGGAGACAGAAAGCGGCGACGACGCAGGGCTGACGTATCCTCCGATCGTTGAACGACTCCGCCCCCACGCCCATCCCGCTGCGCATCCGTCTGCCCTACGGCAGCGAGGACGAGTTCATCGAGCGCTACGGCACGAACGTCGCCCGCGGGGGCATCTTCATCGCCACCCGGTCGATCAAGGCCGAGGGCACGCTCCTGCAGTTCGAGTTCATCCTCGCCGACGGCTCGCGGCTCCTGCGCGGCGAGGGAGTGGTGGTGAAAGCGCAAGTGGACGAGGGCGGCAACCGCGCGGGGATGACGCTGCGGTTCACCCGGCTCGACGCGCGCAGCAAGCTGCTCGTGGACAAGGTGATCGCCCGGCGCTCGGGCGTGCCGGAGGCGGAACAGCCGGACGCGGGCGCGGTGGTCAGCGCCGAACCGCGACCGCCGCAGCCCCATGGTGGCGCGCACGAGGAATCGCCCGCATCGGTTCAACAGCACGCGCCGGTCCCGGCCTCTTCGCAGGACGCAACCGGCGAAGCAACGAGCGACGCCGCGCCGCACGGGAGGCGCTCCTCCGCTCAGCCCGGCATCCGACGCAACGGCACGGACGCACCGGCCTCGAGCCCGGCCTCGTCGCAGTCTGGCGTCCACCGCAACGGCGCGGACTCGCCCGCCCCGAGCCCGGTCTCGTCGCAGTCTGGCGTCCACCGCAAC
>JADGHL010000043.1 GCA_019686135.1 Myxococcaceae bacterium | reverse complement strand
ACTCGAAGCGATGAACCCGAAGCCGGTTATCAAGAAGTCAGCCTGAAGCACTCACACGATGGCGTGAGCTCGAACACCACTTGACGGGACACAACCCTGTCGCGCGGCTCGCCAGGCTCATGTCGCGCGCTCGAATCCCGAAGTCCGCGCTTCTCCCAGCGCCTTCGCTGCGCTCGTCATGTGCGCTCCGCCCCGGTGGCCCCGCGTTATCTCCGCACCGTTCGCTTTGTTCATCCTGCGCGCTCCACTCCCGGGACTCGCGTCCATCCCTGTGCCATCCGCCGTGCGCATGCTGTTCACTCTGCTCCTGCTGACGGCAACGTTCCTGCGTGCAGCCAACGAATTCGTCTTCGACGGCAGGTCCTACCGGCCGAGGCTCAAGTCGACCAGGGGAGAGCGGCCAGCAATGGGCCCGCCCGGGCGAGGAGAGCAGGTCAACGCGCGCGAAGCGCCGGACGTGACGATCCGACACGAGTAGGGAGATCGTGCCATCAAGGCGCCGATCCTTCGGCGCTCGCACCGCTCCGAGGACCCCGGCGGGTGACATCACGGCCGCTGACGACGACCACGACCGCTCGCACCGGTGGCGGACGACCCCTCACTTTGTGAGCCGCGACGGGTCAGCGAAGCAGCGAGCGCTCCTTCAGCGCCGCTTCGAGCCGGGCCTTGCCGTTGTTCAGGGCGGGCTCTCCGTGCGCGGGGATCACGTGCTCGAAGTCGAGCGCGATGAGCTCCTGGACGGACCGAGCCAGCGCGGCCCGGTCCTCGCAGTAGCGGAGGAAGATGCGGCTGACGGCGAAGCGCCGGTAGGTGCCGAAGAGGCGGAAGAGGATCGCGGCGGCGAGGCCGCGAGGCTCGGTGATGTTGAAGGCCAAATCGCTCACGTAAAGCGTCTTCGACGCGTGGTGGAGAAAGACGCTCTCGTTCAGCTTCGGTTGGCCGTGCAGCCGATGGTGCGAAAGCTCGCGCTCGTGCGGCCATGGGTCCTCGCCGAGCACACCGTGCCAGGTGAGCTCTGGGTACTTCTCGCGGATCCCGACCGGGCCCCAGCGTCGCGCGTCGGGGAACACCTCGGCGGCCTGCTTGACGCCGGAGGCGTGCGTCAGGCTGGTGGCCACGATGTCGGTGACCGGGCCGACCTGCTCGAGCTGCTCGCGGCGCAGCCGCGTGCCCGGCCCAAGCAGCACGCGCGCCTCCGAAAGCTCGAAGAGGACGCAGCGCACCGGCAACACGAGCGACGCGGGCATCTGAACGGAGCTATCGAGAAAGTGCACACGGGGAAGGTTCATGGCACCCGAACCTTGCATAGCCCTGGCCGCCGACAAGGGTCCGCCCCCAGCCCGTAAAGGATCGTTGCTCAGGCCGGTAAGGATCATTCCTCGAGGCCGTACTCCTTGAGCTTGCGGCCCAAAGTGTTCCGGCCGATGCCCAGCGCCTTCGCAGCGGCGGTCCGGTTCCCGTTGAACAGCTCCAGCGCGCGGAGGATGTGGCGGCGCTCGATTTCGGCCAATGGCTCAATCGACGGCGGTTCAACGGTGCCGCCGGGCGGAGGCGTTCCGCTCGGGCGCGCCCGCGAGGGGAGGGGGAGATCATCGGCGGTGATCTCCCCGTCACTCAGCACGACCGCGCTCTCGATGCAGTTCTCCAGCTCGCGGACGTTTCCCGGCCAGGACCACGCGCGCAGCGAGGCGAGCGCGGAGGCGGTCAGGCGCGGGACCTGCGGCAGCCGGTGCTTCTTCGCTGCGGCGGCCACGAAGTGGCGGGCCAGCCGCTCGAGGTCCTCGGCGCCGCGTTCGCGCAACGGCGGCAGGACCAGCTCCACCACCTTGATCCGGTAGTAGAGGTCCTCGCGGAAGCGGCCCTCCGCGACCATCCGCTGCAGGTCCCGGTTGGTGGCCGCGACGATCCGCACGTCCACCTTCACCGTCTGCGTGCCGCCCACGCGCTCGAACTCGCGGTCCTGCAGCACGCGCAACAGCTTGCCCTGCACGGTGAGCGGAAGCTCCCCGAGCTCGTCGATGAACACCGTGCCGCCATCCGCCGCCTCGAACTTGCCTTCGACGCGGTGATCCGCGCCGGTGAACGCGCCCTTCTCGTGGCCGAACAGCTCGTTTTCGATCAGCGAGGCGGGCAGGGCGGCGCAGTCCACCTTCACGAAGGGCTTGTGCCGGCGGCTGCTGTTGACGTGCACGGCGCGGGCGAACAGCTCCTTGCCGGACCCGGACTCTCCGCGGATGAGCACGGTGGCATCGGTGGCAGCCGCCTTCTGCACCAGCCGGTACACCGACCGCATCGCCGGCGATTCGCCGATGATCCGGTTGAAGAAGTAGCCGACCGGCGCCTCCGGCTGTTCGCGCGCGCGGCGGATCTCCTGCAACAGGCTGGTGCTCTCCAGCGCGGTGGCGATCTGCGCGGCGATCCTCCCGAGCATCGCCGCGTCCTCGTCGCTGAACGTCGATCCGCCGCGCTTGTTGAGCACCTGCAGCACGCCGAACAGCTGCCCGTCGCGATCGCGCAGCGGCACCGCGAGAATCGACGTGGTCCGGTACCCGGTCATCCGGTCGATGTCCGCGAAGAAGCGCTTCTCGCCGGACGGATCCGGCACGTTCACGGTGGCGCCGGTCTCGGCCACGTACCCGGCCACGCCCTGGCCGATCTTCAAGCGGATCTGCGCGAGCTCGGGCAGGTGGGCGGCGCGGGAGAAGAGCTCGCCGCGCCCGGGATCGAGCAGATACAGGGTCCCGCGATCGGCCTGCATCGCCACCGCGACGCGATCCATCAGCGTCTGCAGGAACTCGTCGAGGTTGACCTCCTGCCCGACGAGGTTCCCCACCGACAGCAACACCGGGGAGACGTCGTCGGATCGGGGGGTGGACATGCGGGGCAGCGGCGGGAGCTCGAACGGACTATAGCCTCGCCCGGTGCTTGCGCAGAGCAGAGTCCGGATCGTGCAGGGTTCGGGCAAGGGAGCGCCTCCGTGATGCGGGCTCAGGCGGTCACGAGGATCTGCTTGCCCTCGCGCGCGGGCTCCGCGACTTCGCAATAGGCGCGGGCCTCCTCCGCCATCCGCTCCACCGTCTCGTCGTTGTGCGCGGGATCGTGGTGGAAGAGGAACAGCCGCCGCGCGTTGACCGCTGCGCCGATCTTCGCCGCCTCGATCGCCGTGGAGTGACCCCAGCCCCGCCGGGAGGGGCCGACCTTGCCGGCGTACTCGTCGGGTGTGTACTGCGCGTCCAGGCACAACGCATCCACGCCTTCCATCGCGCGGGCGATCCTCGGGCTCAGCTCGTCCAAGCTCATCTCCACGTCGGTGGCGTAGAAGAAGCTCCGCCCGTCCGCTTCGATCCGGTAGCCCAGACAGCCCTGCGGGTGCGGGAGATCGACCGGGGTGATCCGGAACGGCCCCCACTCGAAGGGCTCACCGTCCCGCGCGGTGGCAAACGTCATCTGCGACCGCATCGCGCCAAGCGGCACCGGGAAGCTGGGCGGCTGCATCTGCCGGTCGAGCACGTCCCGGAGCGCCGTGGCACCGTCGGGGCCGGGGCCGTACAGCGTCAGTCGCGCGCCGGGGACGTACGCGGGCGCGAAGAACGGGAAGCCCTGCACGTGATCCCAGTGCAGGTGCGACCAGAGCAGCGCCGCCTCGAGGTTCTGTTCGCGCAGCATCTGATCGCCCAGCGCGCGCAGCCCCGTCCCGGCGTCGAGGATGAGCCGCTTCCCCTGGCTGGTCACCTCCAGGCACGAGGTGTTCCCACCGATCCGCGCCGAGTGCGCTCCCGACACCGCCACGCTGCCGCGCACTCCCCAGAACCGCACTTCCATTGCCAGCCTCCTCGGTTGGGCCGCCGTGAATCGGCGCGCCCTGGTCGAACCGGAGGCAGAGCAGCGCGTGTGCCAGCTGCAACGTCGCGGAAACCTTCGCGCCCGGACCATTCGGCGCGGATCGCCGATCGATTCTGGTGCAGCCGGGGCGATCCGTTCTGGTGCGGCGGGCGCTCAGTCCTTCCAGAGGATCTTCCACGGGTGCTTGCGCAGGTCCTCCACCAGCGCCTTCACCTCGCCGTACAGCGCGGGGTCCTGCTGGATCTTCCCCAGCGTCCCTTCGCCGCGTTCGATCTGCCCGAGCAGCCGGTCGCCGCGCGCGGCCAGCGAGTCCAGCTTCTCCGCCGCGGCGGTGTAGCGGTCGATCGCCCGCCTCAGCTTGCGCATGTCCTCTTCGCTGAACTGATCCGACAGCGCGTTGAGGTGCGCGAGCACGCGCTTTGCGTTCTCGGAGAGCTCGGGGACGTCGGTGCGCAGCGCGCGGGCGCCCACCGCCGCGTCGTCGAGCAGCCGGTCGCCCTTGCCGCCGGGCTCGAAGCTCCGCCGCGCCACCTGCGCCAGCTGCCGGAGATCCTTCGCTGCCGCGGTGAGCTCGGCGGTGAGGGTGCGAAGGTCGTCCCTGTTCTCGGTCAGCACCGCGTCGACGTTGGTGGTGAGGCGGGAGACGCCGCTGACGAGCGTGCTCATCGCCTTCGGGTTCTCGTCGAGGATCCGGCTGGCGCTCTCGAGGAAGCGGGACAACCGCAGCGCCACCACGTCCAGGCGGGGGAAGTCGGTGCCACGCAATGTCGCGTCCCTGGGCAGCGGCGGCGCGTCGGCCGAACCGACCCACAGCTCGAGGTAGGGCTCGCCCAATGGGCCCACGGTGGCGATGGTCACCGCCGCGTCCGAGTGCAGCGCGGCGAGCGTCGCTTCATCCACCGAGAGCGACATCAGCACCGGGAGCGGTTCGCCCCGTTCGTCGCGGCGCGTCGGATCCAGCGTGATGGCGTCCACACGCCCCACGGTGACGCCGCCCAGCTTCACCGGCGCGCCCTTCACCACGTTGCCCGTGTGCGCGAACAACACTTTGAGCGAGGGCGCGCGGGAGAGCGTCAGCTCGCCCATAAGCCACAGCAACCCGAGCACGCCGGCGATCCCCAGCAGCATCAAAAGGCCGACGCGGATCTCCAACCGCCGCTCATCCATCGAAGCTCTCCGCGCGCACTGGCGCCAACAGCTCGCGCACCGCCGGATCGTCGGAGGTCCAGAAGGCGTCCTTCGACGGGAACACGCGCGCCTGGCCGCCCTCCACCAGGATCACGCGGTCGGCGATCCGCTCCAGCAGCGGATAATCGTGCGAGACCACCAGCGCTCCAAGTCCTTCCGCGCGCAGCCGCTCGAGCACCTCCGAGACCTGGCGCGCGCTCTTGTGGTCCAAGCCGGTCGTGGGCTCGTCGAAGAGGAGGTAGCGGGGCCCAAGCACCAGCGCGCGGGCGATCGCCGCGCGCTTACGCACCCCCGGGCCGACCTCGGTGGGCAGCCGGTCCGCTTCATTCGTCAGCCCGACGCGCTCCAGTGCCGACAAGGCGCGCGCGCGGTCGCGCTGTGGGTCGGCGAGCGCCACGTTCTCCGACAGGGTGAGCCAGTCCAAAAGCGCCGGGCCCTGGACGAGATAGGGCGCGTCGCGCCGGAGCTCGAGGAGCCGGCGTTCGCTCAGGCCGGACAGCGGCGTCCCCATGAGCAGCACTTCGCCTTCGTCCGGGCGCTCCAGCCCCACCGCCAGCCTGCAGAACACGCTCTTGCCCGCGCCGCTGCGGCCCACCACGAAGGTGACTCCGGAGTCGGGGACCTCCACGTCCACGCGCCGCAACACCGGCGGCGCGCCGCCATAGGCCTTGCTCACACCCGAAAAGCGGATCGCCGGTGCGCTCATGCGTGCACGAGCCGGAAGGCGATTGCCATCAGCAGATCGATCACCAGGCACCCGAGGACGCTCGCCACGACGCCCTCGGTGGTGGCCCTGCCCACGTGGGACGCTCCGCCGCGGGTGGACAGCCCGCGCCAGCTGGCGGCGAGCGGGATGTACAAGCCGCACAGAAACGCCTTGGCGGTGGCGGAGGCGAGATCGCCTGCGGTGAGGAAGCGCGCGTCGAGGAAGGCGGCGCCGTCCGCGCCGAAGACGAACTGGGCGGTGAACGCGGCGGAGGCGAGCGCCGCCCCGGTGCCGATGATGCACAGCAGCGGCACGCCGATCAGCCCCGCGGCGACCCGTGGCGCCACCAGATCCGCGAGCGGATCCCCGGCGGACATCTCCAGCGCCTCGACCTGCTCGTTCACCGTCATCGACGCCAGCTCGGACGCGTCGTGCGCGCCGGCCCGGGAGGCGGCCAGCAGCGCGGACACCAGCGGCCCGAACTCGCGGACCAGCAGCTCGAAGTAGGCGGGCCCCACGACCGACAGGTTCCCGGTGAAGCGCCGCGCCTGCGCGTGGGCGATCACCACCATCACCACGCCGAAGAACGTCATTCCGGACAAGACGAGCGCCGCCGAGCGGTTGGCGATCCGGTGCAGGCTGCGGACGAGCTCGGCGAAGGAGAGGCCTCGTCGCGCCGTGGCGCCGACGGTGCGGGTCAGCATCCAGAAGGGGCCGCCGACGGCGCGAAGGAACGGGGCGATCATCCGGCGGCCGCGTGCGCCAGGCGCGAGAGGAGGGAGGAGAGCGAAAAATCGAGCGCGAAGATCGCCGCGGCGCCATAGACCACGGCCGACGCCGCCGCCCGGCCCACGGCGCGGGCACCGCCGCGGGCGCGGATCCCCGCAAGGGTGGAGACCAGGGCAATGGCCCCGGCGAAGGCGACCGACTTCACCAGCCCGCCCAACAGCTCGCCGGTCCCGAGCATCTCCTGGAAGGTGCCGAGGAACACGCGCACGGGGATCTGCAGCGTGAAGAACGCGGCCGCGATCTCCCAGAGGGTGGCGATGACGAAGGCGGGCAGGGCGAGGAACACCACCGACATCAGCACGCCCCACACGCGCGGCGCGACGAGCAGCGCCAACGGATCGAGCGAGATCCCGGCCAGGCCCTCGAGCTGCCCGCCCACCGACAGCTGCGCCAGCTCCGCCGCGTTGCGCGCGCCCACCCGGGCCACGAGCATCAGGCCCAGAAGGAGCGGCCCGAACTCCCACAGCACCGCGTACCCGGCCGCCCACCCGAGCATCTGCCGCGCGCCGAAGCGCTCCACGTACAGCGACGTCTGCAGCACCACGGTGGCGCCGGTGACGGTGGCCACGACGATGGTGAGCGGGAGGCTGCCGAAGCCGAAGTGGGCGATGGAACGGAGCAGCTCCCGCCGGTCCATCGATGGCAGAAGCCGGCACACCCTCACCAGCATCAGCGTCAGCGCTCCGATGGCCCGGACCCACGCCACCACCCAGTGGCCGGCGGACGCCGGGATGCGCAGAAGGAGGTTCACGGCGGCGTGAGCCTATACCGTGTCCGGGGTTACCCCGTTCGCCGGACCGTCCTCGACGATCCGCCCCGCTTCGAGGCGGATCCACCGCGGCAGTCTCAGCTGCGCCAGGGGATCCGGCACGGCCAGGACGAGCGTGCGGTCCTGCGCCACCCGCCGCAACACCCGGGCGATCTGCGCGGCGGTGGAGGGATCGAGCCCGGCCAGTGGATCGTCCGCGAGCAGGACCTTCGGGCGCGCGGCGATGGCGCGGGCGATGCCGGCGCGCTTGCGCATCCCTCCGGAGAGCTGGTCCGGAAGAAGGTCCGCCGCTTCGGTGATGCCCACGTCCCCGAGCGCCTCGAGCGCACGCGCCCGCGCCTCGGGGGCCGGGACGCCGCGGCGCAAGAGCGGCACCTCCACGTTCATGAGGATCGTCTCCGAGTCGAAGAGCGCGTCGGACTGGAACACCATCCCGAACGCGGCCTGACGGTCTCTTCGCGTGGCGGGGGAGAGCGCCCACACGTCCTCGCCGTCCCAGAGCACCCGGCCTTCATCCGGCCGGCGAAGGCCCGCCAGCACCTTGAGCAGGGTGGTCTTCCCGCTGCCTGGGCCGCCGCAGATCCCCACGTGCGCGCCGAAGGGGAAGGCCACCGAGACGTCGCTCAGCGCCGGCGCGCCGTCGAAGCGCACCGCGATCCCCTCCAGGCGAAGCTCCACGGTCCGGTTCAGGCGTCAGGGGTGGGTCCAGTGCCGCACGAAGCCCTTGAGCCCGACGATCCAGAGGTTGTCCGGGGACGCCCCATCGATGTCCCGGGGCGTCTTGCTGGCCTGGAAGTCCACGGTGCTGTCCAGCGTCCACGAGGCCGGGTTGCCGCTCCAGCGCCACAGCCCGTAGCCATTGACGGTGCCCGTGCCGGTCCCGGTGCCCACCACGTAGATCAGGTTCTTGCCGAAGCATTTGACGCCCATGAGGTCGTTCGCCCCCGGCGGGTCCGGGAGCTTCGTCCACTGGTTCGGTCCGCTCGTGGGCGACGGATCGCGCACGAGCACCAGCGCCCCGTCTCCCACTGCGGCTGCGTACCCGTACAGAGCCACCGAGACGGCGCGCAGCGTCTGACCGGGCGTGAAGGTGAGCGTTGGATCGATGGGATCCGCGACCCAGTCGGTGGGTGAGCGACCCAGGACGATGTACGGCTCGACCGTGCTGACCGGGCCCGCGCCCACGGCGAACATCCAGCCGTTCCACAGCCCGTCGAAGTCGAAGAACGACCCCGCCTGGAAGCCCACCTCGGTCACCGTGGATCCGCCTGCGAAGGACCAGCGGAACAGGTGCCCGCCGTCGCTCACGCCATAGACCGACGGCAACCCGGAGGTGAGGTCGTAAACGAATGCCATCCCGCGCAGGTCGACATTGTTGTTGTTCACCTTGAACGACGTCTGCCCGGAGCAAGAGCTCCCGCCGGGCGTCTGCGAGCCGAGCCGGCTCGAGTCGTCTCCGAAGTAGGCGGTGCCTCCCAGAAAGTCGGCCGTGATCGAGTGCCACTTCGTGCCGCCGCAAGCGCCGTCGTAGTTGCTCGCGGCGTCGTTGTTGCCTGGGAAATAGCGCAGCGCGCCTTCGCCTGCGGCCCAGGCGCCCGATTGGACGATCGCCAGACGGTGGTAGTTGTGACCGCCTCCGCCGGTATTCCCCGGTTCCACCCAGTCCGATCCGGTGCAGGTCACGCCATTGTCCACAACCCCGTCGCAGTCGTTGTCGATCTGGTCGCACACCTCGGTGCCACCGGGCATGTTGAAGGGGTTGCCGTCGTCGCAGTCGCCCCCGGCGGCCAAAAACCCCGGCAGGTTGAGGCACCCCTGGCCGGCCGCGCCGCCGACTCCATCGTGGTCCTGGTCAAAGTACCCCGGGGCGTTCTGGCCTTCGTCGACCTGGCCGTTGCAGTTGTCGTCCACGTAGTTGCACGTCTCGGGAGCGTTGAGGTGGATCGCCAGGTTGGTGTCGTCGCAGTCGGTGTTGTCCTGGACGAAGCCGGCGGGCTGCGTGCAGGCCGTCGTGGAGTTGTTCGGGTCGCCGAACGTGTCTCCGTCCAGGTCGCGGTACCAGGTGATGAGGACGCCCTCGTCGATGCCGCCCGCGCAGTTGTCGTCCACGCCGTTGCAGACCTCGGCCGCGCCCGGGTGGATGGCGGCGCCGGGGCCCGGGGTGTCGTTGCAGTCGGTGGCGTCGGCCACGTACCCGGGCGGCGGCGTGCACGCGTCCACGCTCGAGAGGGCGTCGCCATACCCGTCGTTGTCCTGGTCCCGGTAGAAGGTCGACTTCACGCCCTCGTCGACCTGCGTGTCGCAGTCGTCGTCGAGCACGTTGCAGATTTCGGCGGCGCCGGGGTGCCGCGACGGCCCGTCGACGGTGGGCGAGTCATCGCAGTCGCCGCCCTTTTCGGAGTAGCCCTTGGGCGCGCTGCACGCCATCACCGTGGGCTGTGTCTCGTCGCCGAAGCCGTCCCCGTCCGCGTCGACGAAGAAGGTGAGGCGCACGCCGTCGTCGACCATCCCGTCGCAGTCGTTGTCGAAGGTGTCACAGACCTCGGTGCCGCCGGGGTGTGCGGAGGCGCCGCCCGCCTGCGGGTCGTCGTCGCAGTCGGTGTTGTCGGTGACCATCCCCGGCCCCTGCATGCACGCCATCACCGGGCGCGCCGGATCGCCGAAGCCGTCCCCGTCCTGGTCGACGTAGAAGGTCTCGAGGACGAGCCCCTCGTCCGGCTCTCCCGAACAGTTGTCGTCGATCCCGTTGCACACCTCCGGCAGGCCGGGGTGGACATCGGCGCGTTCGTCGTCGCAGTCGGTGTTGTCGGCCACCCAGTCCGGCGTGGGGCTGCAGCCCTCGAAGACGGGGCCCGCACCGAAGCCGTCGTGGTCGCCGTCCCAGTACAATTGCAGCTTCACGCCTTCGTCGACCGCCCCGTCGCAGTCGTCGTCCTTCATGTTGCAGACCTCGTTCGCTCCCGGGTGGATGGCCGGGTCCGAGTCCGCGCAGTCGGTCCCGGGGAGCTCGGCGTTTGCGTCGACGTAGCCGTCCCTGTCCGCGTCCTTCGCGGTTAATTCGAAGGTGACCTCCACCACGCCGGTGGTGATGTGGGCGGACTGTTCTTTCTGGGCCACGACCTGCCCCTGGGCGCAGGTGCCCTCGAAGGCCTGCGCGGTGAGCGTGACGTCCGGGCCCCAGCCCTCCGCGCGGTACACGGCGATCACCTTCTGGCCGTTGGGGGACGCATTCTCGAGCGGAACCTCGCTCACCTTCGGGTCGCCGTCCTGTGGGGTGGCGATGAGGCGCAGGCAGCGCGGCGTGACGTCATGCCAGGCGATCACCGCGCGCGCGGCGCCCGAACCGGGGCCATCTTTGCCGCAGCCGGCGGCGAGCAGCGTCGCCGCAGGGAGGATCCAGAGGATTCGACGGGGCATGGGGGGCGAGTTTTCCACGCCTTCGCCGCGGGCCAAAGCCGGGCCGTCATCGGCTGCGGTTGAGGAACCGCGCGAGCCGAATTTTCCTGAGGCGTCCGCCGAACAGCATCCAGGTGGTGACCGCGCCGACGAGTGCGCCGGTGAGGGCGATCGCCAGCGCGCCCATCACCGGAACTCCCTTCACCTCCCAGGGGTGGCTCGCGAAGGAGATGAACGCGCCGATGATGAGGCCGCACGCCACCAGCCCCATGAAGGCCACCACCGCGAACGCGCGCAGGTTGGCGTTGAGGCGGTCCATCTGATCGCTGCGCACGTTCACGACGGACCGGCCGGACTCCAGATCCATGAGGATCTGCGAGACCTGCACCGGCAGGTCGTTGGCGAACGACTGCAGCCGCATCACCGTCCGGAGCAGCCCGCCCTGCAGGTTCGAGGGATCGTACTGCCCGGCGAACAGCTGCTTCGCGTAGGGGAGGGCGACCTCGCTGATCTTCAGGTCGGGCGCCAGCCAGCGGAGGATCCCCTCCATGCTGATCGACGCGCGGGAGAGCAGCGCGTACTCGCGCGGCATCCGGATGCGGTACTTCACCGCGAGATCGAACAGCTCGCTGAGCAGCCGCGTGGCGTTGATCTGCCCGATGCTGGAGGGCAGGTACTGGTTGAGGATCGCGTCGATGTCGTTGCGGAAGCCGATCAGGTTGGCCCGCGCGTCCGGGGTGCCGATCCGGTAGAGGATCCGCGCCACCGAGTCCGGATCCTTGAGGGCGATCGCCAGGATGAGCTGGATCAGCGTCTGCTGCATCGGGCGGGTGAGCCGCCCGACGATCCCGTAGTCGATCAGCGCCACCGTGTCGTCGTCGAGGACGAAGATGTTCCCGGGGTGCGGGTCGCCGTGGAACACCCCGTCCTCGAAGAGCTGCCGGAAGGACGCTTCGATCAGGTGGCGGGCGATCGCGTGGCGGTCGCGGTGCTGGAGGTCGATCTGGCTGATCTTCGTCCCGCGGATGAACTCGAGGGTCAGCACCGTGCGCGTGCACAGCTCGTCGAAGACGCGCGGGACCTTGAGGTACGGCCGGTCGAGGTGGTTGGCGTAGAACTCGCGGATGTTCTGCGCCTCGTGGAGGAAGTCGAGCTCCTCGTGGATGGCCTTGTCGAACTCCTCGACGATCCCGGTGGGCGTCAACAGGCCCGTCTCCTCCACCACCGCCTCCAGAAGCCGCGCCACGTAGTGGAGGACGGAGAGGTCCGAACGGATCCGTTCGGTGATGCCCGAGCGCTGGACCTTGATGACGACCTCGTCGCCGGCCAGCGTCACCGCGCGGTGGACCTGGGCGATCGACGCGGCCGCCAGGGGCTCGGGGTCGATGGTGCGGAACAGATCCGCCGGGTCGCGCCCCAGCGCCGTTCGCAGCTGCCGCTCCATCTCCTCGTGGGACATCGGCGGGACGTGGTCCTGCAGCTGGGCGAGCTCGTCGATGTACTCGCGCGGCAAGAGGTCCTGCCGGGTCGAGAGGATCTGGCCGAGCTTGATGAAAGTCGGCCCCAGGTCGTTGAGGAACATCCGGAAGCGCCGCGCGGTGGAGGCGCGCTGCGCTTCGGGAGTGACCTCCACCTTCTCCTTCCGGCCGAGGATCCGCCAGGCTCCCGAGCGTTCGATCGTGTCGGCGAACCCGTGGCGGGCGGCGATGACGGCGATCTGCCGCACCCGGTTGAGATCCTGGAACGCTTCCTTCAGCACGCTGTGCGTAACAGTCGCACGTGGTCCGGCATGCCGCCAGTTCGGCTGCGCCCGGCCGGTGCGGCCTGACGAAACTTTGAAGCTTTCCCGCGCCACCGACAGGTGCATCCCGGAGCGGACCTCTTGCTTCGAGGTGCAGTCGTGGGAACGAGCTGGCGCTGGGCCGTTGTGATCTGTGCGGGTGCTTTGTGGGCGGCCGGGTGTGGGAAAGCGTCGACCGGGACACCGGACGCGGGGGAGGAGAATCCCCCCGGCGACGCGGGCGTGGACGCGGGCGGGGACACCGACGCGGGCGAGCTGCCGGATGGCGGCCTGCCGGACGGCGGCGAGGATCCGTCCGGCCCCACGGTCACCGACACCGACGCGCGCGGGAACTTTCTGCCGTCGCCCACCCGCGCGGTGATCGCCGGGACCGACACCGCCTTCTTCGCCACGCTCGCGATGCTGCAGGACCCTGCCCACTTCGGGCGGGAGAGCACCGGGCCCGCCGACTGGCTGCACCCGGGGCTGATCGCTCTGGACACGAAGACCGGCAAGGTCCGCGTCTACACCGCCTCCGACGGGCTGCCGGTGATGCGCTACCAGAACGAGTTCGAGGACTACGGGTTCAACACCGTCTCGTTGTTTGACCTCGCGTGGATCGAAAAGGACACGTCGTTCGCCGCGGCGGGCTTCGAGTTCGTCGTCCGCGGCGCGAAGAACGAGAGCGGCGGGTGGACGTTCTCCTCGGTCAAGGTGAAGGCGCCCGGCCAGAGCGCGCCGGCGCTCGTCGAGCACGTGGCGGTCGCCGGGGGCGAATTGTTCGTCGGCACCAACCAGGGCGTGGCGGTGCTCAATCCGACGAATCTCGCGGTGAAGCGCTGGCTGGATCTGGGTGTGTCGCTCTCCGGCCCCGAGGTGTCGGACCTGAGCTCGGGCGTGGTGGATGGACGCGAGGCGGTGGGGATCGTCTTCGGCCCCAGCGGCCAGCCCGCGACCCACGTCGCCGTCGCTTTCGCCGGGGAGCCGGCCGCCACGCCGCTGGCGTTCACCGACGGGTCGTTCCCGCTCACCGTCTACGGGATGCAGGGCGTGATGCTGGTGGGCGCGCTCGGGTCCGACGGGCGGGGCGTCATCTACGGCATCGCCCCAGACGGTTCGAACCCGGGCAATCTTCTTCTGGACGTGCGGGTGGACAGCGACACGCTGAGCGCCTCCAGCGTGGGCGCGGTGGTCCCCGGCAAGATGGCCTGGGACGACCACCGCCAGCGGCTGGTCGTGGGCGGGCGGCTGCTCAACACCCTCGAGGGCGGCGGCATGGTGGAGCTGGCGGGTTCGCCCGACGGCATGTTCTTCGGGCCGGCCGAGCCCTTCATCTCCGCGAAGGATCCGTACGCGGGGGCGATGCCGTGGAACGTCGACGTGCTCACCTTCGACGATGAGGGGCGCCTGTACGTGGCCGGCCGCCAGCTGTGCAGCGAGGTAAAGATGCGGCAGCTGCCCGTCTACCGCGTCGAGCGGACCGCGCTGGACGAGCCCCGGCTGGTGCGCCCGTGGATCTCCGGCGTCCGCGACGTGGAGTTCGATCCCGTCCACGGCGACACCTGGCTGGCGCTGCACGATGCCCAGGGCGGCATGGCGTGCGATGGGATCCCCGTGGGCAGCTCGGTGTGCCGGCTTCGCGCGGACGGCGCGTGCGAGGTGGTCCCGCTGAGCGTGAACGACGGGGACGGGACGCTGGCCGCCTCGCCCAGCGCGGTCGACGTGACCTTCGGGGATGTGGCCCAGAAGCAGATGGCGGCGGCCACGGTGAGCGACGCCACGTACGCCCGCGCCAACGACAGCGCCCGGCAGATCATGACCCAGATTGACCCGAAGGTGTCGCTTCGGATGACGCGCGCGGTGTTCGGCGTGAAGAAAACGCTGTGGCTGGGGTCGAAGGCGGAGTGGTCGTCGTACCCCATGATGGACGAGGTGGCGATCAACCGGCGCAGCCCGCATGGGCTCGGGCTGTTGGAATTGGATGGGACGGCCACGCCCGTCTTCTCCCGGAGGTACGTGCGGGAGAAGTCGGACCTCGGGATCGCGGAGATCGAGGGCCTGCCGTCCAACGCGGTGTGGGACGTCGTCCCGCTGCCCGGCGAAGACGAGGCCTCCCGGCGGGCGCTGATAGCGCTCGGCGTGGAGCGCTTCTCGTACACCTACGAGCACGTGCTCGGAGACCCCGCCCCCAGCAACGCCCGCGGTGGGATCGCCCTGGTCGATGACGAAACGGTGAGCGTGTTCGCTCCGCCCGAGGGCGGGACATTCGGGGATGTGATGGGGCTCGCGGTCGGCAAAGCCGGCGCGTTCGCGGTGGATGACGGGCTGGGTGTTCTGCGCCTCGACCTCGACGGGAAGACCACGAGCGTGTTCGCTCACGCGCCGTGGACCGCGCCCGAGCGTCCGCTCTCTCTTGCCGAAGACGCCGTGGGACACCTCGCGGTGGGCACGACGCATGGGCTCTACGTCTTCGGCGCCGACGGCGGTATGACCCGGGCCTTCGGCGATCAGCTCTACGGCTACGTGTGGCGGGTGACGTTTGCCGACGACGGGGTGATCTACGCCGGCACCGACCAGGGCCTGGTGCGGGTGGCCCTGGACGACGCGAAGCTCCCCGAGGCGATCGGCCCGGCGTCCTACCCCGACCGCGAGCTGTGGCCGCTGCCGCCCCCGTGCACCGGCGAAGGCTGCACGTGCAAGGCCGATCCGGACTGCGACAGCGGGCTGATCTGCTCGTGCGACACCGGCGGCACGTGCGCGTGCGCCGTTGAAGACCCGTGCGTGGCGAACCCCGGCGGAAAGGACTGCGCCTGCCAGATGCCGGGTGATCCGATCTGCGGAGCGGGGCTGACCTGCGACTGCACGTTCGGCCCCTGCTCGTGCCAGGTCGATCCCGCCGCCTGCACGCCGCCGAACGTCTGCACGTGCACGGACGTGCAGGATTGTCCCCTCGACTGGTACTGCAACCCCAGCAACGCGTGCGCCCAGCGCCAGCCGTGCGACGCCAACTGCAGCTGCGCCACGCCGAACGGCTGCAGCCCCGGGCTGATCTGCCAGGGCGGCATCGCGGGCAAGAGCTGCATCTGAGGCGAGCGGCGCGTTCTGCGCGGAATCTGGCACAGGGTCCGTGCGGAGCACGGGGGTGAATGCGGGCGGCGTGTAAGAGGCCGGATACAGCGTTGAGTGCGGGATGCGGTCCTTGCACGCCGTGTCGTGCCTGGTGCGCGAGTGCGGCGTGGCGTAAGGGCGGCGAGCTGAGTGCGGGATGGGGCGCCGACTCCGGAGGCCGCGGCCTGGCGCGCCTGGCGCGCCTGGTGCGCGCCGTGCGGCGGTGCGTGCGCCGTGCAGCGGCGCGGAGCACACGGGCGCTCGATCGACGACGAAGCGGCAGCGGTCAGTTGCGGGCCGTCGCGAGCGCCTTTCCGCCCCGCCACAGCAACAAGAACCCGAACAGCGCCGACGCGGCGGACCCGACGAGGATCCCCAGCTTCGCCTCGGCGAGTGTCTGGGGCGCATCCCGGAAGGCGAGGGTGGCGACGAACAGGGCGACGGTGAAGCCGATCCCTCCCACCGCCGACACGCCCCACACCTCGTACGCGCGCCCGCCGGTGGGCATCGGCGACAGGCGCGTGCGCAGCGCCAGCACGGTGAAGCCGAAGATCCCGAGCTGCTTGCCGAGGAACAGCCCGAGCGCGATCCCCAGCGGGACCGGCCGCGCCAGCGCGTGGAGGCTCACCCCGGAGAGATCGACGCCGGCATTCGTCAGCGCGAACAGCGGGACGATCCCGAAGGCGACGTACGGGTGGAGCAGGTGGACGAACCGGTTCAGCGGCGGCTCGAGGTCCTCCAGCCGTTCTTCGATCTCGAGCACCTCGGCCTGGCTGATCTCCTCCTCGGTGGGCCGCGCCAGAAGCTGCTGGAGGTAGTCGGAGAGGCTGGCGAGGATCTCCCGGCCGGAGGGCGCCGAGCGCGCGGGGATCAACAGGCCGAGCAGCACGCCCGCGATGGTGGGGTGGATCCCCGCCCGGTGCACCGTGTACCAGAGCGCGACCCCTACCACGCCCCATGCCAGACCGTTGCGCACGATGAGGCCGCGGCCGACCGCCGCCACCGTCAGGGTGAACAGCGCGGCCACCGCCAGCCACGGCCAGTGGATCCCCGTTCCATAGAAGAGGGCGATCACCGCGATCCCGCCCATGTCGTCGAAGATCGCCAGCGCGGTCAGAAAGACGATCAGCGACCAAGGCACGTGCTTCTTGAGGACGGTCAACACTCCCAGCGAGAACGCAATGTCCGTGGCCATGGGGATCGCCCAGCCCCGCAGCTCGGGTGTGCCCCAGTTGATGGCCGCGTAAATCACCGCCGGCGCGATCATCCCGCCCAGCGCTGCCACCGCCGGCAACAGCGCGCGCTGGTACGAGCGCAGCTCGCCGATCAAAAGCTCGCGCTTGATCTCCATCCCGACGACGAAAAAGAAGATCGTCATCAGGCCGTCGTTGATCAGCGCCTCGAAGGAGAAATGCACCGCCACGCCCCCGACGGTCACCTCGAACGGAAGGGAGAACAGGTGGTGGTACGCGTCCTTCCACGGCGAGTTCGCCCACGCCAGCGCCACCAGCGTGGTCACCAACAGCAGCACGCCGCCGGCGGCCTCGAACCGGAAGAACGCCTGCAGCGGGGCGATCACCGCCCGGAAGAGCGGCCCGGCCGGTCCCGTGGTCTGGATCCTCTCCGCCATCGCGGCGGGGTGATTAGCAGCGCGTCCGGGCAGAGGCGACACCGTTTGGCGCTTCAGCCCGCAAGCTGCGCGACCCGCAGCCCGCCGGGAGCGGGTGCGGTGAGCTCGTGGACGTGGATCTGTGGCGCCATCAGCCACTGCGCCAGCTCGGCGATCCGCCGGTGGTGGGTGAACAGGAGGACCTGGGTCTTCTCGGCCAGCTCCGCCAGCACCTCCAGCGCCGCACGGGCCCGGTCGTCGGAGAGCTGGATCAGGATGTCGTCGACGATGAGTGGCAGCGGTTCGCGCGCGGCGAGCTCCTGTTCGATCACCGCGATCCGCAGAGCGAGGAACAGCTGATCCCGCGTCCCGTCGCTCATCTGGTCCGTGCCGACGTACTCCTTGCGCCCGTACACGACGCGCACCGCCTGAAGGACGGGCTCCTCCTCCTCGGCGCTGATCCCGATTGCCGGGTACCTCCCCAGGGTGAGCCGCGCGAACAGCTCGCCCGCGCGCCGGAGCACCGGGTTCTGGTGCTCCTCCCGGTAGCGTTCCATCGCCCGGCGGAGGAGTGACTCGGCGTACTTGAGGCGCAGCCACTCCGCCGCGTGCTCGTGCAGCTGCGCCAGCGCGGACTGCAGCTCGGCGTTCTTCTCCGCGGCGTCGTCCGAGCCGTGGATCGCCCCGAGCGCGGCCTCCAGCAGGGCGACCTCCCGGGTTAGCTCAGTGTACCGGTCGTTGCACGCCCGGAGCGTCTCTTCGGTCTTGCTCCTCAGTGCCGATGCTCCCTCCGCCGGCAGCGATGCGACTTCCGCGGCGAGCGCCTCGATGTCGCCGTCGGGAGCCTGGGCGATGAGAGCGTCCTCGCACTCACGAAGCAGCTGCTCGAGCTCGCGGCGCCGGTCGTTCTGTTCCTGCAGCCCCGCCAGAACCGACGGGTCGTCCGTTCCCGCCTCGGCGCAGAGCCGGGCCAGCGCCTTGTGCGCGGTCGCACCGGACGCCGCCGCCTCGTCCCGGGCCCTTTGCGCCTGTGCGCGAAGCGCCTCCATCTGGCGACGTTCCTGCTCCGCCGCGCGCGCCGCCTTCAGCCGGTCCCGCAGCGTGTGCGCGAGCACCTCCACGCCGGCGCGATCGGCCTCCGCCAGCCCGAGCCGCGCCGCGGCCCGACGGACCGCCGCCGCGAAGTCGTCGCTTCGGGCCAACAGCTCGGCCCGGCGCATCCGATCACGGTCGAGCTGCCGGAGCCTTCCGGCGACCTCGCCGACCCGGGCGATCACCCTCCGCAGCTCTTCCACCGTGGCGTCGCCGGGTAGGCCCAACGCCACGGCCAGGGCCTCACGCGAGCGCTCCAGCTCCGTGCGGCGGGTCCACGCGCGCTCCAAAAGGGACGTCTTCGTCGCAAGCGTGTGGCGCGCCTCCGCCAGCGCGGCCTCCACGTGCTTGCGCTCTGCCGCCATCGCGCGGGCCGATTGGAGCCGGGTCTCCGCCTCCAGGACCAGCTTCGCGAGATCCTCCAGCGCCGGCTCCGGCCACCCCAGGGCCGCGGCCACGGGTGCCGCCAGCGTCCGCAGGTCTGCTTCGGTCTGGACGAGCTCCCGCCGGGACGCAGCCGCCTGATGCAGCAGCCGGCGGACCTCCTCAGCCCGCCCCAGCCAGGCACGCATCACCTTCGGCGATGCCGGCTCCATCCCGAAGGGAGCCCACGACGCGCGCCAGGCGGCTTCGGCGCGCGAAAGCCTCTGGCGATCGCGCTCGAGCGCCTGTTGCGCCGCCTGGAGCGCCTGCTCCGCCTCCTCGATCCGCTCGCACAGTTGGGCGTACTTCTCCACCCGCCGCGCGTTCTCGCGCAGCCCGTCCGCGATCCTGTCCGCCTCGACGACCGCGGCTTCGTACGCGTCCGCCAGAGGTGCGCTCCCGGCGAACCGCTGCTCCTCCTCCGGCAGGGAGGACTTTCCCTCCAGGCGGTCGCGCACCAGTTTCCAGCCCTGATCGCGCCGGCGGCGCGCCTCGTCCAGCGCCGCCTCGGTGGGGATGGCGCCCCCGGCCTGAAGGCGGCGCAACTCCGCTCGCCGCCGGTCGAGCTCCGCCTGCGCGGTGCGGACGGCCGCCTCGTCGGGGACGACCGCCAGCGCCTCGGCGTGCGCCTCCAGCTCCTCCAGCGACGGGAGGACGGCCCTCTCGAGGTCCGCGCGGGATTGCACCCAGCGGCCGAGCCCCTCGAAAGCGCGGCGCGCGGCGAGCTCGGCCTCTTCGGCGGCGGACCGGAGCTTCGCCCACCGCCGGTCGGGCGGACCGTCCGCGACGAGTGCGGCGTACGCGTGCTCCAGCGCGGACACATCATGGGGAGCCGGAAGGTCCGCCGCCCGCTGCTCCAGCACCGCGAGCTGGCGTTCGGCGTCCCGGACCTCCTGTTCGAGCTGGGCGCACTCGGGCAGTGCCCCGGCGAAGCGATCGGCCAAGTCGCGGACGTTGGCGTCATGCCGCTGCCAGGGGCCGCGCGTCAGGGCCACAAGCGCCGGTTCCTCCATCCCCAGCGCCCGGGCTTCCTCCGCAACGGACCGCTCTGCGTCGGAGATGGCCTGCGCCAGCTTCTTCAGCTCGGTCTGATTCGACGTGAAGACCTCGATCCGCGCCGCGAGCGCCTCCAGCTCCGCGGCGGCCGCCAGCACCTGCGCGTCGACGTGAATCGACCGGAGCCGCTCATCCAGCTCCGCCAGCTCGCGCGTCGCCTTCTCCAACGCCGCCGCCGCACTGTCCGCCGCCTTCTGGGCGTCGATCCGCCGGACGCCGAAGTCCGCCCCCAGCCGCGGGACAAGGGCCAGCTCCGCCAGCTGTTCACGCAGCCGCGCCCTCCGCCCCAGCGACGGGCGCGCGCGTTCGATCCGGTCGAGCCGCTGCAGGGTACGCTGCGCCTCATCCCGCTTGGACCGGATCTCCTCGCGCTGGCGCTCGAGTTCGCCAAGGCGCCGGTTCTTCTCCTCGACCTCCCGCGGGCTCAGGCAGCGCGCGTGGAGCTCTGCGCGCAATTCGGCGATCCGCCGGAGCAGCGCGTTCACCTTCGGGGACTGGGCGTTGGGGCGGAAGAGCTCTCCGGCCTCCTGGCCCAAAGCCTCGAGGAGCCGGGAGACCGGACGCCCGCCGAGCCCGGCGGAGAGCAGCGTCTCGCCCACGCGCCCTCGGCCCTCCGCGAGCTCCCGGCCACCCTCGCCCAGCTGCTCGTGGTCCAGCGACCACTCGGAGAGGAAGCGCTGTGGCCCCACGTCCCGGGCGAATGCCTCCAGCCAGGCGATCCGCACCGGCCGCTCCTCCAGATCGAGCAGGTCGCCCTTGCGGGCCTTCTTGCGGAGAAAGGAGACGACGCTGCCGTCCGAAAGGCGCAGCGTGGCGCCGAGGCGCAGCTCCCTTCTTTCGAAACGGAAGTCGTCGGCGGTCCGTTCGGGGATTCCGAAGAGCAGGGCGGAGATGGCCCGCCTGAGCGTCGTCTTCCCGGCCTCGTTCTCCCCGTAGATGACGTGGAGCCCGGGAGAGGGGTTCGACAGATCCAGCGAGACCCCTTCCAACGCACCGAACCGGATGATGTCGATCCGTTCGAACCTCACCGCCCGCCCTCCGTTGCTTCGAGCCGCGCCCGAAGGAGCTCCACCGCTTCACTGCGCAGCTGCGCGAGGCTGGCCGGATCGAACAGCGATTGGACGCCATCGCGCGCAAGCTCCGCGCCGGCCTTGCGCTCCAGGTCGGACACGAAGTCCGGGCGCCCCTCGTCCGGTTCCGCGAGGTCCTGAAGCAGGCGCCCCAGCAGCGCCAGGCCTTCGCCCGCCTCGGGCCGGGTCTGATGGGGCGGGCGGAGATCGAGCACCAGCTTCTCCAGCCACACCCGGTCGGGCGCGACCGACAAGAGCCGGACGATGAGCTCGTTGCGCCAGCGTTCGGGCTCGGCGCGCATGGCGCACGCCACGGTGGCGCCCGTCACCCGTACCCGCGCCGCCAGAAGCCGTCCTCCGGCGCCGTCCGCCACCTCCGCCAGCGCCTCGGCCACCCGGTCCACCACGTCCTCCGGGGCGACGAGGCCCGAGGCATCGACCTCGACCCGCTCCCAGCGGACCACGTCCAGCGCTTCATGGCGGATCGACACGACGCGGCCGTCCTGCACCGTCACGACCGAACAGCCCTTCGGTCCGGTCTCGCGGACGCTGCGCCCCTGCAGGTTTCCGGGGAACACGACGTGGGCCGGGGCGTCCGAGACGACCTCGCGCCGGTGGATGTGCCCGAGCGCCCAGTACTCGTAGCCGCGGGCGTACAGATCGCCCAGCGCACACGGCGCATAAGCGGCGTGCCCGTCCCGTCCCTCGAGCGCCGTGTGCAGGAGCCCGATGTTGAAGGCCCCGGGGACGCGCGCGGGGTAGCGGGCGGCGAGGTTGGAGGTGACGTCGCGTCTTGGGAAGCTCTGCCCGTGCAGCGCTACGCCCAGATCCGTCAGGTGCTCGGTGTGCGGCGCCTCCGCCCCGAAGACGAAGGTGTTGGCGGGCCAGCGGAGCCGCTTCACCATGTCCCCGGCGGCGTCGTGGTTCCCGTGGATGATGAAGACCCGGATCCCCGCGCGCTCGAGGATCGCCAGCTGGCGGCAGAAGAAGAACCCGGTGTTGTAGTCCCGCCAGGACTCGTCGAAGAGGTCGCCGGCCAGAACGACGAAGGCGACCTGTTCTTCCACTGCCAGCTGAACCAGGTTCTCGAACGCGCGCCGGGTGGCCCCGCGGAGCTCGTTAACGGGCGCTTCGGGATAGCGCTCCAGCCCCAGCATGGGACTGTCGATGTGCAGATCCGCCGCGTGCAGATACTTGAAGCCCGCCATCACTCCCTCGGTGGAGGGGTGTAGCAGAGGGCTCTGACACGACCGTTCAGGCCACGCGGCGGTGCCGCCCGGTGCTCCCCGGGCGCCTGAGGATCTCGGAGAGGACCAGCGCCTCGCGGACGGCGTCGGGCGAAAGCTCGAGCGCCTCCGGAACCTGGGGCAGCGCCGCGGGGACGTAGACGTCGGGGCGGTGCTCGAAGGTGCCCACCGCGACGATCGCCTGGCGCGCGCGGTGGAGGATCGTCGCCTCCTGTTCCGGCTGTTCCCGGGCCGCCAGCACCGCTCCGGCGATCACCGCGCGGGCGTCCTTCGTCTGGGGCACCTGTCCGGCCAACAGCGCCAGGCGCGCCCGGTTCGCTTCGGCGTGCTCGTGCGGGCCGAAGTCCAGGCCGGAGATGTCGCGAAGGCCGATTCCGCCCAGCGCGGGCAGCGGACCGGCATAGAGCCGTTCGACGAAGTCGCGCGTGAAGGCCGCCACCGGTCCGAAGGGGACCTGCACCCAGCGGCCCGAGGTGAAGAACAACAGCGGCACGTGCGACGGATCGTCGCCGAGATCATTGAGGGCGGACCACTCCTCGAGGATCTCCCGGGCGTCCTGGTGGAAGCCGGCGGCCTCCAGCACCCACGCGGCGGCGTGCACGCGCAGATGTCGCGGCGGGTGCGTGTCATAGTGGCCGGTGCGCCGGTCGAAGGGGACGAGCAGCACCTCGCGCGGATCCTGCTCGTGCGAGAACAGCTCCACCATGGTGAGCGCGTAGGCAGGGCCGCACATCAGCGTGCCGAACACGTCGCAGAACAGCTCCTCGAGCCAGGCGCCGTGCACGCGCACCAGCTCACCGGACGGAAGGCCTTCCGCGTTGATGTGGAGCGGGAGGGTCCCGACGTCCTCCGGTGGCAAACCGAGATCCACCCCAAGCCGATCGCGCAGCCGGTCGATGGAGATGAGGAAGTCGTGGCCGATCTCATGCGCTACCGCCGGCCACCACGCCACGCGGGAGAAGAAGTCGGGCGGAAGGAAGATCGGCGCCAGGGAGGTGGGCGCAAAGCCGGTCCAGATGCTGAGGTCGAAGTCGCTGAGCCGGGCCACCGGACGTGCGCTCCGAAGCGGAAGCCCCCGGGTCCGGGCGAAGTCGACGATCGGCGCGTAGCAGCACTCGGCGAGCGCGTCCGCGTCGCCCAGCTCGGCCAGAAGGGTTGGGTCGCGCCGCTGGTCGATGAGGGCGCGGACCTCGTCCCGCACGGTGGTCAGCCACCGCGCGGTGTCCATCAGCCATCGAATGACCTCGAGCGACGCATCGCCGGCCATCGCGCGGTCGCGGGCCTCGCGGCACCTCCGAGGTAGCCAGTCGTCCAGCACCGGGAAGAACCGCTCGGTGGCGCGGTCCTGCCGGACGGATTCGGCGAGCGCCTTCGCGTCGCGCTCGAGCGCCGCGAAGGTCTCGGCCAGCTTCTCCCGCACCCGATCCGGAGCGGGCGGAGAGAAGGCCGGACGGGGCCTGGGTACCACCACCGGTTTCGGCGGCGGCGCCTCGGCCTTCTCCGAGAGCGCCCTCTTCAGGATCGGGAGGAGGATGCCGAGGACGGCAGCGAAGAGTTTGATGGCGTCGCCGATGTCGAAATGGGCCACGGGGCTCTCCTATGGGCGCGCTGCGAAAGCGGTGGGCCCAGCACTTCGGCGAGGATCAACCGCTGCTGGAACCGATCCCGATCCAGCAGGAAGGAGAAGGGCGAAAGCTCCTTCGGCTGCGGTCCGCTCACGCTGCCTCCGGCGAGCCGGATCCGGACTTCGGCGTGTTCATGCTCCCGGCGATGCCGAGGCGCATGTCGGTGTCAGCGATGATGTTCTTCATGTTGTAGTAGTCCATCACGCCGAGCTTCCCGTGCC
Source organism: Myxococcaceae bacterium (assembly GCA_019686135.1). Taxonomy (GTDB): domain Bacteria; phylum Myxococcota; class Myxococcia; order Myxococcales; family Myxococcaceae; genus JADGHL01. The sequence continues at coordinate 11,888 of JADGHL010000043.1, read as the reverse complement.
GGAGCGCGTCCGCCATCGCCAGCGGGATCTGCGCCTCCGCCTCCACCAGCTTGGCGCGCATCTCCTGGGTCCGCGCCCGCATCTCCTGTTCCGAGGCGACCGCCAGCGCGCGCCGCGACTCCGCCTTCGCCTGCGCCACCTGCTTGTCCGCCTCGGCCTGTTCGGCCTGCAGCTTGGCGCCGATGTTCGAGCCCACGTCCACGTCGGCGATGTCCACCGAGAGGATCTCGAACGCGGTTCCCGCATCGAGCCCCTTCTTGAGCACCGCCTTGGAGATCATGTCCGGGTTCTCCAGCACCTGCTTGTAGTCGGTCGCAGAGCCGATGGTGGAGACCACGCCCTCGCCCACGCGGGCCAGCACCGTGGCCTCGCCGGCGCCGCCCACCAGCCGGTCGATGTTCGCCCGCACCGTGACGCGCGCGATCGCGTTGAGCTGGATGCCGTCCTTGGCCACCGCGGACACCTTCGGCGTCTCCAGCACCCGCGGGTTCACGCTCATCGCCACCGCCTCGAGCACGTTGCGGCCGGCAAGGTCGATCGCCTGGGCGCGCGAGAAGTCGAGGCTCATCCCGGCTTTCTGCGCGGAGATGAGCGCGTTGACGACCGCCTCCACCCGGCCGCCCGCGAGGTAATGCGCTTCCAGCATGTCCACGCTCACCGACAGCCCGGCCTTCACCGCGGAGATCCGCGCGTTGACGATCTGATCCGGCGGGACGCGCCTGAGCCGCATGGCGATGAGCGACAGCATCGACACGCCGGCACCGGCAGCTTTGGCGGCGATCCACAGGCGCAACGGCACCATGTACAGGATCACGACGAATGCGATCAGGGCGAGAATGCCCACTGCTACGACGGAGAATTGCGCCACGGCTCAGCCTCCCTGGTAGTCATGCTGCGGTGCCACGAAGATGGTCGCGCCCTGAACGCGCGTGACCCGCACCGAAGTCCCCGGTTCGACGAAGACCGCCTCGCTTACGACATCCAGCTCCTTGTCCGCAAACCGGGCGATCCCTGAAGGTCGCAGCGGGGTGGCGGCGATGCCCTGGGTCCCCGGCTGGAGGTCCGGGCGCGCGACGGCGATCCCGCTCTGCACTTCCGTCAGCACGAGCGCCTTCGAGGCTCTGGACTTCGACAGCGCAAAGAGTAGCCCGCCGCAGGTCGCCGCGCCCAGGGCGAACGTCAGGCCTGCTTCCCAGGCGCCCAGCTTCCAGAACGCCACCACCACTGAGCCCACCAGCCCGGCGATACCGAGCACGCCCACCACCCCGAAGCCGGGGATGACGAACAGCTCGAGCCCGAGCAGCACGACACCGACGACGAAGAGCAGGAAGACCAGCGCGATCCAGATCACGGCCCGTTCTTATACGGAGGGGGTGACGGGTGCTTGCAACCCGACCGGGCCCCAGGGCGCCTTGGGCGCGTGCGGGTCACTGGTCGTCGGGGCCCTCCGAGTCGTCCGGACCGTGCGCGTGGCGGTGGTGCAGGTCGGAGACGTGCGGGTGGTCGTGCGTGATGGGTTCGTGCCGGTGCCTGTGCGAGTGCGGCTCGTGGACCGGACCCTCGTGCGCATGGGCGTGGTGGGCGTCGTGGACGTGAAGGTGCTCATGCACCATCGCTTCGTGCGTGTGGCGGTGGGCGTGCCGTTCCCGCAGAAGCTGCACGACGCCTGTGGCCATGAACACGGAGGCGGCGCCGTCCCAAGCGGTGGGGCGTTCGTGGAGCAGCGGGATCGCCAGCAGGGCGCCGATGAAGGGAGCGGTGGCAAACAGCGCCGCCTCCCGGGACGCGCCCAACAGCCGGAGCGCGTGCGCATCGAGCAGGAGGCTGGCCCCATACGCGGCGGCACCGAGCAGAAGCGCAGAGCCGGCGATCCGCGGCGATGGCAGCGCCTCGCCGATCGCCAGCGCCGTCACCAGCATCAGTCCGCCGGCGCCGAGCGTCTTGAGCAGCACCACGGCGAGCGGATCCTTCATCACGAGGCGCTGGGTGAGGTTGTTGTCCAGCCCCCACGCCAGGCAAGCGCCCGCCATCGCCACTGCACCGGCGACGTCCCCGCCAACCGATCCTTCCTTCAGCGACAGCGAGGCCGCGCCGACGAAGATCAGCCCCGCGGCGGCAAGCCCCCTCCGACCGAGGTGCTCGCGGAACAGCACGAGCGCGATCAGCACGGTGAAGGGTCCTTCGAGGTTGAGCAGCAGCGACGTCGCCAGCCCGGTGAGGCGATGGAGCCCCCACAGCATCGACACGGGTCCGATCGCGCCGCCGAGCAGGACGATGCCCATGAGCGAAGGAAGATCCTCCCGGCGAAGCGGTGCCTCCGCGGGCCGGTCTCTCCGGGACAGAAGCCGCCACGCGGCGAGCCCGATGCCCCCTCCGAGATACAAAAGCGCCGCGAGCATCAGCGGGGTGGTGTCCGCGAGCAGTGCCTTGGAGATCGGCGCGCTCATGCCGAACAGCACGGCCGCCAGAAGCCCCAGGATCGCCCCTCGCCGCTGCACGGCCGGACTCTACGGGCCGGCGACGGGCTCGGCCGCTTCGCGGACAATCACCTGACCGCCGTCGATCCGGACGACCGTCACCTTCCCACCGGCGTTGACGAACCCGCGCTCCACCTTCGCCTCGATCCGCTTGTTGATGACCTCGATCCGGCCGATCGGCCGCAGGTCGGTGAGCGCCACGCCCGTCTGGCCGACCAGCGCTTCGACGCCGATCCCCGTCTCGATCCGGGTCGGGTTGGCGGACACCGCATCGAGGATGAGCGCCTTGCCGTAGCGGGAGCGGGGCGCGTACCGGATGAGGAGCGCCGCGGCGATGAGCGTGCAGAGCACGGCGCCGAACACGGACGCCAGCGCGTCGGGGATGATGCCGGTGTCCCACGCGACGGAGAGCGGCATCTGCCTCAGGCTCACCAGCCCGAAGAAGAGGCCGCCCAGCACCAGTGCCAGCCCCACCCCGCCGAAAACGGCGTGGCCGGGAAAAACGAACTCGAGGGCGATGAGGATCACGCCGGCCAGGACCAGCCCCAGCTCGAACCAGCCGCTGAGCGCGACGACGTGGTGCCCGAAGAAGAACAGCCCGAGGCACAGCAGTCCGAAGAGGAGCGACGCCCCGTGCGAGGGGTGGAAGAGCTCGAAGGCGATCCCCAGAAGGCCGAGGATCATCAGCGCGGTGGCGAGGAACGGCTCGGACAGAAGCTGAGCGAAGACCTCGACGCCGGTGGGGCGCAGCAGTTCGATGCGGGGCGGGTCCCGGTCCAGCTTCTGCCAGAGCTCGGCCTTCGAGGCGGCGGCGAGGTCCGCGATGCTCCACGAAAGCGCCTGCGCGGTGTCCAGCGTCAAGAGCGTGTCCGGTCCGTCCAGGCCGGGCACCTCCACCGAAGCGTCCACCATCGCCTCGGCGATGAGCGGATCGCGCCGTTGCTCCTTCGCGGTAGCGGCCATCTCCTGGCGCATCCAGGAGGTGATCTTCGCGTCGACCGGAGACAGCTTTCCAGAAGGGCCTATCTGCACCGGCGTGGCGGCGCCCAGCCTGCCCCCGGGGGCGATCGCCACCACGTCGCAGGCGAGGGTGATGAGCGCGCCGGCGGAGATCGCCCGGGGATGGACCCAGCAGAGGGTTCGCGCTTTTGCGGCCAGGAGCGCGTCGCGGATCGCCAGCGCCGAGTCGAGCCGTCCGCCGAGGGTGTTGATGTCGAGGAGGACGATCTCCTCTTCGCGGGCGTGCTCGGCGAGGACCCGGGTGACGAAGGACGCGAGCCCGGGCTCAATCTCGCCGTGGAGTTCGACCTCATAGACGGCGCCTACCTTCGGGATGTCCGGAAGTGCGCGCGCGAAATGACGCGGTGCCGGGGTTTGCGCCCAGACAGCGCCCAGCGCGAGCGTCACGCAGACGAGCGCCACAGGCAGGGCGGAGGGAGGTCGCATCGCACGCCGCATCGGGGCCAATCTAGCGACCCGTCCCAAAGGATTCATGCGCGGCCGCGATCGAGCCTCAGGCCCCGGGGAACGACGATGCGCTCCAACAAGTCGAATAACGCCTGGACGATCAGCGCGAGCACCGCAGCGGGCACGGCGCCTTCGAGGATCAGCCCTACGTCCGCCAGCCGGATCCCGGTGAGGATCGGCTGCCCGAACCCTCCCGCGCCGATCAGCGCGCCCAGGGTGGCGGTGCCCACGTTGATCACCGCGGAGGTCTTGATGCCCGCGAGGATCGCCGGCGAGGCCAGCGGGAGCTCGATCCGCCCCAGCGTCGTCCACGCCGGCAGCCCGAGCGCGCGCGCCGAATCCCGGAGCTCCCCGGCGATCCCGGTGATGCCCTGCTGGGTGTTCCGGACGATCGGCAGAAGGCTGTAGAGGAACAGCGCCGCGATCGCCGGCCAGGTGCCAATTCCCAGAAGCGGGATCATGAACACGAGGAGCGCGAGCGACGGCACGGTCTGAATCACCCCCACCGCCGCGAGGATGACCCGCCCGGCCTGCCGCCGCTTCGCCGCCCACAGTCCGAGCGGGATCCCGATGAGGATCGCCGCTCCGAGGGAAATCGCCACCAGCGCGAGGTGCTCCTTCGCGCGCATCCACAGCCGGTGCGCCCGCGAGGTGGCGACGAACCCGGTCTTCTCGCCGAAGGTGTTCGCGATGAACTCGGAGGCGACCCGGCCTTCGGGGACGTGGTCCAGCTTCGCCTTCGCGTTCATCGCGATCATCGCCCCCTCGTCGATCCGGCCGGCGAGCTGGTTCCACGCGGCCACCGCCTCGGGCGCGCGCTCCTTCAGCACGGCGCGGTAGACCAACACCGCGTCGTAGCGCGGGAAGTGGTGCAGATCGTCCTCCAGCACCTTCAGGCCGTGCGCGCGGATCTCGGCGTCGGTGGAGTACAGGTCGGTGGCGGCGATCTGTCCTGACGCCAGCGCGCGGTACGCAAGGTCGTGGTCGAGCCCGCGCACGTTGGTCTGCGGCAGTCGATAGCGCGCCTTGAGGCTCCGCCAGCCGTCCGCGCGATCGAGGAACTCGTTGGCGAACCCGAAGGTGAGCTCCGGGTGGCGGCGCAGGTCGGAGATGGTGCGGATCCCGAGCCGGTCGGCGACCTCGGGCATCATCCCGATCGCGTAGGTGTTGTTGAAGCCCAGCGGCGGGGTCACCGCGACGCCGTTCTTTGCGAGCGCCGTCTCGAGCGACCCGGGCGGCGTGCCGGGGAGAAGCTCCTGAAGGATCGTGCCCGTGTACTCGGGGTAGGCGTCGATGTCCCCGCGCACCAGGGCCTCCCAGAGGATGCGGGTGCCGCCGAGCGCACGGCGATGCTCGGCGTGGACCCCGGCCAGCTGCGCCTTCTGCACGGCGAGCTCGCCGAGGATGACCGATTCGGTGAACTGCTTCGAGCCCACGACGATGGGCCGTTCGTCCGCGTGGGCGGTGTTCGCACACAGGAGCGCGCCGGCCAGAAACCACATGCGACGGCTCATGGCCCGGGCTCCGCGAGCGGTGCGCGCTGGGCGCGGACGAAGCGCGTGACGAACGCATCCGCCGGCCTCTCGAGAAGGTCGGCGGGCGGCCCGTCCTGGACGATCCGGCCCTCGCGCATGAGGACGATCCGGTCGGCGAAGTACAGCGCTTCGCCCAGATCGTGCGTCACCATCACCACGGTCTTCTGCAGCCTCTGGAAGATCTCCCGCAGGTCCGTCTGCAGCTCGTGGCGGGTGATCGGATCGAGCGCGCCGAGCGGCTCGTCCAGCAGCAGCACCTCCGGATCGAGCATCAACGCGCGCATCAGGCTCACCCGCTGCGCCTGGCCTCCGGAGAGCTGGATGGGATAGCGCTCGAGCACGTCGTCGGGCAGCCGCACCAGCTGGGCCAGCTCGCTCGCGCGCGCCAGGCGCCTTTCGCGATCCCAGCCGAGGTGCCGCGCCACCAGGCTCACGTTCTCCAGCGCGGTGAGGTGCGGGAACAGCCCGCCGCCCTGGACCACGTAGCCCAGCCTCCGCCGCAGCGCCGCCGAGCGGTCCGCGGTCACCCGCTCCTGTCCGAAGCGGACCTCGCCGGTAGAGGCCTCGTCGAGCCCGACCATCAGCCGCAGCAGGGTGGATTTGCCCGAGCCGCTCGGGCCGATCAGCACCAGCCGCTGTCCGGCCTCCACCGTCAGGTCCAACGGGTGCAGCGCGGTGTGCGCCCCGTAGCGCTTGCTGACCTGATGGAGCGTAAACGCAGTGGTCACCGGGCGGGGCTCAGCGACGGGAAGGGAAATCGACGATCAGTCGGCGGATGGGCCGGGCGAGCCACCCATGCTAGCGGGCCGGGGCGGCGGGGGCGACGACCCGAGGCCCCGCGGAAACGCTGGACGACCATCGCCGATGAGGGCATGTGCTCCTCGCCCGGCCGAAGCGGCATCCGGGCGGGGCGTCCTGCCGATACTTCGGCCCGGTGCGTGGGTCACAAGGTCACCGCCTCGCCGAAGTCGATCCGGGCGATCGTCTCGTCCTCCTTCGCGCTCTCGTAGACGCTCCACGCGGCGGACAGGTCGGTCAACGGCAGGCCCACCGCGGCGAACAGGGTGATCTCATCGCCGTGGATGCGCCCCTCGCGGGTGCCGCGGAGGACCTCGCCCAGCTCCGCCGCCACCAGGTCCCCGCCCAGCCCGAGCGCGCCGAGGATCCCCTGGCTCTGCGCCAGCGCGCGGTCGTCGCAGAAGAACTTCGACTGGCGGATCAGGTTGGCGGAAAGATCGGCCTTGCCGGGCTCGCCGGCGGGGAGCGAACAGACGTGCGCGCCGCTTCGCAGCATCCCCGGGTACAGGAGCGGCTCGCCCCCGTCGTCGACGCACAGGACCAGGTCCGCCTCCGCCACCGCCTCCTCCACGTTCAGGGCGGTCTGCGAGGGGAGCGAGAGCGTCTGCCACGTCCGCCGGGCCAGCGCATCCGCCGCCGCCGGATCGCGATCCCAGATCCGCACCGACCGGAGCGACCGCACCAGCCTGAGGCACTTGAGCGCCACGCTCGCCTGCCGGGATGCGCCCAGAAGCGCCACCGTCGACGCCTCGGGCCGGGCCAGCACGTCCGCGGCCAGCGCGGCGGTGAGCCCGGTGCCGAGCGAGGTGAGCTGAGACGCCTCCATCACCGCGAGGAGCTCTCCGGTAGCGCGGTCGTGCAGGTGAAGGAAACTCGTCGCGAGCTGCGCCGCGTTCGCAAAGCGCGCCTGCACCTTCACCGAGTACGCGGGGACCGACGGCGACAGCCCGGGGAAGAGCACCGACGCGCTGGCGTCCTTCGCCACCTCGGCCCGTGCGCCCCATGCGGCCGGCGCGTCTGTGGCGGAGTGTTCGCGAAAGCCCTCGCGCAGCGCCGCCAGCACCGCGAGCGCGTCGAGGTGCCGGACCACGTCCTGTTGCCTGAGCAGCAGCGTCTTCATGCGTTCGACTCCGCCGGCCGTATGCGGCGCCCCGGTTCGCCCCGGTCGGATGCGGGGAGGGAGGCGGCGGCCAGCCCGGTGAGCAGATCGTCCATCCGGCACATCGCGTCCAGCACTTCCGTGCGTGGAGGCGTGTCAGTCCGGGCTGTTAGAAGGCCGCGTTTACTTCCGCGCGCGCAGCGTGCGATAGGGGCGGCGGGATGGGTGCCCGGCCAGAAAGACGCGAAGCACAGGTGGCAGACGCCGGGGCGGCACAGGCGGTGGAGGGGATCGCCCCGCTGACGCCGATGATGCGGCAGTACGCCGAGGTCAAGGCGCAGGTCCCCGACGCCGTGCTGTTCTTCCGGCTCGGGGACTTCTACGAGATGTTCTACGAGGACGCAGTCCGCGCCTCGGAGATCCTTCAGATCACCCTGACCTCGCGGGCCAAGGGCGCGGACCGGGTGCCCATGTGCGGCGTGCCGTACCACTCCGCGCGCCGGTACATCGCCCGGCTGATCGACGCCGGGCTCCGGGTGGCCATCTGCGAACAGGTGGAGGAGGCCGGCGCCGCCCCGGGCATCGTCCGCCGGGAGGTGATCCGCGTCATCACCCCCGGGATGGTGCTGGACGACGAGGTCCTCGAACCGCGCGCCAACAACTTCCTGGGCGCAGTCGCCTTCGGGCAGGACCGGATGGGGGCCGCGCTGCTGGACGCCTCCACCGGGGACTTCTTCGCGCTGGAGGTCGAAGGGCTGGACGCGCTGGCGGAGGAGCTGGGCCGCGCCCAGGTGCGGGAGCTCCTCGTGAGCGAAGGCGCCTCCGACGAACTGCAGGCGCTGCTGTCCCGGCTGGGGACGCGCCCGGCCATCGCCCCGCTGGACGCCGCCGCCTTCGAACCCGCGCGCGCCCAGGCGCTGCTCAAGGCCCACTTCCAGGTCGCTTCCCTCGAGGCGTTCGGCCTCCAGGACGCGCCGCTGGCCCAGGCCGCCGCCGGCGCCGCGCTCCGGTACGTCCGCGACACCCAGAAGACCGACGCCACGCACATCGACCGGCTCTCGCGGCTGGAGCGGGGACGCCACCTCATCCTGGACGAGGCCACCTGCGCCAACCTCGAGATCCTCCGCACCCTGCGCGACGGCGGCCGGAAGGGGAGCCTCGTCGGCACCCTGGATCGCACCGCCACCGGGATGGGAGCGCGCAAGCTGGCGCGCTGGCTGACGGCGCCCTTGCGGTCGCTGCCGGAGATCGAGGCGCGTCTGGACGCAGTGGAGGAGCTGGCCTCCAAAGGTGTCGTCCGTGAAGAGCTGAGCGCGGCGCTCCGGGAGATCGCGGATCTGGAGCGCGTGTGCGGGCGGCTCTCCCTGGGCGCGGGGAACGCGCGGGACCTTCGGGCTCTGGCCACCTCGCTCGCCCAGCTCCCGCGGCTTGCGGAGGTGCTGGAAGGGCTCTCGTCGTCGCTGCTTCAGTCGCTGTGCACGCCGCTCCGCGCGCTGCCGGAGCTGACCGACACGCTCGGGCGCGCCATCGTGGACGACCCGCCGGTGACGCTGAAGGAGGGCGGGATCATCCGCCCCGGGTTCAACGCGGAGCTGGACGAGTACGTGGCCCTGTCCACCTCGGGTCGGGACGTCCTGTTGCAGATCGAGACCCGCGAACGCGAACGCACCGGCATCGCCTCGCTCAAGGTCCGCTACAACAAGGTGTTCGGGTACTACATCGAGGTCACAAAACCGAACCTCCACCTGGTCCCGAGCGACTACATCCGCAAGCAGACCACCGTGGGGGCGGAGCGCTTCGTCACCCCGGAGCTGAAGGAGTACGAGGAGAAGGTCCTCACCGCAGAGGAGAAGCGCACCGCGCTGGAGTATCGGATCTTCGAAGAGCTGCGGGCGCAGGTGGTGGCGGCGGCGCCGGCGTTGCGGGCGGCGGCGGAGGCGGTGTCCACCTGTGACGTGCTGCTCTCCTTCGCGCGCGTGGCGGCGGAGCACGGGTACGTGCGGCCGGTGGTGGACGACTCGGACGTGCTGGAGATCGTCGAGGGACGGCACCCGGTGGTGGAGCGGATGCTGGGGCACGCGGAGTTCGTCCCCAACGACGTGCGCCTGGACCGCAAGGACGCGCAGATCCTGGTCATCACCGGCCCCAACATGGCGGGGAAGAGCACGGTGATGCGTCAGGTGGCGCTGATCGTGCTGATGGCCCAGGCCGGTTCGTTCGTGCCGGCGCGGCGCGCCCGGGTGGGGCTGTGCGATCGCGTGTTCACCCGCGTCGGCGCGGCGGACAACCTCTCGCGCGGGCAGTCCACCTTCATGGTGGAGATGACCGAGACCTCCCACATCCTCCACCACGCCACCCGCCGGAGCCTGGTGATCCTGGACGAGATCGGCCGCGGCACCTCCACCTTCGACGGCCTGTCCATCGCCTGGGCCGTGGCCGAACACCTGCACGACCGGATCGGCGCGCGGACGCTTTTTGCCACGCACTACCACGAGCTCACCGATCTGGCGCGGGAGAAGCCGCGGGTGAAGAACTGCCAGGTGGCGGTGAAGGAGGTGGGCGGCAAGGTGGTGTTCCTCCGCAAGCTGGTCCCGGGCGGCGCCTCGCGGTCCTACGGAATCGAGGTCGCGAAGCTGGCCGGGCTGCCGGTGGAGGTGGTCGCCCGGGCGCGGGAGATCCTCGCCAACCTCGAATCCGGCGAGCTGGACGAATCCGGCAAGCCGCGGCTGGTGCGTAGGGCCAGCTACCGCGTGGACTCCGCGCAGCTGGGGATCTTCGTCCACCAACCTCCGCCCCCGTCGCTGTCCGAAGGGGAAGCCGCGGTGCTCAAGACGCTCCGGGAGCTCTCGGTGGAGACCACCACGCCCCTCGGGGCGCTGACGCTGCTCGCCCAGCTCAAAGAGCGGCTGTCCTAGGCCATGCAGCTTGCCATTCCCCACGCGCCAAGGCCCGTCCGCCTCACTCAGGTCCCGGGTGCGGTGATGCGCCTGTCTCTTGCGGCGGCCGTCGGCGTGGGGCTGTGCATCCTCGCCGGGGGGATCGCCCTGCGCGCCACGGGTTACTTCTCGGCCGAACGCGCGTTCCTCGGTCGCGCCCAGCGTGTGGAGGGGACGGTGATCCGCGTGGAGTTGCCGCCGCTCGAGCGCCGGGTGGGGGAGGACGCCATCCTCACAGCCATCTACGAGTTCGACCGGCTCCAGCGAAGCGCCACGGGGATACGGATGGCGGCCGAGCGCGCCGAGGGGCTGGGTCCCGGGGCGAAGATCGCCCTGTTGGTCGACCCGGCGGATCCGGAACACCCGCGGGAGGAGGAGAGCGCGCGCCGCCGCGGCGGGATGCTGTGGCTGCTCCCGTTGGGCCTGGGGCTGGGGCTGGCGATCGCCGCCGCGTGCTTCGTCTTCGAGCTTCGGCGCGTCTACCGCTCGCTGGTGGAACCGCTGCGCACCGGCGCCCTGGTTTGGCTGACGCCCGCAAAGCCGCTGTCGGACTCGAAGCGCGAGGTGGTGTTCGACGCCAGCTACTTCCGCGACGGCGTGAAGCACGAGGTCCGTGCGCGGGGCCGGCCCGGGCGCGCGCCGGTGCGGAACGGCGAGAAGGTGCTGGCCGCGGTCGTGCCCCGCCGCCCGACGTGGGTGCGCGTCGTGGACGAGGATCTCGCCCACACGCTGGGGTGGATGCGTTGAGCGTCACGGGTGGAGGAAGAACTCCACCGCCATGACGCCGAACGCTTCTTTCACGGTCAGGTGGTTGCCCCGCCCCAGCGCCGCGGCGGAGAGGTATGGGTTGCCGTCCGGCGCCGCCTCGCCGGGCCGGCCCATCGCCATCAGCTTGATCCGCAGCTCTTTGGGGACCACCACCACCGGGCAGCCCTCGTTGGCGGCCATCAACGCCACCGCCGCGGTGGCCCGGCGCCAGCCCCGCATCGGCGCCTCGTGCCGGAGCCACTCCACCATCAGCCCCAGCGACAGCTCGCGCCCGCCGAGGAAGTGGGGGATCTCGCAGTGCATCGCCCGGGTGACGTCCCAGACGAAGATGTGCGCGCGCGGCTTGTCGGGCGCATCCGGGTCGTAGCGCGGGTTGGCGCCCACCGCGAACTGGTCGAGCACCTTGCGGTAGACCTCGGCGGACCGGCGGCCCTCGCGGCTCTGGATGGGGCCCACCACCGCCTTGAGCGTGTCCCGCGAGGTCAGCCCCGGCGCGGGCGTGTTCCCGTCGAAGTCCTGCGCCGCCAGAAGCTGCGGGTCGTCGTCCCGCTCCACCGCGGTACGCCCGTGCGTGTTGCCGTCGATCAACCCGTCGAACTGGGTGACGTCGTCGCCGGCGAACTCGGATTGCAGAAGCTGCCGTTCGGCCTGCTCCCTGGACTCCACCGTGCCCAGCTTCATCGCCAGCATCCGCCCGGTGATCGGCGCGCGCGGGTTCGACGCGGAGGACTGCGTCCGTGGCGGCGGGACGATCGGCACGCGCGCGCCCGAGACCGGCTCGGTGCGCACCGCGGGGGGCTGGGCGGGG
>JADGHL010000167.1 GCA_019686135.1 Myxococcaceae bacterium | reverse complement strand
GGGATTCCGTTCGCTGACGGTTCCCTTCGAGGATGGCGCGGTGGTCGCTTCTCTCAAGTAAGCGACCGGCGCTCGAACACCACGTCCGGGGACACTACTAGAGCGTTTGATTCAACAGCGGAGGAACTTTGGGCGGGACTGGGGCGCTGGACGTTAACTGACCAGGGCGAGCGCGATCCGTTGAGGGGGATTCGAGTTTTTCGGATCGCGACTCTGGGCGTAGAGGCGCTGTGCGCTCTCTGGTGCGCTGCTGCTGCCGCGCACGACGGAGCATCCGCAGCAGCGTTGCTCCTGCCCCGGGTGGGCGATCCCCCCTGCTTCCTTCACTCCGCGGGTCCGGCGCCTGCTCCGCGCAGGGCCCGGCACTGTGCCGCGCGCTCCAGCAGCACCTTCTGCTCCCGCGCGTTGCGGGTGAGCGAAGCGGCGCGTTCGAACTCCTCGCGCGCCTCGTCGAAGCGACCGAGCTTGAAGAGGAGATCGCCGCGCACTGCGGGCAACAGGTGGTAGCTCGCGAGCCTGGGCTCGGTCCGCAAGGGCTCGATCAGCGCCAGCCCCTCCGCCGGGCCGGCGGCCATCGCCACGGCGACCGCGCGGTTCAGCTCCACCACGGGCGACGGTGTGACCGCCGCCAGTCTTCCGTACAGCGAGGCGATCCGCGCCCAGTCGGTCTCCTCCGCGGTTCGCGCCCGCGCGTGGCAGGCGGCGATCGCAGCCTGCAGCGCGTAGGGGCCATCCGCGCCGCCCAGCCGCTCGGCCCGTTCGAGCGCGGCGAGCCCACGGTGAATCAAGAGCCGGTCCCACTTCGTCCGATCCTGATCGAGCAGAAGGATGGGTTCTCCGTCGGGACCGACCCGTGCCCGCAGGCGCGACGCCTGCAGCTCCATCAGCGCCAGCAGAGCGTGCACCTCGGGCACCTGTGGCGCGAGCCCGACGAGGATCCGCCCCAGCCTGAGCGCGTCCTCCACCAGCGCGGGACGCACCCAGTCGTCGCCCGCGGTGGCCGCGTAGCCCTCGTTGAAGATGAGGTAGATGACCTCCAGCACGGAGGAGAGCCGCTCGGTCAATTCGGGCCCGCGCGGCACCTCGAAAGGCACCTGCTTCTCCTGCAGCGTCCGCTTCGCCCGCACGACGCGCTGGGCGATGGTGGGTTCGGGCACGAGGAACGCGCGGGCGATCTCCTCGGTGGTGAGCCCACCGAGAAGCCTGAGCGTCAGCGCCACCCGCGCCTCGGTCGAGAGCACCGGGTGGCAGGCGATGAACACCAGGCGAAGCAGATCGTCCCCGACGGGATCGTCCAGCTTCTCGTCGAGATCCGGCGCGGAGAGTTCCTGTTCGAGCTCCTTCTCGTGCCCGAGCTCGATGTGCTTCTCATCCAGCAGCTGGTGCCGGCGCAGAAGGTCCAGCGCGCGGTGCTTCGCGGTCGCCATCAACCACGCGCCGGGGTTGTCGGGGATGCCGGTCTTCGGCCACCGCTCGAGCGCGATCACCAGCGCGTCCTGCGCCAGCTCCTCGGCCAGGCCGACGTCCTTCACCCGCCGGGTCAGTCCGGCGATCAACCGCGCGGATTCGATCCTCCACACGGCTTCGATGGCGCGATGTTCGGCTGGGACCGTCACGGCCGGCGACTAGAGCATTGCCCGCGGCCACATCAAGCACTCCCGGCACGGCGCGCCTCCCGGGGGCAAAGCAGGCTTTCGCGGGGAGCGCCGGCCTGGAACCACGGCCCTTCCGGTCGCCGGATTCGACGATCACCTTCCTTCCGGAGGTCACCGCATGGACCAGAGAACGTTGGAGATCCCGAAGGAGCAGTGGCCGAACTTCCTGTCGGTCATCGACGAGCAGGAGCGCGACAAGCCGGTTCGGGTGGAGTTCGTCGGCCCGGAGACGGGCGACCAGTCGGCGGCGACGGTGGTGCGCCTCCGGTCGATCAGCGCCGTCACCAAGGGCTCCGCGGAGGGCAGCATCGAGATGGACCTCGGCGAAGACGCGGAGTTCGACCACCGCGTGTTCACGCCGTCCCATGTCTACGCCGTGCAGTCGACATCGGGGATGATCGAGTACCTCGACATCGAGGAAGCGAACGAGCGGAAGACGATCCTCCGGTTCGAGGAGCCGCCGAAGCTCCCGTTGGTCGGCTCCTGAGAGGCGCAGCTTCCGGCAGCGAACGGGACCAGCGCTTCGCGCGCAGATCGTCTGCTCGATTCCCGGCCGGGCTGAGGGAAGCTGCGGACCGTGATTCCCACAGTCGCTCCAGAGAAGGAACTGGACGTCATCGTCATCGGCAGCGGCCCGGGCGGCGAAGGCGCGGCGATGAAGAGCGCCAAGTCGGGCAAGTCGGTCGTGATGATCGAGCGCCACCCGCAGGTCGGCGGCGGCTGCACGCACTGGGCGACCATCCCGAGCAAGTCCCTCCGCCAGTCGGTGCAGCAGGTGCTCGAGTTCCGGCGCAACCCGCTGTTCACCATGGTCGCGGACAGCGTGCAGTTCACCTTCCCGCAGCTGCTCCGCGCGGCGCAGACGGTGATCCGCAAGCAGGTCTCGATGCGCCGCGACTTCTACCTGCGCAACCACGTCCCGGTCATCCACGGCACCGGGCGCTTCGTGGATCCGCACACCGTGGAGGTGGTGGTGCCGGGCGGCGCGCGCCAGGTGTACCGGGCGAAGAACATCGTCATCGCCACGGGGTCACGCCCCTACCGGCCGGCGGACGTCGACTTCAATCACCCGCGCATCTTCGACAGCGACACGATCCTCAAGCTGAACGACACGCCGGACATCATCACCATCTACGGCGCGGGCGTGGTGGGCTGCGAGTACGCGTCGATCTTCCGGAACCTGGGCGTCAAGGTGAACCTCGTCCACAACCGGGAGAAGCTGCTCGACTACCTCGACGACGAGATCATCGACGCGCTCAGCTACCACCTGCGCGATCTGGGGGTCATCATCCGCCACAGCGAGGAGTACGAGCGGGTGGAGGCGACCTCGGAGAACGTCATCCTCCACCTCAAGAGCGGCAAGAAGATCAAATCCGACGTGCTGCTCTGGGCGCAGGGCCGCACCGGGAACACCGAGGGCATGGGGCTGGAGAAGCTCGGCATCACCCCCAACAGCCGCGGCCAGCTCACCGTCGACGAGCGCTACCGCATCCCGCAGCAGCCCCACATCTACGCGGTCGGCGACGTCGTGGGCCCGCCGGCGCTCGCCAGCGCCAGCTACGACCAGGGCCGCTTCGCCGCCACGCACATCATCGATCCGAACGCGGACCTGCGGCTCGTCTCGTACATCCCGATCGGCATCTACACCTCGCCGGAGATCTCCTCGCTGGGCCGCACCGAACGCGAGCTCACCGCTGCGGGCGTCCCCTACGAGGTCGGCCAGGTGCCGTTCCGGAGCCTCGCCCGCGCGCAGATCACCGGGAACACGGTGGGGATGCTCAAGCTCCTCTTCCACCGCCAGACGCTGGAGATCCTCGGCATCCACTGCTTCGGCGATCAGGCCGCGGAGATCGTCCACATCGGCCAGGCGATCATGGCCCAGCGCGGCAGCGCCAACACCATCGAGTACTTCGTCAACACGACATTCAACTACCCGACCATGGCCGAGGCCTACCGCGTGGCGGCGCTCAACGGCCTCAACCGGCTCTGCTGAACGGCTCAGAAGCGCAGACGGTAGTGCAGCGCCTTCGGGCGGGTGAGCTGGTCGAACCCGAGCGCGCTCAGCGTCACGCCCCGGCCGGAGTCCTTCACTCCGCTCCACGGCAGCGCGGGATCCAGCGCGTCGCAGCGGTTCATGTACACGGTGCCGAACTCGAGCTTCCGCGCGAGCCGATCGGCGCGCTCGCGATCTTTCGTCCACACGCTCGCTGTAAGCCCGAGCTGCGAGTCGTTCATCCGCTCCAGGGCCTCTTCGTCCGAATCCACCGGCGCGATGGGCAATAGCGGTCCGAAGGACTCGGCGTTCATCAGCTTCGCGTCCGGGCTGACGTCGCACAGAAGCGTCGCCTCGAAGAACCGGCCTTTGCCGTCGACGCGGGTCATCGACCCGCCGCACACGATACGCGCGCCGCGCGTCCGTGCGTCGTCCACGAAGGCCTGCAGCTCCGCTGGATGCCAGGGCTGGGCGATCGGCCCCAGCGTGGTGGTGTCGCGCCGCGGGTCACCCATCACGTACGAGCGCACCAGCGGCTCGCACGCCTCTATGAAGCGCGCGTACAGCGACCGGTGCACGTAGACGCGCTCCACCGCGCAGCAGCTCTGGCCGGCGTTGTAGAGCGCGCCGTCGACGATGTTCTCCACGGTCTTCTCGAAGTCGCAGTCGGGCGCGACGTAGGCGGGGTCGTTCCCGCCCAGCTCGAGGCCGATGTGGAGGAAGCGATCCTTCGCCGCCGCCTGGATGCGGTGCCCGCCGTGGACCGAACCGGTGAAGAGCACGTGGTCGATCCGCGGATCCGCCACCAGCCGTTCGGTGGCTTCGTAGTCGAGGAAAATTGCCTGCACCGTGCCTTCGGGGGCGCCCACCTCCTCGAAGGCGCGCGCGAAGTGCTCCCCGCACAACGGCGTGCGCGGCGAGTGCTTCACCACCACGGAGTTGCCGGCCAACACCGCCGGCGCGATCGCGTTCACCGCCGTCAACAGCGGGTAGTTCCACGCGGGCAGGTCCAGCACGACACCCAGAGGCTCGCGGGCGATGCGGCGCTCGAAGTTCTCCTTCGGCGGCAGCACCACGTCCATCAGGCACGCGGGGGCAATCGCCGCCATGTGCCGCAGGCGCCCGGCCATCCCGCCCACCTCGTTCTTCGCCTGCACGAGCGGCTTTCCCATCTGCCGGGTGATGTCCAGGGCGATCTCGTCAATGCGGCGCTCCATCGCCTCGCACGCGCGGAGGACGAGAGCCACCCGTTCCTCCACCGGCATCGACCGCAGCGCCCGGGCGCCGGCGCGCGCGCGGGCGAGCACCGCGTCCAGCTGCGCCGGCGTGGTGGTGTCCAGCGAGACGGCCACCTCGCCGGTGTACGGGTCGTCGACGGTGTGAACGCTCATGCCGGAAGGCTGCCTCCCACGAGAAGGCGCGGCAACCGTGCTAAGTCCCGGGGTGCGTGCCACCGTTCACCCGGGGGACTTACCGATGATGCACAAGCTCGCCCTCGCCGGCCTGTTCGCCGTCCTTGCACTGATGGCGCAGGGCTGTTCGTCGACGATCCGGATCAGCCGCACCCGCCCGCCGGTGTTTCAGATCAAGGACAACCAGAAGATCGCGCTGCAGGTCGAAGCGGACGGCACCGCCCCTTCGGCAGCGACGGTGATGGACGCGGCGATCAGCTTCGGCCAGGGGCAGCTGCTCAACAAATGGCTGGCGGTCGAACCGGTGCGCAACGAATTCGACGCCCAGTTCCGCAACGCAGCGTACCAGCTGGTTCCGGCGGACCAGGCGGATTTGATCATCCGCGTGAGGCCGGTGAACTGGTCCTACCACCTGGAGAGCGCGAAGAGCGTGCGCTCCGGATCGGGGCGGCTGGACGTGCGGCTGGAGATCCTCGACGCGCACAACCCGAACGGCGGGGCGCTCTACAGCGCGACCTACTGGGGATCGGCGAGCGCGAACAACCTCGGCGAGCCCGAGGCGATGCTCCGCTCCGCCCAAAGGATCGCCGGACGGTTCATCGCCGACCTCAAGCCGTACCGGGTCTGGGAGGAGGTGGAGATGGACCGCGACGAGGAGCTGGTGAAGCCGGCGATCGAGCTATGCGAGGACGGTCAGTTCGACGCCGCGTACCAGATGCTCTCGGACATCGTCCGCGCCCACCCCAACTCACCGGCGGCGCTCTACGATCTCGGCGTGCTCGCGGAGGCGCGCGGCAGCTACGACGAGGCGGAACAGCTCGTCACCCAGGCCACGCAGTACGCGCAAAAGCCCATCTACTACACGGCCCTCGAACGCATCCGCCGCAGTCGGAGCGACGCGCAGGCGCTGCAGGACTCTCCGTAGCCGTCACGCGCGGTCAGGAGAGCACCGCGAACGTCTGCTGATTCATCGCGACCGGCGTCTGGCCGCTCCACAGCTCGCGGAACTCGACGAAGAAGCCGTCCTGGAGCACCACCATCCGCGAACGGTGGAAGAAGGGCACCTTCGGATCGAGCGTGGTCGCATCGGTGAGGAGCTCGGCGGTGAAGCTGATGGTGGCCGCGGCGCGCAGCTCCGTCTCCACCGAGTACAGCGTCGGCCACCACGCATCCAACCGGCCCAGCACCGCGCTCGGATCGAGCACCGTCACCGGTTCGCGCTCGCGGATGAAGCCCTCGCAGCGCGCCTCGGTGCCGCCGGAGAACGGCATCGGGCCGGTGGAGCGGTACTCGTAGTGCGCGGCGAACGCCGGACCGAACGGCGGCGCGACGGGGAGCACCTCCACCTGCTCGAACGGACGCGGCGGCGCGGGCGGTTCGGCGCGCGGGGTGGTGGCCGCCTTGCGCGCGGTGGCGAAGACGGTGCTCGCCCGCGCCATCACCTTCCCCTCCTGGATCAACACGGCGTTGACGAAGGACGTGTTCGACCCCTGGCGGAGCAGCTCGACCTTCACCTCGGCGCGACCGGGCTGCAGCGGGCCGCAGATCTCCGCGGTGAGCGCCCGCGGGCGACGCGCCGGGTTTGCGACGAAGTGGCCCATCGCGCGCTGCATGGTCGCCAGCACCAGCCCGCCGAACGCGCCGCGCCCCTGCTGCCAGCCGTCGGGGACGTCTGCCTCGTAGCGGTGGTCACCCAGCGGCCGGACGGCCGTGGCACGTTCGAACTCGGATGGATCGGGCATCGTTCAGGCTCCTGGGCTGTCCCGCCGGGTCATACGCCGGCTGCGGTCGTTCAGCGCGCCGCCGGTGACGTGGCGGCGGGATGTCCTTCCGCGCCGCTGCCGCTGAGTCGGGGTGCGGCGGCCTCTGGCGCTGCTGCAGCAGCGACAGCGGACGGCGCTGCGGCCGTCATGCTCTCGGCGGGCCGCGCGGAGGGCATCGCCGGCGCGGGCTCGGCGTCGGCGTCCGCCAACGCTGCCTGCGGAGTCTCCACCGTCGGCGGCGCTGCCGGCTCCGCGTGGACGGCCTCGGGCGGCGCCGGCGTGTGCGAAGCGATCTCGAAATCCGGCGGCAGGCGCCTTGGCGGCACCTCGACGGGCGGAGGAATCGGGCAGCGGGTGCAGGGCCCGCGCAGGGGAATCTTCAGAACCTGGGACACGCGCAGGAAGGTGCCGCGCATCCGGTTCGCCTTCTGGATCCGCGACACGGTGGTGTTGTAGCGGACCGCGAGGTGGCTCAGCGTCTCGCCGCGGCGCACGCGGTGCATCACCAGGTTCTGCTCGGGGCGCTGCGCGAGCAACGGCGCCACCCGCCGGCCCAGCTCCTGCGCGCGCGGGTTGTAGAAGCGCACGTGGAAGTGATCGCGGTGTCCGCGCGCGTGCATCACCAGCGGATGCGACGAGCGGAAGATCGAATCGAGCCAGCCGCGATCCTCGCCGTGCTCCACCGCGTAGTCGTACAGCACGTGCTGCACCCGGCGATCGACGAGCACGAACTGCACGTCGGTCAGCGTGATGATCGCCTTGAGCAGCGCCCAGGTCTTCTCCACGTCGATGTACTTCTCCCGCTCGCGCACGCGGACGGGGTCGGCGGTGGGATAGAAGAACCCCAGGTCTGCGTCGCGGCCGCTCTGGTGGCTCTTGTGGGGACGCAGATAGCCGCCTTCGCGCGCGGAGATCTGATTCACCCGGAGCGGCGGCGCGTCGGGGTACTGAGCGCGCACGGCGCGGATGACCCTCAGGATCGCGTCGATCGTCTCCTGCGTTCCCCACGTCCGTTCGGGCGCAACGACGATCCAGCCGTCGCCTTCCGGGAACCGCACGCCGTTGATGAGCCGCCCTTCGTTGACGAAGCCCATGGAGATCGACCCGAGCTTCTCGGCCGATTCCTTCCACAGCGTCTGCAACATCTCGTCGGTCAGATCGGCGGTGTAGCGGTACTGCGGCTCACCGTCGGTCGGCGCCGCCTTCGCATCCCCTTCGCCTTCCGGACCGGTGGGCAACTCCTCCGGCTCCTCCTCCGCGCCCTCGCCGTCGTCCGCTGCCGCCTCCTCGACGGCGTCGTCGTCTTCGGTCGTGGCGTCGGGCGGCGCCGAGACCTCTGGAGCCGGCTGGTTGGGCGCGGCGGCCTGAGTGGGTTCAGCGGGCGGCGGCGTCACCGTGGCCGCTTCTGCCTGGGCCGGAGGCGACGCGGCGGGAGCGGCCGGAGACGGAGGCGCCGGAGCGTGCGCGCAGCCGGCGGCGGACAAGGCGAACAAGAGGACGAAAATGGTGGCAACGGTGGGTCTGTGCATCGGATCCGGCCGCAGCGCGGGGCGCGAAGAGCGAGCAATCATCCAACCACCCCGCTCTTTCGTCCGCTCTACAACCGGGGGAGGGGACTATTCCGAACGGACACCCGCCGTCCACTGAGATAAGCCCCCGCTTCGCCGCCCATGCCTGTCCGAACCGTCCGCGCCACCCGCTACGTCACGCCGCTCCGCGAGGGTGGCTCACTGCCCGCAATCGTCGAAGCGGATGACGACGGGCTCTACGTGATGAAGTTCCGCGGCGCTGGACAGGGGTCGCGGGCGCTGATCGCCGAGCTGCTCGCCGGCGAGCTGGCGCGGGCGCTGGGGTTCCGGGTGCCGGAGGTCGTGAAGATCGAACTCGACCCGGCGCTCGGGCGCACCGAACCGGATGACGAGATCCGGGACCTGATCAAGGCCAGCGCGGGCCTCAACCTCGCGCTCGACTTTCTGCCGCGGTCGGTGACGTTCGATCCCGTCCCCGGGCCCGCGCCGGATGCGGAGACCGCTTCGGCGATCGTCTGGTTCGACGCGCTCATCACCAACGTTGACCGCACGCCGCGGAACGCGAACCTGCTCCGCTGGCACAGAGCGCTCTGGCTCATCGACCACGGCGCGGCGCTGTATGTGCACCACGCGTGGGAGGGCTTCGAGGAGAAGGCGCGCACGCCGTTTCCGGCGATCCGGGACCACGTGCTTCTGCCCTGGGCGACGAAGCTGAGGCAGGTCCACGAATCGCTCGCGCCGAAGGTGACGCTGGAGTTGCTCGACGCGCTCATCGCGGAGATTCCCGACGAGTGGCTTTCGCCCGCGCCGTTCTTTGCGTCCGTGGCGGAGAACCGTGCCGCCTACCGGACCTTCTTCGATCTCCGGCTGAAGGCGGCGGACCTGTGGCTCGAGGAGGCGGACCGTGCCCGCGCTGCCCTCGTTTGATTACGCGGTGATTCGGATCGTCCCGCGCGTCGAGCGGGAGGAGTTCATCAACGCGGGGGTGATTCTGTTCTGCGCCGTGAAGGACTTCCTCGGGGCGAAGGTGCACCTCGACGAGGCGCGGCTGCGTGCGATCGATCCGGCGATCGATCCTTCGGAGGTGCGCGCCCACCTCGAGGCGATTTCGCGCATTTGCCTCGGCGGTCCTGACGCCGGGCCCATCGGGCGGCTTCCGCGCAAGGAGCGGTGGCATTGGCTGGTGGCGCCGAAGAGCACGATCCTCCAGTGTTCGCCGGTGCACTCCGGCCTGTGCGAGGACCCCGCAGCCGCGCTCGAACGGGTCTTCGACCGGATGGTGCGCTGAAGCGGCGTGCCCCGGCCTAGTTGAGCAGCTCCCGCCGCGGCGGCACGACGGCTTCCCGGGCGGACGCACGCTCCACCCAGTCCAGCCCCTGGCGGGTGAGGAGGAAGCGGACCACGCCCGCGCCTCGTTCGGTCTCGATCTCCGCCTCGAACGCGGGGCCGGTGATCGCTCCCATCACCACGTCCTTGTGCAGGTTGCGCACCTTGCCGGAGAGCAGATCGCCGGCGACCTCGCCCACGCCTCCGCCCCGCTTGTAGAGGTCGAGGGCGGCCTGGTGCAGGCACATCGCGATCGCCGGGGTGAGCGGCTGCGAGCTGAACAACACGGAGATGAGGACCCAGTAGGGCGGACCTTCTGCTGCGGACATCGGCGGCTACTCTAACCGCGCCGGGGCGCCTGCGCCTGTGCGCTTTTCGCCCAGCCCCTCCCGGAACTCGACAAGCCGCGCCGCCTGTGGCCAGTTGGCGTCGTGAGCGAACCCTCCAGCCTCTCCCCCGCCCCGATC
>JADGHL010000166.1 GCA_019686135.1 Myxococcaceae bacterium | reverse complement strand
ACAGCAGCGCAGTGTGCAGTCCCCCAGCGCAGGACATTCGGCGCTCGGCAGCAGCGGGGCGCGGACCACCGGCACGGAACATCCGGCGCGATCGCATCAGACGGCCTCACTGGCAGAAAGCGTGGCGTAGAGTCCCGGGCGTGAAGCTCCTGTCGATCGGAGTGGGCGCCCTCGCGCTCCTCATCGCCGCCGGGCTGTGGATCCACACGTCGGTCCGGCGCGCCCAGACGGAAATCGCTGCCTTCTGCGACGTCACTCGCATCGGCGAACCGCTGCCGCAACTGGAGCGCCGCGCCCGTGAGCACGGCCTTTCGTTCGAGCGGGTGTCCGCGCCGGACCGCGAACCGGAGGTGTGGCAGGCGATCGCCGAGGCGATGTCCCGCCGCTTCGGGTGCACGTTGACGCTCCGCGACGGCCGGGTGGTCTCGAAGCACGCCAGCGAGCTGCCGCCTCACTCCTCTCCGAGCGCCTCCCGGAGCCGCCGCTGCGTGGTCGCAGCCAGCGCGACCCCTTCCGCCTGCCGCGACAGCGCCTTCAACGACTCGCAGTCCGGTGCCCCGTTCGCGCACGCCACGAGCGTGAGCAGCGCCACCGGTTCCCAGTACTGGTTCGGCACATCGTCCCTGAGCGGCGCGAGCGCCTCCACCGCTGCGCGCAGCTCGGCCTCCCCCTCTCGTCTCCTCCCGAGATCGAACAGCGCCTTGCCGTAGAAGGCCTGCGCGTTCGCCGCGTGGCTCAGGCCGGGCGCGTGCAGCCGCCGCTGCATCGCCATCGCCTCGGCGTGGTGCTCCAGCGCGCGCGCATGGTCCCTCAGCGCGCTTTCGGTCACGCCGAGGCTGGAGAGGGCGCGTCCGAGCATGACGTGCTCACCGTCGGGATAGAGGCGACGCAGCGTCGCCACCGCTTCGATCTGGAGCGGCAGGGCTTCGGCCGGACGCCCGGCTTCGCGCAGCGCCTCCCCCTGGAAGCTCCGGGTGAGCGCGGCGTTGATGCCGTTGTCCATCGCCGCGTACGCCGACGAGGCTCGCGCGAACTCCGCGGCGGCTTCTTCGAAGCGGCCGAGGTTGTACAGGAGGCTCCCGCGATCGGAGTAGCCGAGCACCGTGTCCGGGTGCTGCTCGCCGAAGACCCGGCGCGCGTGCTGGAGGTAGTCGTCGATGAGCGCCATCGCGCGCTCGCGCTGACCGGCGCGCCTGGCGAGGCGGAAGAGGCGGAGCTGCCCGCGCAGGGTCTTCTCGTTGGGCTGCGTGTAGATGTCCTGGTAGGCGCGGTACACGTCTTCGGCGAGCGCGAGGCCGCCGTCGAGGTCGCCCGCCTCGGCCTTCGCCCACGCGAGCATGCTGGCGAGGTCGAGCGTTGACGCGTGCTGCGCCCCGAGACGCTTCTTCCGCGCCTCCCAGGCGCGCGTGTAATGCGCGATGGCCTCGTGCGGCTGACGCTTCTGGCTCGCGATGGCGCCCAGCTCCCTCCAGACGCGTTCGCAGGGCGCTTCGCGGCAGGCCGGGCCTTCGCAGATTGCCGCCGCCTCCCGGATGAACACCTCCTGCTCGGCGAGCCTGTTCTGCTCCCCCTCGACCGTCGAACGGGTCTGCAGCGCCCCGGCGAGCTCCGCGCTGCCGGGCGCGCGATGGCGCAGGATCGCGATGGCGCCGTCGAGCAACCGCGCCGCTTCCTCGAAGCGCGGCGGGCTTATCCGGATCTTCGTCTGCGCCGCCACCACCGCGGTCTCGGCCACCTCCAGCGACGATGCGCCGTAGACGGAGATCCGGAGCGCGTGGGCGCTGTCGGCGAGCTGCTCGGCCTGACGGTAGTCGCCCACGGCGTGGGCGACCTGCGCGAGCGCGAGCTCCACGCCGGCGAGGCTCGCAGGCCTGCCGGTGAGCTCGGCGCGTGCGCGCCGCGCCGCTTCGGCGATCAGGCGGGAGCGGTCGAGCTCGCGCGCCTCTGCGGTGGAGGGCGCCAAAACCTCGAGCAGACCGCGCAGATAGTCGAGCTGCGCCTGCGCCTCCGCCGCGGCCGCGCGCGCCTTTTCGGCCTGCCAGAGCACCCCGGTCACCCCGCCGGCGATGGCGACGAGCACCGCCGCCGCCGCCGCGACGGCGAAGCGATTGCGGGCGATGAACCTGGTGACCACGTAGCCACGCGTCTGGCGCCGCGCGGCCACCGGCCGGCGTTCCAGCCATGCCCTGAGGTCCTGCGCCAGCGCACCCACCGAGGCGTACCGGCGCGCCGGCTCCTTCTGGAGGCACTTGTGCGCGATGGCGCTCAGATCGCCGCGCACCTCGCGCAAGAGCTGCTTCGTCGAAGCCACCCCGCGCGCCCGCACCGTCTCCGCCGGCGCCTGCGCCACCGCGCGGGGCAGCGGCTCGTCGGCCTCGCGCGGAGGGCGCCCACAGATGAGCTGGTAGAGCACCACGCCGAGTCCGTAGACGTCGGTGGCGGTGGTGATGGCGCCTCCGGCGATCTGCTCGGGAGCGGCGTACTCGGGGGTGTGCGGCCGCTCGTACGTCATCTCTGGCCCGGCCTCGAGCAGCCGGGCGATGCCGAAGTCGAGCAGCTTCGCCTGGCCTTCGGCGTCGACCAGGATGTTCGAAGGCTTCAGGTCGCGGTGGACGATCAGGTTCTGGTGGGCGTGCTGTACCGCGGCGCAGACCTGGAGGAAGAGCGCCACGCGCTCGCGGACGGTAGCGTGCTTCGCGTCGCACCAGTCGTCGATCGGCGCACCCTCCACCCGCTGCATGGCGAAGTACGGCGCGCCGGTGTCGGTGACGCCGCCGTCCAAAAGCGTGGCAATGTGGGGGTGTTCGAGCGCCGCGAGGATCTGCCGCTCGCGCAGGAACCGGGCACGGAGCTCTGGGGTGTCCATGCCCACGCGGATGAGCTTGATCGCCGCGCGCTGCTGGAACTGTCCGTCGTCGCGTTCGCCGAAATAGACGGCCCCCATGCCGCCGCGGCCGGCGACGCCGGTGATGCGCCACGGCCCGATGCGCGAGGGGATCTCCCCGGACGGTTCCGGCGCGGCCAGGAGGGACAGGACGGTCTTTTCCAGTAGCCCTTCGCGGCTGTCGGCCTCCAGCAGCGCGACGATCTCGGCGTACAGGGCGGTGTCCTCCTCGCGCAGCCTCGACAGCCTGGCGGCGCGCAGGTCTGCGTCGAGGTCGACCAGCTCGTCGAAAAGCGACAGCGCGCGGCGGCTACGGTCGTCGGCGTTCACGCGGCGCCCCGGATCTCGGCGTACAGGAACGCGCGGGCCTTGCGCCAGTCGCGGCGCACGGTGCGATCGGTGATGCCGAGCAGACGCGCGATCTCCTCCTCGGTGAGACCGGCGAAGTAGCGATACTGCACCACCTGCGCGAGCCGGGGCTCGAGCTTCTCGAGCCGCTGCAGCGCGGCGTCGATCTGGAGCACGCCGACCTCGTGGGCGTCGGAGCCGACCTCGTCGGCGATCGCCAGGTGGACCGCCCCGCCGCCGCGCTTGCCGCTGAGCCGGGCGCGCGCGGCGTCGACCACGATCTGCCGCATCGCCGTGGCGGCGATCGCCAGGTAGTGCTCGCGGTCCTTGATTTCGAAACGGGCCGCCGAGAGCTTGAGCCACGCCTCGTTCACCAGCGCCGTCGGCGTGAGCGTCACCCCATTGGACGCGGCCCTCTGGAGCTGCCGCCGGGCCGCCGCGTGGAGCTGCTTGTAGATGAGTGAAAACGCGAGGTTGGAGGCCAGCGGGTCGCCGTCACGCGCGTCGCGGAGGAGCTGGGTGAGCGACCTGAACGGATTCTCGTCACGGGCCATGTCCGGTTTTTCCTGCCATTTTCGAGGGGCACCGCGAAAACCAATCTACAGGGAGAGAATGCCGTGAGAAGACTGATCTTTCTAGCGGTGTCTGGCCTGGTGGCCGGGGTGGTGGGCGGATGCGGTGCCCTCGATGGCATCGCGGGGGATCCGGACGGCGGTACCGGGAACAACAACAATGGAGGAGGTGGCGGCGGCTGGCGGAAGTTCGAGGCCCCGCTGTCGTACCAGACCAACAGCGCCTACGCGTACGGCGTCTACTGCGAGTCGGCGGACAAGTGCGTGGTGGCCGCCAGCAATGGGAGCGATCGCGGCGGCGGCGTGTACGCGCTCGGGCCGAACGGCTGGGGTGAGCTGCTCGTGGACGGCGACTACGAGGACGGGCCGATCGGATCCATGTCCGGTTCGGCGGGTGACCACGCCTTTCTGGGCTTCGTGCCCACGCGCACGGGCCTTCTGGCGCGGGTGACCACCTCGGGGGTCATCGTCATCGCCCAGGGCGACATCACCCAGAAGTCGAGCTGGTCGGTGGTGAAGACCGGCACGGTAGGGGGCGAAAGCTTCGGTGGAAACGCCACGCTCACGTTGCAGTCGACCTCCGACAGCGACTGGGTCTTCGTGAACAACAACGGCTACGTCTTCAGCGCCACCCAGGCGCCCGGCCCGGACACGTCCTGGACGCGCATCTGGGGTCCGACGGCCGTGCCGCCGGTGCCATCCGACTTCGTCCAGCAGTTCACCGCGGACAAGACGCTGTGTGACTGGGACATCTCCACCACGGCGCAGCCGTTCCCCTCGCAGTCGTTCTACGCCTCGAAGGATCTGGCGGTGATGATCCACCCCGCCTACGGCCTCAACCAGAACTCGTGGCGCGAGCTGAACAACAAGATCGGCGAATTCGGTGAGCTCAAGGCCGGGCTGTGCATCTCCACCGACAAGGGCCGCCACTTCTACTTCAAGGAGCTTCCGGAGTCGGATCAGGACCGGAGCAGCCCGGGCCCGTTCGGCGTGACCTGCCTCGACAACGACACCTGCTTCGCCTTCAACGGCACGCAGTCCCAGCCGACGAGCTACATCTACTTCTCGACCGACGCGAGCAAGGGGAAGGACTCGACCTGGACGAAGGCGACCATCCCCGAAGGCTTCGCGACCTCGACCGACATCACGATCTCCGCCATCTTCTTCGCGCCAGACAAGGTGCACGGCTGGGCAGTTGGAAACAGGTTGCGCAAGCCGTTGCTTCTGCGCACCACCGACGCCGGCCGCACCTGGTCGGACATCAGCGGGCAGGTGGCCTCGCTGGCGGATTCCGACCTCGTGGGCGGCTTCGCGCTCGACAAGGACCACATCTGGATCACCGGCCGCTACGGCTTCGTGGGCGCCACCGACTCGGCGCAGAAGTGACGTGAATGACGCGCCGGGTGCGGAGGGGGGCGGAAGGGGGCGCCCGGCGCGTTTCCCATGCGCACGCTGCACGTGGACGCAGCGTGCGCGCCTTCGGCGGTTCGATGTGCCCGGTGTCCCCATCCGGAAGATATCGTGGCGTCCCGGAGCCACACACCCCATGACCCCCGAGGAACGCCAGGAGACCGAACGCCGCGCGGAGCGCTGCGTCCGTCGCGGCGAACTGAGCGAGGCGCTCGCCCTCTACCGCGCGCTCGCCGCCGCCTTCCCCGAGGACAGCGCGCTGCAGCAGAAGCTCGAGGCCATCACCGGGTCGCTCCAGCCGGCGGAGCTTCTCAACCCGAAGGCCAACTTCGTCCGCGAGGAGGTGGAGCTGAAGAACGCCCCCTCCACGCCCGAACAGGAGGGCGAACGCCTCTTCGCGCTGGGCGACTATGCGGGCGCGGCCGCGGCCTACCGGAGGGCGATGGAGAAGAAACCGGAGAGCACGCTCATCCGCGAGCGCCTCGAAGAGCTGTACCGGCTCGCCCGGGCGGCGCCGCGTCACTCGCCCACCGACTCCGCCCTGCCCGCCGATCCCGCAGCCATGCTGAGCGCGCTGCTCGATCGGATCGCCGCCCGCCGCCGCGCCTAGGGACACCGCCCGGACGGGTCCGCACGCGCGGCGGAGGGGCCTCACGCATGAAACCCTTCCCCTTCCCTCTGTTCCTGCGCTGTCCCCGGTGCGGATCGCCGTTCACTGCCGTTTTGGGGGCGCTGCGCTGCGACCGGGGTCACGCCTTCGACATCGCTCGCGAGGGATATGTCCACCTGGCCCTCCGCAGCCGGCTGGTGGCGAACGCCGACACGGCTCCGATGGTGGAGGCGCGCCTGAAGTTCCTCTCCGCCGGCCACTTCGATCCGCTCACGCGCGCGCTCGCTCAACACGCCGCGGAGATCCTCCGCGATCAGGATCCGGCCCGCTGTGTGCTGGACGCAGGCGCCGGGCCCGGTCACTACCTCGCGCAGGTGCTCGACAGAGTGCCCGACAGGCTGGGCCTTGCACTGGATCTCTCGAAGTTCGCCGCGCGGCGCGCTGCGCGGGCGCACCCACGGATCGGCGCGGTGGTAGCGGATCTGACCCAGCCGCTCCCGGTGATGGACGGGGTGGCGGGCCTTGGGTTGAGCGTGTTCGCCCCGCGCCCGGCGCAGGAGCTGTGGCGCGTGCTGGGTCCCGGCGGCGCGCTTGTGGCCGTCACGCCCGGCCCACGACACCTGGGCGAGTTGATCGACCGGATCGGTCTGCTCACGGTGGACACCCGCAAGGAGTCACGGCTGCGCGAGCGGATGAAGGACCTGTTCGAGCTCCGCGCGGTCGACACGATCGAGCACCCCATCGAGGTCTCCCGCACCGAGGCGTCCGCATTGATTGGCATGGGCCCCAACGCCTTCCACCTCGGGCCCGAGGAAGTGGAGCGGCGGCTGCAGGCGCTCCCCGATCGAATGGAGCTGCTCGCCTCCTTCCGGCTTCACGTGTTCATGCGCGTCGCCCGCTGAGGAGCGCAGCACAACGCCGCGGTTCGAGGACCGCTCATCGACCGTATCGAGCTGCGCGACTTGCTCCCCGCTCCACGTGCTCGCACAGCGAGCGCGGAACGCGACGAGCGAGCGACGTTAGCGGACGTCGTCCTTCGCCACCGGCTTCGGCGCGCGCAGGACCTCGTACTTCGCCTTCTTCCCCTGAATCGTCAGCACCGCCGCCATCCCGTAGGAGGTGCCACCGGCGTTGAGCTTCCACGGCAGCGGGTTCGCGGAGCCGGGGTTGAGGTAGAGCGCCGGCACGAGCTTTCCGGGCTTCACCGGGTGGCCGGTCAGATCGGTCGCCGTCCCGCCCGCTTCCAGGATGTGACCGTGGATCCCGAAGGGGATCTTCGCCTCCTGGATCGCCCGGGTGATCTGCGGGTCGCCCACGTTGCCGTCGCCGGGGACGTAGTCGATCGCGGCCTTGCCCTTCTGCTGCGGCGGCCCGTGCATCAACAGCAGCACCGGATCGTCCGCGGTCTTCGCGGCGGCCACCACTGCCTCGACGTCCCCGGGCGAGTACACGCAGGCGCCGCCCATGTGAAGAAACGCCTTGTTGTAGTAGCCGCCGAGCCCGACCACGTCGATGCCGTCCGCATCCACGTGGCGCACCAGGTTCACCGTGATCAGGTTCAGGGCCCCAGCCCTTCGCGCCTTGATCACCGCGTAGTTGTGCGCCGCCGGGCGCTCGCTGTTCCCCGGGACGGTCAGCACCGGCCGCTTCGTCTGTCCGGCGATCCACACGTAGAACTTCTCCAGCGCGGCGGGCTCCTCGGCGGTGTCGCCGCCCACGACGATCAGCTCCGCGTCGTCCTTCTCGAACCGGTCGAGAAAGCCCTGGACCACCGAGAGCGTCTCGGGGTCCACGTCCTTCACCGCGCTCAGCACGCCGATCCGCAAGGGCCCGTGGCGCGGGCTGGTGCGGCGGATCTTCACGGTCGATCCGGTGTGCTCGTAGCGGAAGCCTCCGAGCTCGCGCACGTCCGGCGGCTCGAACGTCACGAGCGGGGCGTTGCACTTGAATCGATACGCGTCTTCGTACTCGTCGAAGTTCGTGGGCGGGCCCCCGTCCGTCTGGGCCCGGGCCACCGGGGCGACCACCAGCACCAGCGCCACCGCCATCCACGCGCGAACGTTCATGCCGCGCTTCTTATCCGAAGCGGTCGTCCGCGGGGCCATCCGGGCAGGCATGACTTCCCTGCCCTTCTTCCGACATTGCTTGAGCCCTTCCGGCCCACATACAATCGCCTCGGACTTCGGTGTCATACCCAGCCCTCGACATCTGACAGGAACGTCCGACCTTATGGCCCGTACGAAACGGCTTGGTGTTCTCACCGGAGGCGGGGACTGCCCCGGGCTCAATGCGCTCATCCGGGCAGTCGTGAAACGCGGAACCCACGAATTCGGCTACGAGTTCGTCGGCATCGAGAACGGCTACGAGGGGCTGATGGTCCCCGACGGGGCCTGGCCGCTCACGCTGGAGCACACCCGCGGCATCCTGCCGAAAGGTGGCACCATCCTCGGCACCTCCAACAAGGCCAACCCGTTCCTATGGGCGGAGAAGGAGGACGGCCGGTGGGTCGAACGCGACCGCTCGGACGTCGCGGTCCGGCGCTACCACGAGCTCGGGCTGGACGGGCTCATCTGCATCGGCGGGGACGGGACGCTGTCCATCGCCCACCGCCTCGCGGCGAAGGGCGTCAACGTCGTCGGCTGCCCGAAGACGATCGACAACGATCTCACCGGGACGGACCAGACCTTCGGGTTCGACACGGCGCGGGCGATCTGCACGGAAGCCGTTGATCGCCTGCACACCACTGCGGAGTCTCACCAGCGGGTGATGGTGCTGGAGGTGATGGGACGCTACGCCGGGTTCTTGGCGCTCCACAGCGGTCTGGCCGGAGGCGCGGACGTGATCCTCATCCCCGAGATCCCCTACCGGGTGGAGCCGATCGTCGAACGGCTGCACCGACGCCACGTCCGCAAGCGCAGCTTCTCCATCATCGTGGTCTCGGAGGGCGCCCGGCCGGTGGGCGGCGAACTGTCGATCGTGGAGCGCGCGGAGGACGTGCCGGGCCGCGGCGTGGTGCGGCTCGGTGGGGCGGGCAAGGTCGCGGCCGACATGATCGCGAAGCACATCGACGCCGAGGTCCGCGTCACCGTGCTCGGGCATCTGCAGCGCGGAGGCGGCCCTACTGCCGCAGACCGGCTGCTCGCCACGCGGTTCGGGTGCAAGGTGCTGGACCTCGTCGCCGAGGGACTGTGGGACCACATGGTCGGCCTGAGGGGCTCCGAAGTCGTCCCGGTGCCGCTCAGCCAGACCACCAAAGAGCGCAAGGTCGACCCCAACGGCGAACTGGTGCGGTTCGCCCGGTCGCTGGGCATCTGCTTCGGAGACGCCTGACCGGGACCATGTCGCTCGTCGGTCGCCACATCGGTCGCTACCGGATCCTGGAGCAGCTCGGCCAGGGCGGGATGAGCGTCGTCTACAAAGGCCTCGACACCTCCCTCGACCGGGAGGTGGCGGTGAAGGTGCTGCACTCGCACCTCGCCGGGAAGGAGGAGTCGCGGCGGCGGCTCGCGCGCGAGGCGAAGGCGGTGGCGCGGCTGCACCACCCGAACATCCTGGAGATCTACGACTTCGCCTCGGCGGAGACCGGAGAGCAGGCGTACATCGTCACCGAGTACATCCGCGGCCAGACGCTGCGGCAGTACGCGGAGAGCACCGGCTTCGAGCCGCCGGAGATCGCGGCGATGGTGGTCCACGAGATCGCCGCCGCGCTGGCGCAGGCCCATGAGAGCGGGATCATCCACCGCGATCTGAAGCCCGAGAACGTCATGGTCCGCGAGGACGGCGTCCTCAAGCTGATGGACTTCGGGATCGCCCGGATCGTCGATCGCGACGACCGGATGACCATGACCGGCGCGCTGGTCGGATCGCCCGCGCACATGGCGCCGGAGATCATCGAGGGCGAAGAGGCCGGCCCCGAGGCCGACGTGTTCTCGCTGGGCACGATGCTCTACTTCTTCGCCACCGGGCGGCTGCCGTTCACTGCGCCGAACACCACCGCCACGCTGAAGCGGATCCTCGATGGCATCTACGAGGATCCGCGCCAGCTCGTGCCCACCGTGTCGGACGATCTGGCGGAGATCATCGCCACCTGCCTCGCCCGCCAGCCCACCTCGCGGTACGCCAACGCAGTGAAGCTCCGCGACGCCCTGCACGACTACCTCGAAGGCCTGGGCCTGGGCCGCACCACCGAGGAGCTGCAGGCCTTTTTCGCCGACCCATCCGGCTACCGGAAGGCGCTCGTGCCCCGTCTGTCGTCCGCGCTCCTTGCGCGCAGCGAGGCGTTGATCGCCGAGAAGCGGCCGGCCCGGGCGCTCGCCGCGCTCAACCAGATCCTCGCGCACGATCCGTCGAACGCGCGCGCGCTCGAGCTTCTGTCGCAGATGAATGCGGCGCGGAAGAAGCAGCGCGCTCACTCGCTCTGGCGCCGGGCCGCGCTGATCGCGTTTGGCATCGTGGGCCTCACCTTGGGCGCGGTGGCTCTGGTCCGCGCGCTGATCCACCGCACGAACGCATCCACCCCCGGCCATGTGGACGCCCCCGCCC
>JADGHL010000042.1 GCA_019686135.1 Myxococcaceae bacterium | reverse complement strand
GGGCGTGGGGGACGGCGGCGTGGACGGCGGCGTGGATGCGGGGAAGCCGGGCGGAGGCGTCGCGCCGGGCCCGGCCGGGACGGGCGGAGTGCCCCCGACGAACCGGCCGGACAGCTGTCACTGCGCGGCGGGTGCCAGCACGAGTGGGCTGTTGTTGATGGCCGCGCTCGGTGCCCTGGCCCGGCTGGGCCGCCGCCGTCAGGACGTTTGAGGTTGACGCGCCGGGCCGTCCGGAGAGAAGGCAACGCGGCACGCGAATTCCGGACCCAGGGGCTCTGTTGGATGGGCCGAACCCCGAACGCACGGTCAACTGGATGATGCTCCCGGACGTTGATAAGCCCCCACTCGTGAACGTGCAGCCAGACAGGCCGCGCACACTCATGGGCTGGGTGAAGTGGGCATGGCGCGGCTGGGCAACTCGAACGCTCGCGGTGGGCGCGGTCGCCACGGCGATCGACGTCGTCATCCTCCTTCTCTGCGTCCACGCAGCCGGGCTGCCCAATCCGCTGGCGGCGATGATCGGCGTGCTGGTGGGCAGCACGTTCACCTTCTTCGCCAACAAGTACTTCGCGTTCCGCGATCACAACCCGAAGCTGGCGCCGCAGGCGGCGAAGTTCGTCGCGGCCACCGGCATCGGCATGCTGGTGCACGCCCAGTTCGTGTACCTGTTCGCGGATCGCCTCGGCCTGAACGTGGTGCTGGCCAAGTTCGGCGCCGACATCCTCGTCTTCACCGTCGGCCAGATGCTGGTGCTGCGCTACCTGGTCTTTCCGCGAAGTCAGTCGAAGTCGGAGCCCCCGGAGGAGCCGGCCAGCCCGCCGACGTCCACCGACATCGCTTCGGCTTGAGCTGGGAGCTCAGGTGCGGCGCGGCGGCGCGTCCGCGTTCTGCGCCAGGAACACCGCAAGCAGCTTCTTCGCCTGGGGCTCCGACGCGCAGCGGAACTCCTGGACCGAACCGTTCGGCTTCGGCACGCGGATCACCCACACGCCGTCTTCGTTGGTGAGCTGGGCCTTCGCGGACATGAAGCGCTCCTTGTTCCGCTCCGGCAGAGCATCCGCCGTGCCCGGGCGCGCGCCAGCGAAGCTCTGAACGGATCCGCGGAGTTGCCCCGGCGCATCCGCGCGTCCGCCGACGCAGCGGGGCACCCTTCTTCGGCACCGTGCAAATCCGTTCATGCGTGCGGCGACCACGCCGCCGCACAGCCGCCTACTTCGCGGTGAGGCGCCGCGCCGCCCGCATCGACCGGCAGCCGTGCTCGCGGACCGTCTGCGCCTCCGCCTCGAGCCCGAACAGCGCGAGGTACTTTCTGACGCGCTCCTCGAGCGTGGGTGCTTCGATCATCCGGCACACCTCGTCGGGGGCGTAGTCGCGGCAGATCTGCGGGCGGCGCTCGTAGATGGCGCAGAGGTTGTCGTCGGTCAGGTGCGGACAGCGCAGCCCCACAGGCTTGTTCAGCGCGGCGATGTCTGGCGCGACGCAGCAGGCGCCGCAGCGGGTGCACTCCATCCGGGCAGCTTCTACCAGAGGCATCACCCATAATGCCGGGCCGAGGAGCTCCCCCATGCCCGTCCGCCTGTGTTCCCGCCTCTCGTGCGTCCTCGCCTTCGCCGTGCTTGCAGCGTGTGGAGGTGGATCGCCCTCGCCACACCCGAACCCGAACGGGCGGAAGGACGCCGGGCCATCCGTCGACGCGGGCTCCACCGACGGAGGCGAAACCGACGGTGGCGCCGGCTGCGCACAGGGCCTCGTGGAGTGCGACGGCGCGTGCATCGACGCGCGCACGGATGACGCGAACTGCGGCGACTGCGGACATGCGTGCGCCACGGACCAGGTCTGTGCCGAGGGCGTCTGCGTGGCGGCCTGCGGAAACGGCGTCGTGGACGCGAAGGCGGGCGAAGACTGTGACGATGGCAACGCCGATCCCGGCGACGGCTGCTCCGCTGCGTGTACCGCCGAGCCCGGTTTCACCTGTTCGGGCACGCCCAGCCACTGCAGGACGACCTGTGGCGACGGGGTGATCGCCGGCGCGGAACAGTGCGACGACGGCGATGTCGACTTCAACGACGGCTGCAACTCGGACTGCGAGGTGGAGCCGGGCTACGCGTGCTCCGGCACACCCAGCGTCTGCGCACCCGTCTGCGGGGACGGGAAGCTCAAGGGCCAGGAGGGGTGCGACGACGGCAACCTCCGCTCCGGCGACGGCTGCGATGCCACCTGCCAGCCCGAGCCCGGGTGGCTGTGCAACGGCATCCCCACGGTGTGCGAGTCGTTCTGCTCGGACGGGCTCATCGTAGGCGATGAGACCTGTGACGACGGCAACGCCGCCAACTTCGACGGCTGCTCGTCGTCCTGCACCGTGGAGGATGGGTACACCTGCGCGGGCGAGCCCTCGAAGTGCGTGACCGGCTGTGGCGATGGGGTGATCGCCGGCGCCGAGCAGTGCGACGACGGCAACACGTTCGCGGGCGATGGGTGCAATCCGATCTGCGTCGTCGAGGACGGGTTCACCTGCACGGGCCAGCCGAGCACCTGCATCACCACCTGCGGGGACGGCATCCGCGCGGGCACGGAGGCGTGCGACGACGCCAACGCCACCTCCGGCGACGGCTGTAGCGCCAGCTGCCTCATCGAACCCGGGTACAGCTGCACCGGCTCGCCATCGATGTGCGTTGCGGGCTGCGGCGACGGCGTGGTGGTTGGCAACGAGCTGTGCGACGACGGCAACGGGACGTCCGGCGATGGGTGCTCGAGCACCTGCCTCGTCGAGAACGGCTATGCCTGCAGCGGATCGCCCAGCGCCTGCGCCGCGGTGTGCGGGGATGGGAATGTGATCGTCTCCGAGGAGGCGTGCGACGACGGGAACACCCTCAGTGGGGACGGGTGCAGCGCGGCCTGCACGGTGGAGCCAGGCTTCACCTGCACCCAGACCACGCCCTCGTCGTGCGCGCCCATCTGCGGCGACGGGCTGGTGAAGGGTTCCGAAGGCTGCGATGACAGTCACCCCGGCGGCGGAGATGGCTGCAGCGCGCTCTGCGAGGTGGAGCCCGGGTACAGCTGCACCGGCGAGCCCTCGGTCTGCTCCAGCGTCTGCGGCGACGGAGTGAGGACGCCCGGCGAGCAGTGCGACGACGGCAACGGCCAGGCCGGGGACTGCTGCTCGCCGGCGTGCACCATCGAGAGCGGCTGCGAGCTCGAGCCCAACGACACGGACGCGACGGCGAACGCCTTCTCGTCGGTGAGCGTGGCGGGCAACGTGAAGGCGTTCCTCTCGCCCACGGCCACCGACAAGGACGTCTTCGGCGTGTCGGTGCCGGCGAACGCGCGGCTCATCGCCGAGACCGTGGACGGGCCGCTCGGCGCGCAGTGCGCGGCGAAGCAGATCGACACGCAGATCGCGGTCCGCGACGCGATGGGCGGGGCCGTCTTCGACGCGGCGGGCACCGCGGACGATCTGGGCCCGGGCAACTGGTGCTCGCGGTTCGTCTCCGAGCCGCTGGCGGCGGGCGCGTACTTCGTGGAGGTGGCGCGCTCGCCGCAGGGCGGACCGGTGAACGACTACGCGCTGACCGTCACCGTGCAGCCGCCGGTCTGCGGCAACGGGGAGGTCGAGGCCGGCGAGAGCTGCGACGACGGAAACGTCGTCAGCGGCGATGGGTGCTCGAGCCTCTGCGCGTGGGAGCTATTGCCGGAGGTCGAGCCGAATGGCACGCCCGCCACCGGGTCGCCCGTGGGCTCGGGCGGCCTGGCAAGCGGCGCCATCTCCTCCGGCGGGGACGTCGACGTCTTCCAGTTCACTCTGACGGCGACCTCGGATGTGGTGATCGAAACCTTCGACGCGGCGGGACCGCCCGGCTGTTCGGTCGACACGCGGATCCAGCTCCTGGGGCCGGATGGGACCACCGTGCTCGGCACCGACGACGACGGAGGTATCGGCGCGTGCTCGAAGCTGGAGCCGCCGCTCTCTTCGGGCGTGACGCACATGGCGCCGGGGACGTACTTCGTGCGCGTCGACGGGAAGGGCGCCCCGGTGAGCGGCTACTCGCTGTGGATCCGGAAGGTGGCCACCTGCGGCAACGGCACCATCGAAGGCAGCGAGGCGTGCGATGGGCAGCCGAACTGCACCACCACCTGCGACCGTGTCGTGGTGTGCGGCGATGGCTACGTGGACGGGACCGAGTCCTGCGACGACGGCAACACCTCGTCCGCCGACGGTTGCTCGCCGGGCTGCACCATCGAAGGGCCAGTGGAGATCGAACCGAATGGCACGCAGGCCGAGGCGGACGCCAACGCGGGCGCGCTGACCATCTCCGCGTCGACCCACGTGCAGGGCACCCTCGGCAGCGGCACGGACGAGGACACCTTCAAGCTCTCGGTCGCGACGGCCAGCGTCGTGCGCTTCGAGACCTTCGGGACGGTGCTCGGTGATTGTCCGCTGACGCTCGCCACCCGGCTGACGCTCTACGACGCGGCGTTCACGCCGCTGTACACCGACGACGATGACGGCGTGCTGGCGTGCTCCGCGCTGACGGTGAACCTTGCGCCCGGCAGCTACTACGTGCGCGTGGAGAAGGGCGCTCCCGCTGGCGGCGCGGTGCCGTACACGCTGGATGTGCGGTGGGTGCCGGGCGCGGGCAGCGAGGTGGAGCCGAATGACGCGCTGCTTTCGGCGAACGCGATCGCCGGCGACGACGGCTTCGTCACGGGCGGACATCCCGCCGGCACGGACGACGACTGGTACGCGGTCACCGTCCCGGCCGGCAAGAGCATCCGCGCGGAGGTCATCGAAGGCAGCGGCGCCGAGACGTGCGAGTCGAACGGCATCGACAGCCTGCTGGAGCTCTACGATGCGGCCGGGGTGCTGCTCGACGACGTGGACGACGTCGGCCGCGGGTCGTGCTCGCTCCTGGACGGCACCGGCGCGCGGCCGGCGCAGGAGGCGGCGCACAAGCTCGACCCCGGGACGTACTACCTGAAGGTGTCGTCGCCGAAGGGCGTGACGCCCGGCGCGGCGCAGTTCGACTACCGGCTCGTCATCACGATCCGGCAGTGACCGGCGCCGGCTCCGGCCAGTCCCACGCGGAGCGGTAGCCGCCGTGCTGCTGCGCCTCTTCGATGAAGCGCGCGTAGAACGCGTGCCCGCCGAGAGTGGCCGAGTCGCCGACGACGAAGAGGTGCCGCTTCGCGCGGGTGATCGCCACGTTGATGCGGCGCAGGTCCGTCAGGAACCCGATCTGGCCGTCCGTGTTGGTGCGTACCAGCGAGACCAGCACCGCCTCCTTCTCCCGGCCCTGGAACGCGTCCACCGTGTCCACCTCCACCGCGGCCAGCGCGTCGCCGAGCCGTTCGCGGATGAGCGCGGCCTGCGCGCGGTAGGGGGTGATGATCGCCAGCTCTTCGGGCGGAAGGCCTGATGAGGTCAGCTCCTGTGCGCGGGCGATGACCAACGCGGCCTCGCCCTCGTTGAACAGGCTCTGATCGCCCTCCAACGCCTGCTCCTCGAAGCCCTTCCCCGCGGTGTCGATGAACAACACCGGCGGCGCGTCCACCTCGCGCGTGAGCAGCTCGCCGAGTGCGCGCGTGGCCACCGAGGCATGCGCGCGCAGCTCGCCGCCGTAAAGCTCGCGCGAGGGGAAGGACATGATCCGCTCGTTCATCCGGTACTGCTCGCGGAGCATCTGCTTCACCCCGTCGCCGTGCTCGTCGAGCAGGCGCTCGAAGAGGCTGCGCGCCAGCCCGCGGGCCGCCGCCTCCTCCGAGAGCACCGTCGGAGGGAGCTGCCGGTGGTCGCCGGCGAGGATCACCTTCGGCGCACGGAGGAAGGCGAGGAGCGCCAAAGGTTCGATCGCCTGGGTCGCCTCGTCCACCAGCGCGAGGTCGAACGTCTCGCCCGAGAGCAGCCCGCCATCCAGCATCGACAGCGTGGCGCAGATCACCTGGGCGCCCTCCAGCACCGCGCGCACCGCCCGGCGCTCCAGCGCACGGGCCTCGTCGAAGAGCGCGTTCGCCTCGGCCTTCGACGCGCGGGCGTTGGCGAAGCGTTCGCGGCTTCGGCCTCGGGTGCGCTGGCGGCGCGCGTAGCCCAGAAGGTCGAACGCCTCGTCGAAGAGCTCGCGGGAGAGGACGCGGTCGGGGTGCGACTCGACGACGATGTCCAGCACGTGCGCCTGCAATCGGTCGGAGACGCGGGCGGGGTGGCCGATGCGGATCGCCCGCAGGCCCTGGCGGACGCAGAGGTCGAGCAGATGGTCGACGGCGGCGTTGCTGGCGGCGGTGCACAGAAGCCGCGCGCCGCCGGCCACCGCCTGAGCGGCGACCTCCGCGAGCACGGTGCTCTTGCCAGTGCCCGGCGGGCCGTGGACGAGGAAGAAGTCCTCCGCCGCGAGCGCGCGCGTGGCCGCTTCGAGCTGCTCCGGGTTGAGCGGCCGGGTCGGGGTCAGCGCCGGGAGCGGAGAGGAGAAGCGCGCGGGTTCGCGGCCGAGCAGCACGTCGCGCCGCCGCCGCTCGCGCCCCTTGTCCAGAGCCTGAAGCCGCCTCAGCCCCTCGCGCGCGCGGTCGAAGGTGACGTCGTTGGGGATGCGGTCGATGCGGGTGCGCCCCTCGCGCACGTACTCCGGCGGGGAGCGATCGAACGCGAGCTGCAGCCTCGTCGCGCCGGCGCGCGAGACGACGGCCCGGGCGGGCGTCTCGATTTCCGCCTTGCGTGGGCGGACCTCCACCAGATCGCCGGGGGAGAAGCGCG
Organism: Myxococcaceae bacterium; assembly: GCA_019686135.1. Classification (GTDB taxonomy): domain Bacteria; phylum Myxococcota; class Myxococcia; order Myxococcales; family Myxococcaceae; genus JADGHL01. The sequence continues at coordinate 29,766 of JADGHL010000042.1, read as the reverse complement.
CCGGGAGCGCGCGGCGGTCGGGCCGTTCGAAGGTGATGAGGAAGCGGCCGCCCAGTCCGACGTCCTCTTCGACCGCCTCGAGATCGAGGAGGACCTGTCCGCGCGCCTGAAGCTCGGTCAAAGGCAGCGTCCGGCGCTCCTCCGCGGAGCGGGCGCGCTCCTCCCGGCGCTCCAGCTCGAGGAGCTGCGCAAGCTGGTCGAACCAAGATTCGTCGTGCGGCACGCGGGGAACCTAACTGCTCGCCGGCGACACGCGCAGGGCAATTCCCGCGCCGCCGGCAGGCCGGGCGCGTTATTCCCGGGGCATGAACCGCCTCGGCCAGGAACCGTCACCCTATCTTCGTCAGCACGCGGACAACCCGGTGGACTGGTACCCATGGGGGGAGGAGGCGCTCGAACGCGCGCGGCGGGAGGACAAGCCGATCCTCCTCTCGATCGGCTACTCGGCGTGCCACTGGTGCCATGTGATGGCGCACGAGTCGTTCGAGAACCCGGACACTGCGGCGCTGATGAACGCGCACTTCGTCAACATCAAGGTCGACCGCGAGGAGCGGCCGGATCTCGACCAGCTCTACCAGGGCGTGGTGCAGCTGATGGGCCGCGGGGGAGGGTGGCCGCTGACCGTGTTCCTGCTTCCCGACCTGCGCCCCTTCTTCGGCGGCACCTACTTCCCGCCGGCACCGCGCTACGGGATGCCCGGCTTCCCGCAGCTCCTCGAGCACCTCGCGGAGATATGGCGCACGCGCCGGCAGGATCTGGAGACGCAGGCCGAGCGGTTCCGCGAAGGGCTCGCCTTCATCGCCGCGCACGGGCTGGACGCGCAGCCGGTGGAGGTGACGGGCGATGACGTCGTCCGCGCCGCCGAAGTTCTGCTGGGGGAAGTCGATCCCACGCACGGCGGCTTCGGCGGAGCGCCCAAGTTCCCCAACCCGGCGAACGTGGCGCTGCTCCTGCGCGGCTGGCGGCGCTCCGGGCGCGAGGAGCTCCTGGGCGCGGCCACCTTCACGCTCGAGAAGATGGCGCAGGGCGGGATCTACGACCAGCTCGGCGGCGGCTTCCACCGCTACGCCGTCGACGCGCGCTGGCGGGTGCCCCACTTCGAGAAGATGCTCTATGACAACGCGCAGCTGTTGCACCTGTACGCCGAGGCGCAGCAGGTGAAGCACGACGAGCTGTGGGGCAGGGTGGCGCACGAGACCGTGCGCTACCTGCAGCGCGAGATGACCTCCCCGGAGGGCGCCTTCTACGCCGCGCAGGACGCGGACAGCGAAGGAGAGGAGGGGAAGTACTTCGTCTGGACCGAAGCGGAGATCGACGCGGCGCTGCCGGGACCGCTGCGCGAGGTGGCCAAGCGCTACTTCGGCGTGACGCCACAGGGCAACTTCGAACACGGCCGCAATGTGCTGGAAGCGCCGCTCCGGGTGGACACGCTGGCGCTCCAGCTCGGGCGCGATCCTGCGTCGGTGCGCGCCGACCTCGCGGAGGCGAAGCGGATCCTCTTCGAGGTGCGCGAGCAGCGGGCAAGGCCGGGACTGGATGACAAGATCCTCGCCGGCTGGAACGGGCTGATGATTCGCGGCCTGGCGTTCGCCTCGCGCGTGTTCGACGAACCGGGCTGGGCGGTGCACGCCGCGCGCGCGGCGGACTTCGTGCTGACGAAGATGTGGGACGGGCAGCGGCTGAAGCGCTCATTCCAGCGGGGCGAGGCGCGGATCGAGGGCTTTTTGGAGGACTACGGCGACCTCGCTGCAGGGCTGGTGGCGCTGTACCAGGCGACCTTCGACGCGAAGTACGTCGAGGCGGCAGAGGCGATCGTCGAACGCGCGGTGGCGCTGTTCTGGGACGAGGAGAAGCAGGCGTACTTCTCGGCGCGGAGAGGTCAGACGGATCTGCTCCCGCCGACCTACGCGCTGCACGACAACGCGGCTCCGTCGGGCGCGTCGACGCTCACCGAGGCACAGCTGGCGCTCGCCGCGCTGACCGGGAAACCGTCGTATCTGGAGCAGGCGGGCCAGTACCTCTCGAAGATGAAGGAGGCGATGAGCGGGAACCCGTTCGCGTTCGGGCATCTGCTCCTGGCGGCGGATGCCTACGTCGACGGCGCGGCGGAGGTGACGCTCGTCGGTTCGCGGGCCCGGCTGCGCGAGTTGCTCGAGGTGACGAACCGGACCTGGGCGCCGACTACCGCGGTCATCGCGCACGACCCGGCGAATCCCGTCCCGCAGGTGCTGAAGGAGACGCTGGAGGCGCGCACGCCCGTGAACGGCGCGGCCGCGGCGTACTATTGCCACCACTTCACCTGCGAGCGGCCGATCACCGATCCGCAGACGCTCCGCGAACGCCTCTCATCCGGATCCGCCAGCCAGTCGTGGGGGACCTCGAAGGACTGAAGCGTCCGCAGCTTCCTCACGGTGTCGGTGGATGCGTTGGACGCGGAGAGGACCTCGCAGACCCAATCTGGCCGCTGGCGGATGGGCCGGCCTGACGGCCGCTGCGGGTGGCGATTGCTGCGACACCCCACGATGTCGTGGCGGAACACCTCGCTGGCGTATTGGACGTCGACCTCGGTTCCGAACCACCACCCACCGGAGCCACCGCGCGGCGGTCCATCGAAGCGACTCCCGAGCTGGGCGCTGATCTGATGCTGGGCCGCGCCGTGCTCGAAGGTCGGCGTTGCCGTTTCGACCAGCTCGCTGGCGACGAGCTCCGCGTGGACACTCTCCGGCAGAGCGAGCAGGTCAGCAGCGTGGCCGGTCTCTTCAGCACTTTCCCGGCGGTGGACACGTCCCAAGGATACGCACTCGCGTGGAGCCCGCCACGCGGCCGGGCCGGGCGTCTGCCGCCGCCCGAACGCGCCGGCGACATTCTGATTGCGGCGACCGCGGCACCGTCGGTACGCAGCGCGCATGACCTCACCTGCCGCCCACACAAAAACCGACCCGCTCCGCTGGAACCTCGCCGACCTCTACTCGGGCCCGGACGACGAACGGCTCGGGCAGGACCTCGCCGCAGGTAGGGAACTGGCCGAGGCCTTCGCGCAGAAGTACCGCAGGAAGGTCGCGCAGCTCTCGCCGAAGGCGCTCGCGGAGGCGCTCGGCCAGTACGAGCAGCTCATGGACCGGGCGTACCGGCCGCAGCTGTACGCGTCCCTGCTCTTCTCCGGCCAGACCGACGACGAGGCCGCGCAGGCGCTGCTCAGCCGCACCCGCGAGGCGACCACCGAGGCCTTCAACGAGGTGAAGTTCTTCGACGTCGAGCTCAAGAAGGCGCCGGACGACGTCTATGCGCAGTTCCTCTCCGCGCCGGAGCTGGAGCGCTACCGTCACTTCCTCCAGGCCACCCGCCGGTTCGCGCCGTACACGCTCTCCGAGGCGGAGGAACGGCTCGTGGACCTCAAGGCGCTCACCGGGCGCGCCGCCTTCACGCAGCTGTACACCGAGGTCACCGGGCGGATCCGCATTCCGCTCGAGCTCGACGGCAAGGTGCGCGAGGTCACCGTCGCCGAAGCGCGTGCGCTCCGCTCGTCGCCCGACCGAGAGGTCCGCCGTCGCGCCACCGACGGGCTGATGTCCGCCTTCGAGGCGCAGAGCCACGTCCTCAACTTCTGCTTCAACACGCTGTTCCAGGACCACCGGCTGGAGATCGAAGCGCGCGGCTACGCCAACGTCACCGATCCCACCTTCCTCGAGGACGAGCTCTCGCCGGACGTGGTAGAGGCGCTGATGTCCGCCACCGAGCGTCACTACCACCTCGCGCAGCGCTACATGAGGTTGAAGGCGAACGTGCTGGGGCTGAGCGACTTCTCGTCGCACGATCTCCTCGCACCGCTGGAGAAGTCCGAGAAGAAGGTCCCGTTCGAGCAGGGCCGGGCGATGGTTCTGGACGCGTTCGCCCGCTTCGAGCCGCGCTTCGCGGAGATCGCCCAGGAGTTCTTCGACCGCCGGTGGATCGACGTGCTCCCGCGGCCGGGCAAGCGCGATGGCGCGTTCTGTTCGGGGATGCTGCCGTCGCTGCACCCGTACGTGCTGCTCAACTACAACGAGCGCATCGAGGACGTCTCCACCATCGCCCACGAGCTGGGGCACGGGATCCACTTCTACCTGTCTCGCCGTCAGTCGCCGCTCAACTTCTGGCCCACCACGCCGCTGGCCGAGACCGCGTCGGTATTCGGCGAGCTGCTCCTGATGCGTCGGCTGATGGAGGCGGAGAAGGACGTGCAGACCCGCCGCAACCTGCTCGGGGTGCGCATCGAGGACATCCTCTCCACCGTCTTCAACCAGGTGGCCTACACGCGCTGGGAGATGCGTGCGCACGCGAAGCGCGCAGAGGGTGTGGTCCCGGCGGAGGAGTTCTCGAAGCTGTGGATGGAGGAGCGCACGCGGCTCTACGGCGACAGCGTGAAGATGTTCCCGCGCGATCGCTGGGGGTGGATCTCCATCCCGCACTTCGTGAACTACCGCTTCTATTGCTACAGCTACGCGTTCGGGCAGCTTCTGGTGCTGGCGCTCTTCGGCCGTTACGAGGAGGAGGGTTCGGCCTTCATCCCCCGCTACGTCGAGCTGCTCTCGTCGGGATCGTCGGACACGCCGCAGGCGCTCCTGTCACGCGTCGGACTGGACATCACTCAGCCCGCCTTCTGGGACGCTGGGTTCAAGACCGTGTCCGCGCTGATCGACGAATTCGAGAAGCTCGTCGGCTGACGCGTCGAACTGTCACGCGTGGGCAAGCCCTGCGCGCCACACTGTCGCAGCAGAGGGCCGGAGTCGGGGCGCCTTGGGGGGAAACGCTCCGGGCACGACCGTTGCTCCATCGGTAACACGATGCCGGAGCGCGGGCCCGAGCTGGGGCCGGGGCTCGCGCTCCGGGGAAGGAGGTCTACTCGACCTTTTCGACCTTGAGCGACCCGATGAGCGGAGTGATCTCCGCGCTGCCTTCTTCGCCCAGCGCCAGATGCGTGGCGTCCGCCACCGCCTGGTTGAAGGTCGGATCGAGATCCGTCCACTCGCCCACGTATGCCTGCACCCACTCGTGCCAGTAGAGCGCGGGGACGCCGTCTTCGTTCATCACGTACACCACGCCGTCCACGCGCCGGGCAGGGATGCCGGCGGCACGCATGAGCGCGGTGGCCAGAAGCGCGTGCTCGGTGCAGTCGCCCTTCATCCGCCGGAGCACGTCGGTGGCGCGATCCGCCGACGCCCCGTAGTCCCGCTGCATGTGCTGGTAGACCCAGAAGGTGATCGCCTTCGCCGCGGCGTAGGCGTCCTTCTCCCCGCCCACGATCTTCTTCGCCAGCGCGGCGATCTGCGCGTCGTCGGACTCCACCGTCAGGGTAGGTTCGAGGTACTGGCCGCCGGTCGGATCCTTCACCGGCCGGGAAAGGCGGGACTCCTTGTCCGGGAAGCGCGCGGTGATGGTGATCTCCGTCCGGCCCTTGCCGAGCTGCCGGAACTTCTGCCGCGCGGAGTTCTTGCAGAAGCGCTCGGGCAGCCCGGTCACAGTGAGCTTGAGCTGGCCGGGGATCATCCGCCGCGACTCGTCGAGCTTCTCCGGCAGCACCACGCGGGTGAGCGCGAACACCTCCACCTTGTCCAGCCGCTCTGCGACCTCCTTCGGTTCGGCGACCGCGCGCAGCGTTTCGCCCATCTGGATCTCCACCGTCTCGCCCTGCCGGGTGAAGACGTTGATGGTGGGGACATTCTCCTTCTCAGAGAGGGTGCTGACGCGCTTCACCTTCGTCTTCACGCCACCCAGCACGCGTTCGGCGTCCGGCATCACCTCGCTGGTGACCCGGTAGGCCTCCAGGTCCGTCCCGTCGGTATACCGGCTCTCCACCTTCCCGCCGCGCCACAGCGCCACCCGCGCCTGGTCCGCGGCTTCGATCGTCTCGGAGCTCGGAGGCAGCGTGCGGACGTCGTTGGGCGCGCCCGGCCGCTTGCGGATGATGTGCAGCCCCGATGGCGTGTTGGTGCCCTCGATGATCTGGTCGCCGCCGTCGCCGTGCTGTTCGATCACGAAGGAGAGCAGCCGCCCGTTCGGCTTCGACTCGTAGATCCGCACGTCGCGGACGACCCGCCTGGACACGCGGGTGTCGACCTTCGTCTCGAAGACGAACTCGTTGGTGGCCTTCGCCTTGTCCGGCTGCCCGGGGACGAGCGCGAGATCGACGTACGCGTGGCCGACCTTCTTGCCCAACAGGTACAGCCCGAACCACTCGCCGCCCTTCGGCCGCTTCGCCTTGAGCGCGTCGGACAGCGGCGCCGCGGCGCCCGCCAGCGGTGCCACGGAGACGAGGACTGCGACGAACGCGGAGGCGACGGTGCGGCGGCGCATGAACCTCAAGACGGAGGGCCCCGGGATTTGTTCCACCGCCTACAGCCGCTTGGAGAGGATGATGAGGTCCTCGCCCGGCTTGTAGAAGTCGCGGAAGCGCGCCTCCTCGCCGTACTTCATCGCGGCGTAGAAGCCGCGGGTCGGGCCATAGGCCTCCATCGCCGAGGTCTCCACGCGGATGAGCCGCGCCCCCTTGCGGCGGAGCTCGCCCTCCATCGCCGAGACGAGCGCGGCGCCCACGCCCTGGCCCCGCACCGAAGGGTCGGAGGCGATCCAGTACAGATCCCACGTGCCCTCGGTCATCGGTGTCGGGCCGTAGCAGATGTAGCCGACGACCTTGTCGTCCTTCTCCGCCAGCAGGACCTGGTAGTCCGGGTGGGACGGGTCAGTCGGCTTGATGGCCAGGTCGATGAGCTCGAGGGCGCAGGCGACCTCCTGCGGCGAAAACGTTTCGATCCTTCCGAGGAGGACGGCGAGCGCTTCCCGGTCTTTGGACGAGATGGGTCGTATTTCCATGAGTCCTCTCGAGCGCGATCTCTACCAGCCTGCGCGCCAGGTCTGGATACTCCAGGCCGCTGGCTGCTGCGGACCGCGCGAACCCTGCTTCGGGGTGTAGGTCACAGTTGGGGTTGATGTCGATGACGTACGGCTGACCGTCCGGGCTCACTCGAAGGTCGACCCGGCCGTAGTCCTGGCATTCGAGCGCTTCGAAGGCGCGGCTGCCGACCTCCACCACCCGTGCGTGCAGCGCGGGGGGCAGGGTCGCGCGCACCGGCGTCGAGTCGATGCACTCGGGCGATTCGGCGTCCCACTTGGCACGGTAGGAGACGATCCGCGGCCGCCCTTCGAAGGCAGGGCCGAAGGCGATCTCCGTGAGCGGGAGCGCCGTGCGCGGCCGGTTGCCGAGCAGCGGGACGTAGATCTCCCGCCCTTCGATGAAGCGCTCCACCACCGCCGGCTGTTTGAAGGTCTCGAGCACCCGCGCCACCGCGGCCTGCAGCCCGGCGCGATCGTGCACCACCGACTCGAAGTCGATGCCCACCGACGCGTCCTCGCGCGAGGGCTTGATGATGAGCGGGAAGGGCAGCTCCAGGCCGGTGACCTCCTCCAGCCGGGAGATGACCGCGAACTCCGGCGTGGGGACGCCGCGCCCGCGCAAGACCTCCTTCGCCTTGTTCTTGTGAAGCGCCAGCCCCAGAGAGAGCGCCGAAGAGCCGGTGTATGGGACGCCGAGCAGATCCAGCATGCACGGCACCGCCATCTCCCCGCGGCTGTCCGCGGCGACCGACTCGCAGAGGTTGATCACCAGATCCGGCAACCGCACCCGGAGCGTTTCGACGAACGCGAACGGATCGCGCCCGACGCCGAGGAGGTCCACCTTGTAGCCATGCCCGTCGAGCGCGTCGTGCAGCGCGGTGGCGACGCGCGTCACATCCTCTCGTGCTTCACGGCCGGGGTCGTCATCCAGCAAATCCTGGTCACGGTTGTAGAGGATGCACAGGTGCATTCAGTTGCCGTCTCCCTATCACCTTTCTTCGCACTGTCCCAAGCCCTGCCCAGTGGCCCGTTGTCCGCTGCTTCGTTGAGGGACGGGGCATCCGGAATGCGCTATGCCGGTTGCGCGATGCGCATCCGGGATCCGATCCACGGCACCATTCCCGTCAGCGACCAGGAGAAGGCCATCATCGACAGCCGCTTCTTCCAGCGGCTGCGCAACGTACGACAACTGGGCTTCGGCGACCTCGCATTCCCGGGCGCCACCCACACGCGCCACGCCCACTCGATGGGCGCGATGCACGTGGCCTCGCGTCTGTTCGACGCGGTGGCGGCGCGGTCCGATCTCCCCGAGCCCGTTCAGGCCCGCTTCCGCGCCACGGTGCGCGCCGCGGTGCTCTGCCACGACCTCGGCCACATGCCGCTGTCGCACGCCTCGGAGAAGATCGCCCCGCCGCGCCGTGCGCTGAAGCTCCCCACGTGGATCTCAGAGGGCCCCGAGGCGCCCGGGCCAGACGATCAGGCGTCCCACGAGGACTTCACGGTGAAGATCGTGCTCGACAGCTCGCTGCGGAGCATCCTCGAGCGCGAGTACGGGGACCTGGGGATCACCCCCGAGGCGATCGCTTCGTTGATCTCCGGCGCTCCCGTGCCCGGCGGCTCGCCCTTCGTGCACGAGGGCATCGACTGGTTCCCGCTTCTGCGCGCCACGGTGAGCGGCGAGCTCGACGCGGATCGGATGGACTATTTGCTCCGCGATTCATTCTTCACCGGGGTGACGTACGGCCGGTACGACCTGGAGTGGATCGTCCAGAACCTCAACCCGGCGGTGATTGCGGGGCGCGCCCACCTGGCGCTCTCCCGGGCGGCGGCGTTCGCCTTCGAGGACTTCCTCCTCAGCCGCTACCACATGTTCTTGTCGGTCTATTACCACCACACCACGGTGAACTTCGATCACATGCTTCGCCGCTTCTACGAGGAGGCACCGGGCGAGTTCGAGATCCCCTCGGACCCGGAGGCCTTCCTGGTGTGCGACGACGTGGCGCTGATCACCGCCCTGCGCGCGTCGAAGAACCGGTGGGCCGCGCGGATCGTCAGCCGGTCACCATTCAAGCGCGTGGTCGAGTTCACCGAGCGCGACGTGGGGTACGACCTCAAGGAGATGGATCGCATTCTGACCGAGCGCGGGATCGAGCACTTCACGGTGGAGTCGCGCGGCGTGCTGTCGCGGTACTTCGACGACGGACACGGCCCGTCGCTCTACATCCTCGACGTGTCGAGCGGACGGCTCACCGAGGTGGCGAAGTACACGCCGCTCTACGACCGGATGCGGGACGAGGTGCGCATCACCCGCATCTTCGCTCGGCCCGACCAGGCGGACGCGGCACGCGCGGCGCTGAAGGTGCCCTCGCGGCCGGTGGAGGCCCGGTCATGAGTGAAGCGCTCCCCGGGATGCAGAAGCCCCCGGTGCAGCCGGCCCGCGTCCGCGACGCCGCGGCGGTGGTGCTCTACCGGCGCCGGGGTGCGGGCGGCGCGGCGGTGTTCTGGCTCAAGCGCGGCAAGGACCTCCGCTTCGCGGGCGGGTTCTATGCGTTCCCCGGAGGGCGGGTCGATCCGGCAGACTCCGAGGTCCCGGTGGAGGGCGCCGAAGGCCTAGACGCGGCGCTGGTGGTGGCCGCGGCGCGCGAGCTTCTGGAGGAGACCGGCGTGCTGGTGGCGGACGGCGCGGACCGCGTGAGCGCGCGCCAGCGGGCGGACATGCGCCGCGCGCTGCTCGAGGCGAAGGCGACGTTCGCCACGTTGCTGAAGGAACACGGGCTGCGGCTTCGCAAGCGCGACTTCGTCGACGCCGGCCGGTGGATCACCCCGCCGTTCATGCCGGTCCGCTTCGACGCGCGGTTCTTCCTGGTGGAGGCGCCCGCCGCGCAGGACGCGGAGGTGTGGCCGGGCGAGCTGAGCGAGGGCCGGTGGATCAAACCGGCCGAGGCGCTGGAGCTGTGGAACGAGGGCCGGGCGCTGTTGCACCCGCCCAACCTCCACGCGATGCGGGTGATGGCCACCTTCACCACGCCCGAGGACGCGGCGCAGCGGCTGAGCACCCCGCAGAACGCCCCCGGCCACATCCCGTCGCGCATCGAGTTCCAGCGGGGCATCCACCTGTTCCCGCTGGAGACGGACACGCTCCCGCCGGCGACGCACACCAACGCGTACGTGGTGGGCAACGGCGAGCTTTTGATCGTCGATCCCGGATCGAAGGAGGTGCGGCAGTACGCGCGGCTGCTCGCGCTGATCGCCGGGATGGTTGCCGAGGGCAAGCGGCCGCGGGCGATCTTCCTCACCCACCATCACGCGGATCACGTGGGTGGGGCGCTGGCGGTGAAGGAGCGCCTGAAGATCCCGATCTGGGCCCACGAGCGCACCGCCGAGCGGCTCCCCGCCGGCGCGGTGGATCGCCTGCTGGTGGACGACGAAGTCATCGACCTTCAGGGCCTGCCGGCGATGAAGCTGCGCGTGCTGCACACGCCGGGGCACGCGCGCGGGCATTTGTGCCTCATCGATGAGGCGACGCGTGCGGCCATCGTCGGCGACATGGTCGCGGGCGTGGGGACGATCGTCATCGATCCGCCCGAGGGCGATATGACGGACTACCTCGCGCAGCTGGAGCGGCTGAAGAACCTGCCGGTCTCCACGCTCTACCCGGCCCACGGACCGGTGATTCCCGACGGCCCCGGCAAGTTGGAGGAGTATCTGCTCCACCGCCAGCACCGCGAACGGCTGGTGTTCGAAGCGATCCCCCGGTTCGGTGCCACGCTGCACGAGGTGGTGAAGAAAGCCTACGCGGACACGATGGAAGCGATGCACCCGATCGCCGAGCGCAGCGCGCAAGCCATCCTCATCAAACTCGTCCGTGAGGGACGAGTCGTTCGCCGCGACGAACGCTACTTCCACGCCTGAGTCGAGGCAGTGAGTGGTGACTGGTTCATGGTGAGTCGCGCGTGCGCGCCCTTCAGGAACGCGCGGTCTTCTGTACCGACGGAACTTCGCGGCGGGGAGGAGGCCCGGTGCTAGTTTCGCCGTCATGCTGCGTCGGCTCGTCATCACGGTCCTGTTCGTGGGGATGTCCTTGTCCAGTGCCTGTCTGCCTTGCTGCGGGAACACCGTCGCGGGCGACAGCGCCGCTCCCCTGACCGTGGAGCCGCTGGCGTTCGTCGGCGATCGCTGGGTGCCGGTGGAGGAGGGGTCGGCGTTTCCGACCATCATCGGCGGACAGGGCTTCACGATGATGGTGGTGGGCGCCCGCGCGCAGAACGTCGACACCTGCGGCGTGGGGTTGCGCGCCACGTTGACCCGGACCGACCGGGAAAAGGTCATCTACGACGCGGAGGACGACTTCAACCTCTCCTTCATCGACGACTCCTCCGCGGGTAGCACCGATGGCGAAGGCACCCAGGGCGTTCAGCTCATCCCCTGCGGTATCGCCATCGAAGACGGGTGTCCGGTTCCGGTGCGCATCGAGGTGACGATGACGGATCGGCTCGGCCACTCGGCCACGGCCTCGCGCACCGGCACGTTCTCCTGCGGCCCGCTCTACGGAGACTGCCCCGCCGACGGCGGCGTCGACGCCGGCCCCTGATTCGCTCGCGCACCTCCCGCGCCGATTGCCGCCACCGTTGGCTCGCGGTCGTCGCGATGCGAAGGTTCTCCACGCCGAACGTCTTTTCGACCTCCGGGCGCGGCGTGCCGAATCAGTTTCCAGGCCGTGCCGTCCACCGCCTCGATGCAGCGAGACCCGACTCGACCCCTCGGGGCGTGATCGAGTGGCGAGCGCCGGCGCCGCTGTCACTGCTCGGAGCGGTGGACGCGGGTCTATCGGCCCTCTCACCGAGATCTCCCCGCTCAAGCCGGGCCGCGCGGGCCACGTCCGCTGGACTCAGTGCGGTGTTCCGCTCACGGCGCCGGAAGCGCGGGTCGCAGACCGGCCGCGGAGCTTCTTCACGCCGGACCACGCCAGCGGCGACAGCGCGAGCAGAAGCTGCGGCACGAGCGAGTACGCATCCGGGAACACGCCGAGGACGTCCACGCGGATCATCGGGATCGGCGCGATGGGGACGGCGCCCACCTCCTGCAGCGCGTGCAGCCCCTTGCCGAGGAGCATCACCGCCGTCGCGAACAGCACACCGGTGGAGATGTTGAACAAGAGCTTCATCGGCAGCCGGTAGCCCACCCGCGACACCAGGATCACCAGGCCGGTCAGGCACAAAAGGCCCGCCAGCGCGCCGTAGACGGTGCCGGCGCTGGAGTCGATGGAAAGCCCCTGCAGAAACAACGCGGTCTCAAAGGTCTCGCGCCCCACCGCGCTGAAGGAGATGAAGAACAGACCGATCAGGCTGCCTCCACCGAGCGCGCCCTCCATCCGGCCGCGCAGCTCCTTCATGAAGGCGCTCATGTTCGCGCGCGCGTTCAGCCACAGCGCCGCGTACAGCAGCATCCCTACGGCGATCAGCGCGACCACGCCCTCCACCCATTCGCGGTTCGCGCCTGTCAGCAGCTGCTGCCCGAAGATGAACGCCACCCCGCCCGCGACCAGCGCGGTCGCCCACCCGGCGTGGACCACGCGCGCCTGCTGCTCCGCCTTCATCCGCTTGAGCACCGCGAGGAGCGCGGCGATCACCACCAGCGCCTCGAAGCCCTCGCGCAAAAGGATGACGAAGGCCATCAACGCCACACCCAGCACGGTCGTCTTCCCGCCCGAGCGGCGCGCGCGGTCGATGAGGCTGATGAGCTCGCGGCCTTCGTCCTTCACATGCGGGCTCCGCTGATCGATCGCCACCCGCATCCGCAGCACGGCCTGTTCGATCTCCGCGACCAGCCCGGGCGAGCGCGCCCGGAGGAGCGGCTCCACCGGCTCCACGCCCGCAAGATACGCGGTCAGAAGCGCCTGCTTCGCCGCGGACGGATCGCCCGCCTTCGCGTGCGCCATCGCCTCGAGGACGTGCGTGCGCGCGCTCAGGAGGAGCGCTTCATCGTCGGGCTTCGGCGGCCGGGTGCGCAGGCAGGGCACGGCGTCGACGCCGTACTCGGCCGCGAGCGCTTCGTCCGATTCGGTGGCCAGCTTCTCCAGCGACACGGGCGCGGGCTCGCCCTGGCAGGTCGCGCCCCGGTGGCGCAGCGAGACGACGTAGAACGCCAGCGCCCAGCGGTCCTTCTCCGTCAGCGCGGTGGAGAACGACGGCATCGCCGTTCCGGTGACGCCGAAGCTGATGGTGTTGAACGCCTTGTAGGGCGTCAGCGAGGCCATCACCCTGGGGTCGAGGAAGTTGGCGGGCTTCGGATCCATCGTCGCGGCCGCCGGAGCCTGGCCATCGCCCGTCGTTCCGTGACACGCGGCACAGGCCTGCGCGAACAACTCCCTGCCGCGCGCCAGCTCTGGCACCTGGTGCGGGCTGCGCGCGAGCCCACCCGCCAGCACGAGATCCTCGATCAACGCGGCGCAGTCCCGGCTCACGCCCTCCGGATCCTGCCCGGCGTCGATCCGCTTCTGGATGTCCTTCATCCGCGGGACGAAGGCGCGCGCCGCCGGGCCGATCTCCTGCGCGGTGGTGATGGCCTCCTGGACGAAGGCGCGCTGCTCCTCCATCTCCGTCGGCGAACCCGACTTCAGCGCTTCGGGGTAGTCCGCCTGCAGGTACTGGAGGATGCCCACCACGTGGTGCCAGCTGGACTGGGCTTCGCCCTCCGGCTCCGCCGAAGGCGGCGTCTGGGCTGCGCCTACCTGCGCGCAGAGGGCGAGGACGGACATCATCAGCATGGGGACGTGGCGGCGCACGGCGGACCTTGTAGATCGTCCGCGTCGTGATTTCAATTTTGCTAGTCAGAGTCAAAATGAGCGGAGCCAACCCTGCGGAAACGCAAGAGGGCAGGGCTGCCGTGCAGGCGGGTATGCTCCGCGGCCCCGAACCGGCCGCCTCCTTATATAGAGCGGTGCTCCCCCGGAGGACGTCATCGACGCTGCACTGCCGTTCCGTTCGCCTTTGCCCAGGGTGACGCTGACCAACGGCTTCACCGAGCCGTTCGACAACGCCGTCGCCACTGCGCGCACCTGCTACAACAGCCGCATCATCACGCCGGCCGACGTGCGGAAGGATGAGCGGGCGATCGCCATGCGCGATCGCATCGCCCGCGAGACGTACGAGGCCGGCCACCACACGACGCTCCAGCACGCCACCTTCCAGTTCACTCTGGAGAACGTGACGCGCCAGACGATCTGGTCCTTTCTCCACGCGCACCCCTTCTACAACTCGGAGCAGGTGAGCCAGCGCTACGTCGAGGTGAAGCCGGGCAACGTGGTGCTCCCGGCGCTCGGCGAGGCGGAGGAGGCGCTCTACCGTGCGGCGGTGGAGGACATGATGGGCGGCTACCGGGCGCTCATCGAGCTCCTCAAGCCGAAGGTGGCCGAGGAGTACTTCCGCATCTTCCCGGCCCGAAAGCGCGCTCCGGATCGCTGGGCTCTGGGACTCAAGAAGAAGGCGCAGGAGATCGCCCGCTACGTGCTCCCCATCGGCACGTTCGCGCACCTGTACCACACCATCTCCGGGCTCACGCTCCACCGTTATCACCGGCTCTGCCAGCAGCTGGACGTGCCCACCGAGGCCCGCCTGGTGGTCGAGGCGATGGTGGCGGAGGTGTCGAAGCTGGATCCACTCTTCTTCCAGCGGATCGAAGACCCGCTGCCGCTGGAGCAGACGCTGGAGTTCCGCACGCTGGCCGAGCACGGCCGGCTGCGCGCCTCGGGCACGGACGCGCGGCGCTTCCTGCGCGAGTTCGACGAGGCGCTGGGCACGGTGCGGTCCCGCCTGGTGGATTACAGCGTGAACGGGCCCGCATCCGTCGCGGCCGCGGTGCGAGCGGTGCTCGGGCTGACGCGCGCGGAGCTCCCCGACGATGCCGCGCTCGACCGCGTGCTCTCGCCGAAGCAGAACCCGTACCTCGGCGAGGCGCTCACGCTCACCACCGTGTCCAAGCTCACGCGCGCGCTCGGGCACGCGCACTTCACTTTCCAGAAGAAGCTCTCCCACACCGCCGACAGCCAGGACCAGCGGCACCGGATGACGCCCGCGTCCCGCCCGGTGCTGCACGCGCACTTCGTGCCCGGCGAGGTGGACGTCATCGTCCCCGATCTGATCGCCGCGGTGCCCGAGGCGCATGAGCGCTTCTTCGAGGTGGTGGGCCGGACGTGGAAGACGATCGAGCGGCTGCTCGACGCCAACGTGCCGCAGGAGTTCGCGCTGTACCTCCTGCCCAACGCGTTCCCGATCCGCTTCTACGAGAGCGGCGATCTGCTGCACCACCACCACAAGTGGGTGCACCGCCTCTGCTACACCGCCCAGGAGGAGATCTGGCGCTGCTCGAAGGAGGAGGTGGGGCAGGTGGCGCGGGTGCAGCCGCAGCTGGTCCGCCACATCCGCCCGCCGTGCACGCTGCGCAAGGAGGCGGGCATCACGCCCTTCTGTCCCGAGGGGCCGCGCTACTGCGGCGTGCCGGTGTGGAACCTGGAGCCGGAGCAGATGCAGCGGCTCATCTGAGCGAGCGATGACGAAGATCTACACGAAGACCGGCGACACCGGAGAGACCGCGCTGTTCGGCGGCGGGCGGGTGAAGAAGAACGAGGCGCGCGTGGACGCCTACGGCGAGGTCGACGAGCTCAACGCCTGCCTCGGTGTGGCGCGCGCGCACGGCGCGGATCCGGAGCTGGATGCGTGGCTGGGCCGCCTGCAGGCGGAGCTCTTCACCGTGGGATCGATGCTGGCCACCCCGCGCGGGACGAAGGCGTGGGAGGCGATTCCGAAAATCCAGGCCGCCTGGATCGCCGATCAGGAGCGGGCGATCGACACGTTCGACGCGGAGATCGGCCCGCTGACCAGCTTCATCATGCCCGGCGGAACGCCGCTGGCCTCTGCGCTCCACCTCGCCCGCACCGTGTGCCGTCGCGCCGAGCGGAAGGTGGTGGCGCTCCACGCGGCGGGAGAGATCGACGTTCTGCCGGTCACCTACCTCAACCGCCTCTCCGACCTGCTCTTCACCCTCGCGCGGGTGGCGAACAAGCGGGCCGGAGTGAAGGACGTGCCCTGGACTCCGCCCCGCTGATCCTCTCCGCCGCCGATGTCGAGGCGCTCGCGCGCGCCGCGGGGTTCGACCTGTGCGGCTTCGCCCGGCCCGAACCCATCCCCGCAGAGGTGCTCGGCGAGTGGCTGGCCGCGGGGATGTGCGCGGACATGGACTGGATGCAGGAGCGTGCGGACGAGCGGCTGGACGTGCGCCGCCTGTTCCCGGGCGCGCGGACGGTCCTGTCGCTGGCGGCGAACTACTACTGGTGGGATCCGAACGCTGAAGGCTCGCCCATCTCCCGCTACGCGCGCGGCCGCGACTACCACCAGACGATGCGCGATCGCCTGCGGACGCTCCGGCGGACGCTGCGCCAGAAGTTTCCCGGGCTGCGCGACTACGCGGCGGTGGACTTCGGACCGGTCATGGAGCGGGTCTGGGCGGTGCGCGCCGGGCTGGGCTTCGTCGGCCGCAACGGCTGCCTCATCACCCGCGACTTCGGCTCCTGGGTCTTCCTCGCCACGATGGTGCTGGACGCGGAGGTGGACCGGTACAACGAGCGGTTCGTGCCCGACGCCTGCGGCGACTGCACCTTGTGCCTGAGCGCGTGCCCGACCGGGGCGATTACGTCCGACCGCCGCGTCGACGCGCGGCTGTGCCTGTCGTACCAGACGATCGAGAACGAGCAGGCCATCCCCGAACCGCTGCGCCCGGCGATGCGGAACATCGTCTTCGGCTGCGACGTGTGCCAGGACGTCTGCCCACTGAACGCGGCCCCGAAGGTCGCCGGCAGCGAGCGGTTCGCGCCGCGGGCGGTGGCGCAGCTCGGCGCGCGCGAGCTGGCGGCGCTGACGCCGGACGAGTACCAGGCGTTGATCCCCGGCACGCCGCTGGCGCGCGCGAAGTACGATGGCCTGCGGCGGAATGCCGCCTATGCGCTCGGGGCGATGCGCGATGCCGGCGCGCGCGAGCTGTTGCAGCGGCTGGCCGAAGACCCGAGCGACGTCGTGCGCGACGCCG
Organism: Myxococcaceae bacterium; assembly: GCA_019686135.1. Taxonomy (GTDB): domain Bacteria; phylum Myxococcota; class Myxococcia; order Myxococcales; family Myxococcaceae; genus JADGHL01. The sequence goes on along the minus strand of JADGHL010000042.1, from coordinate 12,819 downwards.
CGCGCTGGGCGCTGGAACAGCTTTCGTGTGCCCGGTAGAAGGACGCGCATGACGAACGCATTTCGGACCTTCGCAGTGGTGGCGATGGCTTCCCTGGCGCTTGTGGGCTGCAAGGAGGAGTCGGCCTCGTCCACGGCCGGCGGCGCCGCCGACAGCGAGTCGCTGCCCGACGAGCTCTACGCGACGATCAAGACGAACCACGGCGACATCGTCATCAAGCTGTTCCCGAAGGACGCTCCGAAGACGGTGGCCAACTTCGTCGGGTTGGCGCGGGGCACGAAGGAGTGGAAGGACCCGAGGACGGGGCAGCTTCAGAAGAAGCCGCTGTACAACGGCACCCTCTTTCATCGGGTGATCCCCAACTTCATGATCCAGGGCGGCGATCCGCTCGGGATGGGCTACGGCGGCCCCGGCTACAAGTTCGAGGACGAGTTCCAGAGCGGCCGGAAGTTCGACAAGGTCGGCCTCGTGGCGATGGCCAACTCCGGGCCGAACACCAACGGCTCGCAGTTCTTCATCACCACCTCCACGCCGGCGTGGCTGAACGGCAAGCACACCATCTTCGGCGAGGTCATCTCCGGGTACGACGTCGTGGAGAAGATCTCGAAGCTGCCGCGGGACGCGCGCGATCGCCCGCTGGAGCCGGCGGTGATGAACGAGATCGTCATCAGCGAGAAGAAGCCGTAGCCGAAAAGGCGCTCTACCGTCCGAACTGCAGCCCGGCGCCGATGAACACCGAGTCGCCCTGGCCCGGGTTGAGCGCGTCGTCCCAGCCGCCCACCAGGAAGATCGGCCGCCAGGGCGTGACCGCGGCCTCCAGCCGGACGTGCGGCCGAAGCCCGGCGCGCGAGAGGTCCCAGAGGTCCGCGCTCAGGCGCAGCCGCTCTTCGAGCAGAAACACGTCCGCCCCCGCGCCGACGCGCGACTCGTTGAGGCCGCTCCGCACCCGGAAGAAGCCGAAGCGGTAGCCCACCTGCGCGGTCCAGGCGATCCGCTCCGCCTCCTCGTCCGCACGTGGAGCGCCGGCGACGGACACGAGCGCGAGCGGTGCGTTCACCACCTCCAGCTTCAGCGACAAAGATTGCCCGGTCAGCATGGCGCCGAAGTAGCCCTTCCCGCGCCCGTGCGCCGCGAGGTAGTCGCCGCGGATGCCGACGCCGAGGCGCACCTGCCTCGCGCCCTCCGCCAGGTGCGACATCGCGTCGGCGCCGGTCTTCACCGAATCCAGCGCGTCGTCGAAGCGTTGGCCCGTCTCCGGATCCGAGACCAGCCGGCCCACCGCGCCCTCGCCGTGATCGAGCTTCGCCGCCAATGACTCCAGCGTGGCGGCGGCGCGGCGCAGGCTCTCGCTCGTGGCGACGACGTTGTCGGCCGTCCGGTCCACCTGCGAGCTCTGGCGATCCGCCAGATCGGTGAGGTGCTGCGCCAGAACGGTGATCGCCCTGGACGCTTCGCGCGCCTCGTCCAGAGATCCGCGCAGCGCGTGCCGGTTCTCGGCGACCGCCTCCTTCAACACCGCGGTGAGCTCGGTGAGGTTCTGCAGGAGCTCCTCCATCCGCGGGCTCCCGCCGTCGGGTCCGCCCACGGCGCGACGGAGATCGCCGGTGATCGCCTCCACGTTGGCGCCGATGGCGTTGGCCTGATCGAGCGCGCGGTCCAGCGAGGGCGCGGGCACGCCCCGGATGTGGCCGCCCTGCGGCAGCGGCGGCGCGTCGGGGGGACCGGCGAGCAGCTCGAGGTTCTTCTCGCCCAGAAGCCCGACGTTGACGATCCGCGCGCGCGTCCCCTCGCGCAAATCGAGCCGCGACTGCATCGTCACCCTGACCGCCACGCCCTCGCCCGAGAGGGAGACGCCGGTGACGCGCCCCACGCGCACGCCTTTGTAGAGAACCCACGCCTTGGGCTGCAGCCCCTCCGCGTCCGGTAGCTCCACCACGTAGTCGATGCCCGGCGTCTCGCCGATCCGCATGCCCTGGATGCGCAGGACGAACCAGGCGGCGATCACCAGTCCCGCCAGAATGAACAAGCCGATGGCGGCGGAGCGGCTCACGGGCGCTGCTCCCCGTCCGGGCGCTCGAGCAGCTCCTCGGGCGGCAAAAGCGGGCCGAACGGCTTTCCCTCGACGAACTGGCGGACCACCGGATCCGTCAGATCGAAGAACACGTCGCGCGGCGCCTCGGCGACGATCCGCCGCTGCACCAGAAGGGCGATCCGATCGGCCACGTCCCGAGCGCAGGCCAGATCATGCGTCACCACCACCGTGGCCGGGCGCAGGCGCGCCTTGAGCGAGTTGATGAGCTGGCTCATGACGGTGACCATCACCGGATCCAGTCCCGCGGTGGGCTCGTCGAAGAGGAGGATCTCCGGCTCGAGCGCGATCGCCCGCGCGAAGCCGACCCGCCGGCGCATGCCGATCGACAGCTCGGAGATCGACTCGCGCCCGCTGATCCGCAGCTGGACCCAATGCAGGCACTGCCGGACGCGTTCGGCGATTCTCTCCTCCGACAGCTGGGTGTGCCGCCGGAGCGGAAACGCGACGTTGTCGAAGACGGAGAGCGAGTCGAAGAGCGCGCCCTGCTGGAAGGCGAACCCGTAGCGCTGACGGGTGCGGACCTGTTCGGCCGGCGAGAGCGACCAGAAGTCCACGCCGTCCACCCTGACCGTCCCGGAGACCGGGCGCATCAGCCCGATCAGGTGCTTGAGCAGGACCGTCTTCCCGGCGCCGGAGGGGCCCATCAGCACCAGGCACTCGCCGCGGCGGATCTGCGTGGTGATCTCCTCCAGCAGGATCCGCCCGGGGACGCCGCCGGTGAGCGCTTCGGTGGAAAGCAGCGGCGGATCGGTCTGTCGCGGCTCCCCGGACATGCTTGCGCCTCAGAGCACGAACAGCAGCTTGGAGAGGAAGAAGTCGACGATGACGACCGAGAGGCTGGCGCTCACCACGGCGCGCGTGGTGGCGTGGCCCACGCCCGCGGCGCCGCCGGTGGCCTGATACCCCTTCTGGCAGCAGATGAGCGTGAACAGGAGCCCGAAGGCGGACGCTTTCACCACGCCCGACCAGAAGTCGCGCAGGTCGAGGTACGCGAAGGTGCTGTCGTCGTACTGCACCGAGTTCGCGCCCAGGAGCGTGGTGGCGGCGATGCGGCCGCCAACGATCGCCACGAAGTCGCCCAGCACCACGAGGAGCGGGAGCATCGTCGCGCCGGCCAGCACCCGCGGGACGAAGAGGTATTCAATCGGATCGGTGCCCATGGCCACCAAAGCGTCGATCTGCTCGGCGGCGCGCATGCTGCCGACCTCGGCGGCCATCGCGCTGCCCACGCGCGCGGTGACCATCAGCGCGGCCAGCACCGGTGTCACCTCGCGCAGCATGGAGAGCGCCACCACGCTGCCCACCAGGCCCTCGGTCCGGAAGCGGATGAACCCGGTGTACGTCTGCAGGGCGATGACCGCGCCGGTGAAGGCGGCGGTGAAGAACACCACCGGGAACGAGCCCACGCCCACGTGCATGAGCTGCCGGCCCAGCTCGCCGCGTTCGCGGAGGCCGCGCGGGACGGCGGCGCACACCTTCCCGAAGTAGAGGAAGAAGTCGGCCGTCTCCTCGGCGAGGGAGATCCCCGGCCGCGTCAGCGCTGCCAGCCTGCCCACCGCACACCTCCGCGGGGGCGCTTGCATCCTCAGTGCCTGGGGCCTGTGCGCCATCCGCGAGCGGATCTGCGCGCTTGCGCTGTCACCCGCCGACCGTGCTCTCTGGACACTGAAGAAACGCCGGGGAGCGATGCCACGAAGCCGCGTTGAGGTATAGAGCGAATCCTCCTACATGCTCCCCGTCCTCCATGAATGGTTGAACCTCGCGCTCCGCTGGGCGCACGTCGTCGCCGCGATCATGTGGATCGGCGACTCCTTCTTGTTCATGTGGCTCGACAGCCACATCGAGGCGCCGCTCCGCAAGCGCGAGGGGGACGTCGCCGGCGAGCTGTGGATGACGCACTCCGGTGGGTTCTACGAGGTGGTCAAGCGGCGCTCGCTGCGGCCGCAGGACATGCCGCCCACGCTGCACTGGTTCAAGTGGGAGTCGTACACCACGTGGATCACCGGCTTCTTCCTCATCACCGTCGTCTACTACCTGGGCGATCAGGTCGTGCTGGTGAACCCGGCCAGCGGCCTCGTCCACGCGGAGGGCGTGGCGATCAGCATCAGCCTGCTCGGGCTGGGGGTGATTGCCTATGACCTCGTCTGCCGCACGCCGCTGGTGAACAACCTGCGGCTGTTCGGCGCGCTCTGGTTGGTCGTGGTGATGGGCCTGGCCTGGGTGCTGGGCCACATCTTCTCGCCGCGCGCGGTGTTCCTGCAGATCGGCGCGATGATCGCCACGGTGATGAGCAGCAACGTCCTGTTGCGCATCATCCCGGCGCAGCGGCACATGCTGGCGGCCACGCGCGCCGGCACGCCGGTGGACACCAGCTACGGCCAGCGCGCGAAGCTCCGCTCCACGCACAACCACTACGCCACGCTGCCGGTGCTGGCGTTGATGCTCTCCAACCACTTCTCGTCCGTCTACGCGTGCGCGCACCCGTGGCTCGCGCTCGGGTTGATCGCCGTGGTGGGCGTGGGCGTGAAGACGTTCATGAACCAGCGGCTCAAGATGCACCCGGTGCCGCTGGTCGGCACCGCCGCTGCGCTGGCCGGAGCCATCCTCCTCACACTCCCGGCGTCCACGTCCACGTCGAACGCGGAGGCCTATGCCTCGGCCACCCGGGTTCCGTTCGAGACGGTGAACAACATCATCCAGACCCGCTGCGTCACCTGCCACTCGGCGAAGCCCACCAACCCGGGGTTCCCGGTGGCGCCGCTCGGCATCACGCTGGATACGCCCGAGGAGATCCAGCGGCTGAAGGACCGGATCCTCGTGCGTGCGGTGGACACGAAGACGATGCCGCTGGGCAACCTCACCGGGATGACGGACAACGAGCGCTTCGCGCTGGGCGCGTGGATCCACCAGGGCGCGCACATCGACGCGGTCCCGAACCGGGTGGCCGCGCCCGGGGCGGGGGTGACGCCGCGGCCGCCGCCGCCCGCTCCGAGGGCTCAGGCGCCCGACGCTCCCGATGCCGGTGCAAAGCCCGCCGCGCCCGCGCCTGCGCCGAATCCGCTCCAGCTGGCGAACGGCTCCGGCGGGCTGATGGGTGGGTTCCAGGGTTCGACGCCCGCCGCTGCGAAGAACACGCCCACGGAGGAGGCGGCCGAGACCTACTCGGTGCGTTGCGTGATGTGCCACGGCCCGAAGGGGCACGGCGACGGTCCGGCCGCCGCGGCGTACAACCCGCGGCCCAGGAACTTCGCCGATCCCGCGTGGCAGAAGTCGGTCACCGACGCGCACATCGAGCAGGCGATCGTCGGCGGTGGCGCCGCAGTGGGGAAGAGCCCGCTGATGCCGCCGCAGCCGGATCTGAAGAACAAGCCCGAGCTGCTCGAGGCGTTGGTGGAGCACATCCGCGGGTTCGCCTCACAGTAGCCGGGCTCCGGAGGCACGCATGTCCGATCGGGTCATCCGCAGCCGCCGCATCGTCACGCCCGAAGGTCTCGTCGATGGCGCGGTGATCGTCCGCGACGGCCGCATCGTCGAGGTCGCGCGGGGCGAGGTCGCCGGACCGCCCGGTGCCGAGCGCATCGACGCGACGGCCGAGGTCGTGATGCCGGCGGTGGTGGACTGCCACGCGCACATCAACGAACCCGGGCGCACCGAATGGGAGGGCTTCGAGACGGCCACCCGCGCCGCCGCAGCCGGGGGGATCGCCACGGTGGTCGATATGCCGCTCAACTCGATCCCGCCGACCACCACACTGAGCGCGCTTCAGACCAAGGTGGCGGCGGCGGAGGGGCGCTGCGCCATCGACTACGGCTTCTGGGGCGGGGTGGTGCCGGAGAACGCTGGGGAGCTCGAGCGGATGGTCGAAGCCGGCGCGCTGGGGTTCAAGGCGTTCCTCTGCCCGTCGGGCGTGGACGAGTTCCCGCAGTCGACGCGCGCGGATCTCGACGAAGCGATGCCGGTGCTGGCGCGCGCAGGCGTCCCCTTGCTGGTGCACGCGGAGTTGGAGAACGCCGCGCCCGCGTCCACCGGCGGCGAGCCGCGCGCGTACGCAACCTGGCTGAACGCTCGCCCGCGCGAGTGGGAGAACGCGGCCGTCCGGATGATGATCGACCTGTGCCGCGCGCACCGGTGCCGCGTGCACATCGTCCACCTCTCGTCGGCGGACGCGCTGACGGATATCCGGCGCGCGCGGGAAGAGGGGCTGCCGCTCACCGTGGAGACCTGCCCGCACTACCTCACCTTCAGCGCCGAGGAGATCGACGCGGGCGCCACGCACTTCAAGTGCGCGCCGCCCATCCGCGAGGCGGAGAACCGGGAGCGCCTGTGGGACGCGGTGAAGGACGGGACGATTGACTTCGTCGTGTCGGATCACTCGCCGTGCACGCCGGCGCTCAAGGGGCTGGAGACGGGCGACTTCGGCGCGGCGTGGGGCGGCATCGCCGGATTGCAGTTCTCGCTGCCCGCGGTGTGGACCGGGATGCGGGCACGTGGGCTCGGGCTGGAGTGGCTGGCGCGCGTGATGTGCGAACGGACGGCGGCGTTCATCGGCGTCTCGCGCAGCCGGGGGCGGATCGCTCCGGGCCTGCGCGCGGACCTGGTGCTGTTCGATCCGGACGCGGACTTCACCCCGCAGCCGAAGGACGTGCTGCACCGCCACCCGCTGACGCCGTGGAGCGGGCGCCGGCTATATGGCCGCGTCCGCACCACCTTCCTGGCCGGCGAGCGGATCTACGCGGACGGCACCTTCCCCGCACCGCCCTCCGGCCGCCGGGTGACGCGCGAAGCTTGAGGACCGAGGAGGACCGATGCAGGCAGCCACAAACGACACGCGGATCCACGTCGGCTTCACCACGCACCTCGACCTCGCCTCCGAGAAGGTGGGCGGGCGGGTGCTCTGGGCGACGGACGACTTCTTCGCGGAGAAGGAGAACCTGCTCAAGCCGGCGCCCGCGGTGTTCCTCCCCGACAAGTACACCGACAAGGGCAAGTGGATGGACGGCTGGGAGTCGCGCCGCAAGCGCGTGCCCGGCTACGACAGCGCGATCATCCGGCTCGGCATCCCGGGCGTGGTCCGCGGGGTGAACATCGACACCGCGCACTTCCTCGGCAACTTCCCCGAGTACGCCTCGGTGGACGCGATCGCGACGGAGGAGGGCGATCCGCCGTTCGACCAGAGCGCGTCCGGCTGGACGGAGATCGTCCCCCGCCAGAAGCTGCACGGCGGCACGCAGAACATGTTCGCGGTCCACAGCGACCGGCGGTGGACGCACCTGCGCCTCAACATCTTCCCCGACGGTGGCGTGGCGCGCTTCCGCGTGCACGGGCAGGTGGTGCCGGACGTGGCCCGGCTCAAGGCGTCGGGAGAGCTGGTCGACCTCGCGGCGGTGGCGAACGGCGGCGTGGTGATCCAGGCGAACGACGCGTTCTTCGGCCCGAAGGACAACCTCATCCTCCCCGGCCGCGCGGCGCACATGGGCGAGGGCTGGGAGACGCGGCGCAAGCGGGTGCCGGGGTTCGACTGGATCGTCGTGAAGCTGGCCGCGCCGGGGATGATCCAGAAGGTGGAGGTCGACACCAACCACTTCAAGGGCAACTACCCGGAGAGCTGCTCGCTGGACGGCGTGCGTCTCGAGACCGAGGTGCTGGACTTCGCCAACGCGAAGGAGCTCCCCTGGAAGGAGCTGCTCCCGCGGGTGAAGCTCGGCCCCTCGCAGCAGCACTACTTCGAGAAGGAGCTCGTGGAGAAGGGCCCCTTCACCCACGTGCGGCTCAACATCTTCCCGGACGGCGGCGTGAGCCGGCTCCGGCTCTATGGCAGGCCGGTATGACGGGGCCCATGGCTGCGCTTAAGCGCCTCAACGCGATGAGTGAGGCGGAGGCCGTCGCCGCGCTCCTTCGCTGCTGCGGATCGACGAAGTGGGCCGAGGCGATGGCGCGCGCGCGCCCGTTCGCGGACGCCGGCCAGCTGTTCGCCGAGTCGGAACGGCAGTGGGCGCGCACCACGGAATCGGACTGGCGCGAGGCGATGACGCACCACCCGCGGATCGGCGAGAGCGCGCTGCGCGCGAAGTTCCAGTCCACCGCGCAGTGGTCCTCGCAGGAGCAGCAGGGTGTCCAGGGCGCCTCGGAGGAGGTCATCCGCGCCCTGGCCGTAGGGAACCGAGCTTACGAGGAGAAGTTCGGCTTCATCTTCCTGGTATGCGCCACCGGCAAGAGCGCCGAGGAGATGCTCGCGCTTCTGCGCGAGCGGATGAACAACGATCCCGACACCGAGCTGCGCGTGGCCGCCGCCGAACAGGCGAAGATCACGCGGATCCGGCTCGAGAAACTGTTGAACGAATGAGCACGCTCTCCACCCACGTCCTCGATGTCTCTCTCGGCCGCCCCGCGGCAAATCTCCCCATCCTCCTGGAGGCGCAAATCGGCGCGACCGGATGGAAGGAACTCGCCCGCGGCGTGACGAATGCGGACGGCCGCATCAAGGACTTCCTCCCTTCGGGGACCTCGCTGAGTGCCGGGGTGTACCGGCTTACCTTCGACACCGCGGCCTACTTCGCCTCGAAAAAGACCCGCGGCTTCTATCCGTACGTGCAGGTCGTCTTCGAGATCGCCGAGGCCGGCGAGCACTACCACGTGCCGCTGCTCCTCAGTCCCTTTGGCTTTTCGACCTACCGCGGGAGCTGACGCCTCATGCCGCCGCGGACCTCGCTCACTCCCGCCCAGCTCGCGCCGCTGCGTTCGGCGATCGCGCGCGCCGACAAGGCGATCGCCCGAACCTGGCCCGGACGTTCGGCCGATCGCCAACCCATCCACGTCGTCTACGGCGGCGCGCACCTCTATCAGGCCAACGCGGCGCGCAAGCTCGGCGATCTGGCGCTCCGCGCGCTGGAGACGTACGCGCCCGAAGCGGGCGATCTCACCCGCGCGCTCAACCTCAGCGCGGACGCGGGGATGATGCGCACGGTCTACGCGCGGGTGGTGGAGAAGCTCCGCCGGGAGCCGGTGGAGGATCAGCGGATCGACTTCGAGGACGGCTACGGCCACCGCCCGGACGCGGAGGAGGACGGTCACGCGGAGCACGCCGCGCTGGAGATGGCGAAAGGGCTCGAGGCGGGGACGCTTCCGCCCTTCGTGGGGATCCGGATCAAAGCGCTCACGTCCGAGCTGTTCCCGCGCGCGACCCGGACGCTGGACGTGTTCGTCTCCACGCTGGCGAAGGCCTCCCGGCGCAGGCTTCCGCCGCACTTCGTGGTCACGCTCCCGAAGGTGACGCGGCCCGAGCAGGTGGCGGTGCTCGTGCGGATGCTGGGGATGCTGGAGAAGAAGCACCGCCTGCCGTCGGGGGCGCTGAAGCTCGAGCTGATGATCGAAATGCCCCAGGCGCTCCTCTCTGAGGACGGGCGAGTGCCGCTGCGCGCGCTGGTGGCGGCTGGCGGCGGGCGCTGCGTGGCGGCGCACTTCGGCGCGTACGACTACACCGCTGCGATGGACGTGACCGCGACGCACCAGACGATGAGCCACGCCGCCGCGGACTGGGCGCGGCAGATGATGCAGGTGGCGCTCGCCGGCACCGGCGTGTGGGTCGTCGACGGGGCGACCAACGTGATGCCGGTCGGACCGCACCGCGCGGAGAAGGGCGAGACGCTCACGCACGAGCAGCTCGAGCGCAACCGCGAGGTCGTCTTCAACGCCTGGCGCCTGGCGTACCGGCACATCCGGAACGCGCTGGTGAACGGCCTTTATCAGGGTTGGGACCTGCACCCCGCGCAGCTGCCGATCCGCTACGCGGCCACCTACGCGTTCTTCCTCGAGGGACTCCCCGAAGCGACCGCGCGGCTGCGTGCGTTCCTCGCCCGGGCGGCGCAGGCCACGCGGGTGAACGAGATCTTCGACGACGCGGCCACCGGCCAGGGGCTGCTCAACTTCTTCCTCCGCGGCATCGCCTGTGGCGCCCTCACCGAGAACGACGCGCGTGAGGCGGGCCTGTCGCTCGAAGAGCTCCGCACGCGGTCGTTTCTGGCGATCGTCACCGCGCGGCGGAAACGGTAGGCCGAAGGCTCCCTCACGGGCGTGGGCGCCTGCGGTTCGCAGGCCGAGCCGATTGAATTTTCGTCGCGCCGCCCGCGTCGATGGCATCCGGTTTCCGGCGCATGACTCGGCTCCTCTCACTCGGCATCGTCGCCGTCGCGGCCATCGGCTGCGCTCCCGGTGGCGTCTACGTCCGCGACCACACCGTGGAGACCCGGCTCGAGGACGGCTTCGAGCAGGGCCCGGTGCGGATCAAAGTTCCGCTCCACGACACCCTGCCCACGCAGGTGAAGGTCGCGATCAGCGCGCGCTGCGCGCCGCGCTTCAATGCCACCATCGGCGACCGTGCGCTCACGCCCGCGTACCGGTGGTTCGATTCGCCCACGGAGCTGCGCTGGCAGCAATGGCTGCGCGAACGTGTCGACCTCAACGCGACCGCACCCGGGGCCCGAACCGAAGCGACGCCGGAACCCTCGCGGCTTCGGGAAGACGAAGAGGCTTCGGCGGACATGCCGGCCACCGCTCCGCCGCAGTCTGCGGTCCAGGGGTTCGGCGGTGTCGCCGTCGATGGTTCGGGCGCGGCGCTCAGCGCGGGCGCGCACGTGGGGGTTACGCTGCCGGGTCATTGGCGCGAAGTGGAGAGCATCGAGGCCCGGTGGCTCCGGAACTATCTGAAGGCGGAGCTGGAGATCTGCGCCCAACTCTCCACCTGGGAGTTGGAGAGCGATCCGATCGACCCGGGCACGCGCGAGGCCGAGCTGGTGCTGTGGTCGGAGTGGCCGCAGCTCGTCCGGGAGGGCCGCGTGACGATCGAGGTGACCCGCATCGAGCCGCCTCCGCCACCACGTGAGCCTGGATCGCCGCCCGCGCCCGGAGCGGTCTGGCAGCCGGGCAGGTACGAGTGGACCCACGACGGCACGGTCCCGGCTTACGCGCGGTGGCGTTGGGTGGAGGGGCACTGGCAGCGTCCGCCGGATCGTTTCCGGCCGCCCCCGAAGGACGATCGCCCGTGGCGCGACTTCGGCCGCCCGAGCGATGACGCGGAGTGGATCAACGGACACTGGGTCTGGACCGACGGCGGATGGGAGTGGCAGAGCGGCTGGTGGAGGGTCCCGGCGCCGCCGCGCCCGCCCGCTCGAACGGCTGTCGCCCACGCTCCGGCGCCGATGCCTCCGTTCAGTCAGACGCCGCGCGCCCGGACCGCGCCGGAGCAGACGGCGCCCGCGAAGACCACAGCGGTGACGGCGGCAGCTGTTCAGCCGCCACCGGAGCCATGCGACGACGGACCGCCTCCGGAGCCACCGGAGGAGCTTCAGCCGGAGGCGCCGGCGCCGAACGCGCACTGGATCGGCGGCTCGTGGCGGCATGATGGCTGCCACTGGGTCTGGCGTCCCGGGCACTACGAAGTTCCGCCGGGGCCCAACTACGTGTGGGAGCCCGGCCCGACCATCGGCGTCGGTGGGAGGTGGGTGCTGACGGCGCCCTGAATCCGGTTCACCCGGAGCCCGGTCCGTGCCAGACCGATGGCATGGCGGATCGGACGACGGCTCTGGGCGGAGAGGCGGGCGCGGCGGCCCCGCTGGGCGCGGTGTACGCGGCGCTGCTGGCGCAGACGGCGATCAGCGCGGGGACGTACCTTGCGGCCAAGCAGGCGATGGTGGACCTGCGCCCGCTGGAGCTGGTGATGGCCCGCTTCGCCACGAGCGGGATCGTCTTCGTGCTCCTGCTCGCGGTCCTCCCCGGACCCGCGCTGCCTCCGAAGGAGGCGCGCCTGCGCGTGTTCCTCCTCGGCGTTCTCGCCGGGCCGCTCAACCAGGGCTTCTTCTTCTTCGGGCTCGACCACTCCACCGCCGCGCACGCCGCGCTGCTCTACGCGCTCACGCCGCTCGGCGTGTACCTCTATCTCGTCTGGCGCGGCGAGGCGGTCATCTCGCGGACGCGGGTGCTCGGCATCGGCGTCGCGTTCATCGGCGTGGTGATGCTGCTGCTCGGGCGCGGGCTGCGCGCGGCCATCGGGCCCCTGTGGGGGGATGCCCTCATCCTCGTCGCCGTCGCCGCCTGGGTGCTCTACACCGCGGAGGGTCGCGTCCTCATCGAACGCTACGGCGCCTTCCGCGCGACCGCCTGGACCATGACGGTGGCCTCCTTCGTCTCTGTCCCGTTCGCGCCGCTGGTGGTGCACCTGCCGCACTTCACCCAGGCCAGCCACTTGACCTGGTGGATGATCGTCTACCTCGGCCTGGCCACCTCGGTGATTTCGTACATCCTCTGGTACTTCGCGCTGTCGCGCCTCGAGGCGTCGAAGGTGGCGGTGTTTGCGAACCTGCAGCCCGCCGCGACGGCGCTGGCGGCGTGGGCGCTGCTCGGCGAGCCGCTGACCTGGGAGATCTTCGCCGGCGGCGCGCTGGTCATCGCCGGCGTGCGCATCACCCAGCGAAGGACGTCGCCGCCCGCGCTGCGGTGATCGACGCTCAGTATTCGATCACGCCCTCCTCCCACTCGCTGATGTCGCGCTCCTTCTCCTTCTTCTCGGGCGGCGGCGGCGAAGCCTTCTCTTTCGAGGCAGGCGTCTCCTTCTTTGCCTCGGGCGCGTGCGGTTCTTCGCGGTTCGCCTTCTCCGCGTCAGGTGCCGGCGGGGGCGCAGGCTTCACCTCCGGGGCCTCGTCCGCGGGTCGGGGCGGGACTTCGTCATCGGGCGG